>JBCKZH010000009.1:0-56774 GCA_038919385.1 Vicinamibacterales bacterium | reverse complement strand
CGACATCGCGTCCAAGAGCGCCACCGTCTCCGGCATGCTCAGTACCACCGGCGGCGGCTCCCTACTTCGTGCGCTGGGTGCGGCGGTTCCTGTCCCGCCCGGCGTCGGACGAGCCACTGGCGGATCAAGTGCGAGGGTTCTGCGAGGACCTGGAACGCAACGGCGGGTCCGAGGACTGGCAGGTGCGTCAGGCAGACCAGGCGCTCCGCATCTACTTCGTCAATTTCCTCAAGCGAACGGATTGGCATCGGCGGCCGGTCAGCACCGTCTGCGCGATTCTGTTCCTGTGCCGGGAAGTACTGGGTGTGAACGTGGAGAGTGTCTCCCCAGGCGTGAAAGCCAAGCGGGGGCAGCGCCTGCCGGTGGTACTGAGCATGCCGGAGACGGTGGCGCTCTTGGACGCGATGTCGGGCACGCCGCGCCTGATGGCCGCGCTCATCTACGGCGGCGGTCTGCGGGTGTCGGAGTGCTGCGAGCTTCGGATCAAGGATGTCGATTTCGACCAGGGGTTGGTCATTGTCCGCCGTGGCAAAGGAGACAAAGACCGGTCGACGCTCCTCGCCGAAGTTGGACGGGAGGAACTGCGTGCTCACCTGCGCTCGTCGGAGGCCCGGCACCAGGCCGACCGCCAGGCGGGACTGGCCGGTGTGTGGATGCCAGATGCCCTGGATCGCAAATACCCGAATGCGGGCCGGGAGCTCGGCTGGTTCTGGGTGTTTCCGAGCCGGACGCTGTCAACCGATCCGCGCGCCGGTGTCGTCCGCCGGCACCACCTGAGCGAGTCGGTGATTCAGAAGGCGGTCAAGGCGGCCGCGCAAGAGGCCAAGCGGATTCTGCAGCGGATGTTGGCGAACGGCTCCATCAACGAGCCGGCGTTCACCGCCGCGTCAGCGGCGCCGCTGACGGTGGTCTCGGGACCGCCCGCGCCGTGCGCGCGCAATTAGGGCGACGGCTTTTCCATCAGGATCGCGCTCAAGGCGTATTCGCCGCCGTCATTTCTTCGGTTTCTCGATCTTGATGTTGGCCATGGCGCCGGCGTTGCCCGGCAGCTCGGCGTCGCCGGTCGGGAAGGCGTTCAGCTGCAGGAAATACGCGATGATGTCGCCGTACTCTTGCGGCTTGAGGCTGCCCGGGTTGTCCTCGGGCATCGTGCCGCTGGCGATGTCCCACACTTCCTTGAGCGCCTTGCCGTCAAACGCGTCGAAGAAGGCGGCGCCGGTGAACCGCGCCGGGTCGTGACACGCGCTGCACTTCTCGCCGAACACCTGCCGGCCGCGCTCGGCCTGCGCCGCGGTGTAGACCGAGCCGTTGGTGGACCGTTGGGGCGTCTGGCCGTTGAGTACCGCCGCGCCAAGCGTGACGGCCAGCAGCGTAGCGGTGGCGATGATGACGGGACGAATCATGGTGGTTATGCCTTCAGGGTGCCGAAGTGCTGTTGGTAGCGCTCCGAAAATTCTTTCCAAGTATACGCATGCGAGGTGCCGCCGAGATGCTCGAGCGCATAGGTCGCGGCGACGCTGCCCAGCTGGGCGCAGACCGGGAATGATACCCCCATCGCCAGTCCCTTCATGAACCCGCCGCGGAAGGCATCGCCGACGCCGGTGGGATCCTCGATGCGATGCGGCGTCACCGCCGGTATGTCGGTCACGCCGTCGCGGGTGTGGATCGAGCAGCCTTTCTCGCCCTTGGTGACCACCAGCAGCGGCGCGTGCTTCAGGATCTCGGCCTCGCCCATGCCGGTCTTCTGGCGGATCAGCTCGAACTCGTAGTCGTTGCAGATCACCATGAACGCCCCTTTGACGCCATCGGCGAGTTGGTCGCCCTCCAGGCGCGCGCATTGCTGGCCCGGATCCCAGATATATTTCAGGCCCATCGACGCGCACTCTTCCGCGTACTGGACCATCGCGCCGGGGTCGTTGGGCGAGATGATGACCAAGGCATCGCCCAATCCCGGCAACCCGCGAAACGACAGCTCCCCGGCGTTGGCCATGGCACCGGTATAGAACGACGCTATCTGGTTGCTCGCCTGGTCAGTGCTGCAGAAAAACGAGGCGCAGAACTTGCCGTCGATGATCTTCATCAGCGAGGTGTCGATATTGGCGGCGTCCATCCAGGCCTTGTAGTCGGAGACGTCCTGGCCCGCGGTCGCCATCAGGTACGGGCGCTCGCCGAGCAGCGCCAGCGTGTAGGCAATGTTGGGCCCGCAGCCGCCGCGGCGCTTGTCCAGGGTGTCGACGAGAAAGCTGAGCGACACCCGATGCATGTGCTCGGGCAGGAAGTGTTCGGTGAACTTTCCCGGGAACGACATCAGGTAGTCGAACGCGATCGAGCCGGTGACGATGAGTTTCATTTGAGGTACTTGCCGATGATGGGCGCAAGATCGCGCCGGGTCTGCTCTGGAATGGCGTCGGGGCGGGTGATGACCGCCGTGGCCAGCGCGCTGTGCGCCGCATCACGCACCTCGACGTCAAGCTGCTCCACTACGCGGGCAATCACCTGCTGCGCGGTCTTGGCGTTCTGCGCCAGGTTGTTGACGATCATCGCCACGGTCACCGAGTCGTGATCGGGATGCCAGCAGTCGTAGTCGGTCACCAGCGCCATGGTCGAATAGGCGATTTCGGCCTCGCGCGCCAGCTTGGCTTCCTGCAGATTGGTCATGCCGATGACGTCGGCGCCCCACGTCCGGTAGAGCCGCGATTCGGCCAGCGTCGAGAACTGCGGCCCCTCCATACAGACATAGGTCCCGCCGCGATGGACGCGCGCGCCCACTTCGGCGGCGCAGTCCGCGGCCAGCGTTGACAGATGATGGCTGAGCGGATGCGCGAACCCAACGTGGGCCACGAGGCCGTTGCCGAAGAATGTGCTGATGCGGCCGCGCGTGCGGTCGATGAACTGGTCTGGAAAGACCAGGTCCATGGGCCGATACTGTTCCTGGAGGCTGCCGACGGCGCTCGCCGACAGGATCCAGTCCACGCCGAGCATCTTCATGCCGAAGATGTTGGCGCGGTAGTTCAGTTCGGTCGGCGTCAGCCGGTGCCCGGCGCCGTGGCGGGCCAGGAACGCGACGCGCTTGCCGCGCAGGGTGGCCAGCACAAACGGCCCCGAGGGATCCCCAAACGGCGTTGACAGGACCTTCTCTTCCCGATCGGTGAGCTCGGCCATGTCATACAGTCCGCTCCCGCCGATAATTCCAATCTTCACAGTCATTCGCTGCTCGCTATTCGCTATTCGTTCAGATCACTCGCTCGACGAACCGCTTGCCGTCCTTCTCCCGCAGGTAGCCCGCCGCCATCGACGGCTCGTGCTCGAAGAACAGCAGATACTCCCGCTCGACCGCCTCCTTCGCGAACGCCCGTTTGAACGCCAGCGTGTCCATCGGATGAAGGTCGTAGCCCATGATCCACGGGTCCGGCACATGCACCGTCGTCGGGTACATGTCGGCCGTGAAGACCGCCGTCCGGCCTCCTGACTCGATCGTCACCACCTGATGATGCGGCGTGTGGCCGCCCGACCAGCGGAACCTGACACCGGGCATGATCTCGGCGCCCTCGTCCACCAGCGTCAGCACGCCGGCGACCTCGAGCGGCACGAAGTTCTCCTGCGGATAGCTCGCCCGGTTCCGTTCGTGCGGATGCGTCGCATCGTGCCACTCCCCGCGATGCGCGAGGTAGCGCGCCTTGGGGAACCGGGGCACGATCGAGCCGTCCGCTGCCCGCGACGTGAACCCGCCGACATGATCGAAATGCAGGTGGCTGGCCACGACGATGTCGATGTCCTCTGGGGACAGCCCGGCTTCGGCGAGCGCGTGGTCGAGGTGATAGCTGCGATCCAATCCGTAAATGGCCGCACTCTTCGCGTCCATCTTATCGCCGCAGCCGGCGTCGATCAGCAGGGTCTTCTCCCCGCGCACGATCAGCGGCCGCATGCCGAGCGGAATACGATTGGTATCGTCGGGCGGCAAGCGCTTCTCCCACAACGTTCGCGGCACGACGCCGAACATCGCGCCGCCATCGAGCCGGATGAATCCGTCTGACAGCGAGAGCAATTCCAGATCACCGAGGGTGTGCCGACCCACGGTCCGGAACAGCGGCACGGCCGCGGCCGGCTGCTTGAGCTCCACTAGCACGCCGTGCGCTGCCGACGGATGGATGAACGCGACCAGCGCGCCTTCCGCTCCGGGACGAGGGCGTTCGTCAATCAGCCGCACGCCGCGCGACTTCAGGTGCGCCAGCGCCGCGTGAATGTTCTCGACGCGAAGAGCGATGTGATGAATGCCAGGGCCGCGCTTCTCGAGGTACTTCGCAATCGGCGAATCCGCGGCCGTGGCCTCGAGTATCTCCAGCGACGACCGCCCGGTGGACAGGAAATGCGCGCGCACCTTCTGCGACGCGATCTCCTCGCTCGCTTCCAGGTGCAGGCCAAGCGTGTCGCGAAAGAACGCCAGCGACGCCGGCAGGTCGCCGACGGCGATCCCGATGTGGTCGAGGACGGCTTTCATCACGGCCTGGGCCTGAGCGCCCGCGACAGGATATCCGAGGCCGCCGTGTAGGGATCGATTTCCCGCGCGGCGATCCGCGCCACCAGTGCGGCGAACTCCCCCGCGCCCAGCAGGTCGTGCTCGACCAACTCCATGAAGCGGTGAGTCAGCAGGTCGCGAAGGCGGAACTCGTTACGGGCCTTCAGCCGGCGCGGGCGCGCGCCTTCCGAATGGGTCCGAAACTGCTGCACGGTCGCCCACAACTCGGCCACGCCGTGACCCGTCGTCGCTTCGGTCTTCACGATCGGCGGCCGCCATTCGCCTTCGCCATAGGCCTGCAGCGCCAGGTTCGACTCGATCGACGTCACCATGCGGTCGGCGCCGTCGCGGTCGCATTTGTTCACCACGAAGATATCGGCGATCTCCATGATCCCCGCCTTCAGCGCCTGCACGTCGTCGCCGGTGCCGGGCACCAGCACGACAATCGAGACATCGGCCGTCCGCGCGATGTCGACCTCGTCCTGGCCGACGCCGACGGTCTCGATGATCACCAGCGACTTGCCGGACGCATCGAGGACGAGCGCGGCGTCACTGGTCGCGCGAGCGAGCCCGCCCATCTGCCCGCGGGTTGCCATGCTGCGGATGAACACCTGTTCGTCCTGCGCGTGGGCCTGCATCCGCACCCGGTCACCGAGAATGGCGCCGCCGGTGAACGGGCTCGTCGGGTCAACGCAAATCACGCCCACCGTCTCACCGCCCGCGCGGGTGGCGGCGGTCAGACGATCGACCAGCGTGCTCTTGCCGGCGCCGGGAGGGCCGGTGACGCCCATCAGGTAGCTGTGGCCGGTGTGCGGGAAGATGTCGCGAACCAGGCCGGCCGCCGACGCCGCCTCGTCTTCGATCAGCGAGATGGCGCGTGCGATCGCCCGCACGTCGCCGGCCCGCACGCGCTCGGCCAGGGTGGGGGGCGCGGTCACGTCAGGCGGCCAGAAGCTGTCGGGCAATCACGAGCCGCTGCACCTCGCTCGTGCCTTCGCCGATCGTGAGCAGCTTGACGTCGCGGAAGTACTTCTCCGCCGGATAGTCCTTCACGAACCCGTAGCCGCCGTGTAACTGCACGCAGTCTTCCGACGCTCGCACGGCGATCTCACTGGCATAGAGCTTGGCCATGGCCGACTCGAGCGTCATGCGGCGGCCCTGATCCTTGAGCCAGGCCGCCCGATACGTCAGCAGGCGCGCCGCCTCGACGCGCGAGGCGTGCTCGGCGAGGCGCTCCTGGATGGAGGGAAACGACCCGATGGCGCGGCCGAACTGCTGGCGCTGCGCCGTGTAGCTCAGGCTGGCCTCGTGCGCCCCCTGCGCCAGGCCCACCGAGAGCGCGGCAATCCCAATGCGGCCGGCATCCAGCACCTGCAGCGTCTGGATGAACCCCTGGTGCAACGCCCCAATCAGTTGCGAGGCCGGGATGCGGCAGTTCTGGAAGATCACTTCAGAGGTTTCGCTCGCGCGCATGCCGAGCTTGTCTTCCTTCTTCCCGGCAATAAGGCCCGGAGTGCCCCGTTCGACAATGAATGCGGAGATGCCCTTGGAACCTTTGGCCTTGTCGGTCACGGCCATCACGACCAGGGTGTCGGCCGACGTGCCGTGGGTGATGAACGCCTTCGAGCCATTCAGGATGAAGTGGTCGCCATCGGCCACCGCCGTCGTTCGCATGGCCGCCGCATCGCTGCCCGAGCCGGACTCGGTCAACCCCCAGGCCGCCAGCTTCTCGCCCTTGGCCAACGGAACCAGGGACGTCTGCTTCTGCGCGTCGTTGCCGAACATCGCAATGTGCGCGGCACCCAATCCGTTATGCGCGGCCACCGACAGGGACACGCTGGGATCCACACGGGCCAGTTCTTCAATGCAGATGCAGTAGTCCACGGCGCTCAGGCCGGCGCCGCCCAGGCTCTCGGGAAACTGGATCCCCATGAGCCCGAGTGCGGCCAGTTTCGGTAACAGCTCGTGCGGAAAGTGCTGCGCGTTGTCCCACTTCATGATGTGAGGACGCATTTCGGTTTCGGCAAACTCGCGGACCGACTTGCGAAGCAGGTCCTGCTCGTCGCTCAAACGGAAATCCATTCCGACGAGTATAACCGCCGGGGCGGCACTGCTTGACGGGGAGGGGATGCTTGACGGGAAGTGCTTCGTGACTGGGTTCGCATTTCCCCGTCAGGTAGTGCCGCCCCGTCCAATGGTGCCGCCCCGTCAAGCAGTGCCTCCCCGGCAAGGATCAGTAGTAAACCACCACCCGGAAGTTCCCGGAGTTGTCCGTCAGGACATCGTCGTTGATGCCCAGGTAGAGGCGGCCGTTGCCACGCACGCGCACGGGGCCGGTCTCGTCGCCGATGAAGAACAGGTCGCCGGAGTCGGTGCCGATCTTGCCGATCAACGCGGCAGCATTGCGGTTGCCCATCGGCCGGCCGGGATTGGGCGGCGAGTTGCGTTCGCCGGCCGGGCCGTCGCGACGGTCGCGCCCCCAGCGCACCTGGCCCTGGGCCTCGAAGTAGACGGTCTGACCGGACCGAACGTCGATCCCGGTGTCATTCCAGGCCACGTCGGCCGAGACAAGACTCTGCTTCTCGCGCATGCCCGACGGACGGCCGAAGTCATTCGACGACCTGCCGGTGTTGTTCCGGTAGGTCTCGAATTCGATGCGCACGACCTCGTCACGATCGAAGCGAAGTGTCCGGCCAGTGCCGAAGTTCCGGCGCTCCTCGAATTCGATGGTACCGTTCCTGACGGAGACAAGCTCACCTTGCACCCGCGAACCGTCACGCAGGATGAGGGTGTCGGCTTGCAGGCTGACGGGCAGCGCCACGATGAGGGCTACGCGAGCAATCCAGCGTTGGGGAACCATCTGTAACCTCCTCCGGTCAGTCGTTCGAGACTGACCACATACATTGCGAATATCGTGCCAAGCGTATTGGCGTGCCGCTTGCGCTTGGACCGTGGGATCATAGCATCGGAGACGGAATGTCCACACTCACACGTACTCGCCCGTTCGCGCTGGTTCTGGCGCTGGCCGTCCTGTTTCTCGCCTCGGCCGCCACGCCGGCCCGTGCCGACATCACGGCCTTTCTTGGCCTGTCGCCGACGCCGGAGCGCCACACCGTCAAGGGATTCAGCGCCGGCCTCTCCCTGGTGGTCGTGGGGTTCGAAGTCGAATTCAGTCACTTGGGTGAAGACCCGCTGGAGTCGCTGCCTGGGCTGAAGACGTACTCAGCCAACGTCTTTGTGCAGACCCCGGTTGACGTGAAGGGCACGCGGTTCTACGCCACCGCCGGCGGCAGCGGCTATCGCGAGAACCTGGCGACGCGGCAGGAGAGTCACGTCGGGATCAACCTTGGAGGCGGGCTGAAGGTCCGGGTGCTCGGCCCGGTGCGGCTCCGGTTGGACTATCGCGTGTTCCAGTTGCGCGGCGATCCGCTCCATTCGACGTACCAGCGGTTCTACGCTGGCGCGAACATCGCGTTCTAACGCCCCGGCTTCCTGGTCTCGGGCTTCGCGACCGCGGGCGGGGCGACGGGGGCGATCGCCATGTTCGCCAGTTCGGTCAGGTCGAGTTTTGAGGGCGCCCCGGCAAACGCATCCTGGTATTTGGTGAGCAGCCCAGGGGCCAGGTCTTTCACCAGCGCATCCACCAACAGCGAGGGCCGGTAGTCGAAACCGGGCACCGCGGGCAGCATGACGTGCACAT
This sequence comes from Vicinamibacterales bacterium, assembly GCA_038919385.1. GTDB lineage: Bacteria > Acidobacteriota > Vicinamibacteria > Vicinamibacterales > UBA2999 > 12-FULL-67-14b. The sequence continues at coordinate 48,558 of JBCKZH010000009.1, read as the reverse complement.
AGAGGGCGTTGCCCTTGGCGTCGGTAGCCACGGCCTTGAACACGCGCCAGCCGGCGGCGGCGGCCTTGCGGGACGCATCGGTGTCGGCGGCCAGCGCGGCTTGCAGCGTGTGCATCACCAACTCGTAGTCCGCCGCCGCCAGCGGCTTGATCGCCACCAGCATCAAGCCGGCTTCGCCGGTGAAGGCCGAGGTTGCGGGATCGGGCGAAGGCCGTGCGGCCACGGGTGGTGCGGCCGCTTGTGGAGGCGGAGCCGCCTGGGACAGCAGTACGAGGAGGGCGAGCGCAACGGTCACAGGAGACAGCATACCGCGACGCGCAGGGGGCAGGCCCTGGAGCGGATGACTCCAGGGCCCGCGAAACTCGCAACCTAACTTACGGAACCTTGTTCAGGATCGTGATGGCGCGGCCGGCGAAGGCTTCCTTGTACTTCAGGAACACCTCCTGAACTTCGACCGGGAAGACTTCGGCGATCAGCCGGGTAATGTCGTATTCCTGATCCTTGACCACGGGGTCAACCATGAGGACGTAGACAGCACTGTTGTTCACCGGCTGGGGCGACTTGAAGAGCTTCAGCCCCGCAAGCTGGACCTTGCGCTCCGCCTTGTCGCTCTTGCTCAACGCCTCTTTCAGCTTGGCGACGACCCCTTCGAAGTCGGCCGTCTTATCGGGCTTGATCAGAAACGTGATGACGGCCGCGTCACCGTCCAACGTGAGGACAGGCTTAGCCGGAGCCGCCGGCTCCTGAGCCGATGCTACTGCCGCCCCTGCCAGCGTGAACGCCGCCAGCGCAATCCCCGACACAAAGACCCGTAATCCTCGACGCATTGAACAGCCTCCTTCAAACGAAAGTTTGCTACTTTACCGTACTGTGCGCCCAATGAAAACAGACATTACTTCGTTAGCCAGAAGCATGCCAGCCCTCGTCAGCGCCAGGCGCCGGCCCGGCTCATGGACCAGCCACCCCGCCTGGACGAATGGTGCTAAGTCTTGTCCGTATCGTGCCCAAATATCAACGTCATGTCGCGCGCGCATCGCAGGCAGGTCCAGGCCCTCGACCAGCCGGAGCCCCATGAACAGCCCCTCTTCGAGCCGTTCTTGCGGCGCCAGCGTCCGCCGCTCGAGCCGGACGTCGGCGCCGGCCGCGACGCGATCGACATAGTCCGCCGTGGCGTTCAGCGTCCGCCATCGCTCGCCGCCGTAGGTGGAATGGGCGCCACAGCCAAACCCGATCCACTCCCCTTCCTGCCAATACTTCAAGTTGTGACGCGACCGGCGCGCCGCCGGCCGGGCCACATTGGAGATTTCGTATTGCTCAAAGCCGGCGCGATCCAGCCGGCCCAGCCCATCCAGGTACATCTCCGCCGCATCGTCATCGGGTGCCACGGACCAGCCACCGCGCGCCATCTCATCCTTCAACGGCGCGTTGGGGTAGATCTCGAGCAGGTAGAGCGAGGCGTGGTCCGGCCCGACATCAACCAGGGCATCGACCGACGCCAGCCAGTCGGCGGGGCGCTGGCCCGGCAGCCACATCATGAGGTCGAGACTCAGGTTGTCGAACCCCGCCGCGCGCGCGACCGCGACGGCGAGGCGGGCCGTCTCGGATGAATGGAGCCGGCCAAGCCGTTTGAGCTCGGCGTCGTGAAACGATTGCACCCCAAAACTCAATCGGTTGACCCCGGCGGCGCGAAATCCCTCCAGCGCGGCCGCGGACGCCGACTCGGGATTGGCTTCGAGCGTGATTTCGGCGTCGGTGGTCATAGCGAAGGCGTCGCGGCACGCGGCGATGATCGCCGCGACTTCACCGGGCTCGAGCAATGAGGGCGTGCCGCCGCCAAAGAAGATGGTATCGGCCGCCACGCCGTCTGGCGCGTTGCCGCGGATGTCAGCAATCAGCGCTGCGACGTACCGGCGCCGCAGCCCCTCGTCATGCAGGCCGCGATTGAAGTTGCAGTAGTTGCAGATCGCCGCGCAGAAAGGAATATGAAGATACAGGCCGATCGGCACTTACTTGCTTCCGGCTTTACCCCCGGACCAGTTCAGTTCGAACTGAGTGCCGGACTCCTTCAAGCGCGCGCGGGCCATGCCACTGGACTTGCCGGGCAGCGGCCCCCTCTTCGTGAGCCGTTCGGGCGGCTCTGGCAGGTGGCCGGCCTTTGCCGCCGCCGTCACCCGTTCAACGTCGCGGATGTCGGTCCCCTGGACTTCGACCCACTCGCACATCTCCAGCAGCCGCGACCGGGAGCGGACACCGAGCTGCACCATGAAAGAATTCATGTCGGTGTTGTCGATCGGATCGCGCAGATTGCTGGTGACGATCGTCGCGCGGCGGGCGTTGTAGCGGGTGTTGATGACGAGGCCGAGCGTCTCCTGCACCCACTCCGAGGTCTTCTCGACGCCCAGGTCATCCAGCACGAGCACGTCGGCCTCGAGCACCGGCCGCAGCACTTCCATCTCGGTCTCGTCGACCGACCGATTGTAGGTCTCGCGCACCAGTCGCAGCAGTTCCGTGGTCTGGAAGAAGAATCCACGTGCGCCCTTGTCGCGGATCACGGCCCGCAACAGGCCCACCGCGAGGTGCGTCTTGCCGACGCCGGTCGGGCCATAGAAGACGAGCCCCTTCTGTTCCGCCGGGAAGGCCTCGACAAACTTCTTGGCCATCCGCAGCGCATCGCGCTGCGAGTCGGTATCGGGGCGGTAGGTATTCAGCTCGGCTTTGGCGAACTTGGCGGGAATGCGAGATTCGGCGAGATAGCGATCTTTCACCACCCCGCGCCAGCAGTCGCAACGCGACAGGCGCTCGACGCCGTCGACTGCCACGCTTTTCCAGCGCGATCCGTTGCAAAGAGGGCACTCCATTGAAGGGTTTGAATTTAGTTCAGGTAGCTGCGCAGCACGCTGTGCTGGCGTAGTGCGTGCAGGGCGCCCGCCTCGAACTTGAGCGGGCCCTTGCCTGCGTGGCGGGCTTTGCGGCGTTTGCGGCCTTGGTTCTGCAGGTGAGCTTCAAGGTCTTCGGCGTCGCTGGTCGCGGGCTCCCGCACGTCCCCGCCGGTGGCGGTCGAGTGCGCATATTCGAGCGCAACACGAATCGCTTCGACCTGGCGGCCCGTGACCGCAGCCGCCATCAAGCCGGTCGAGCTGAGCTCCGGTGTGCGCGAGGCCTCGGCCAGCAAGTGCATCATGGCCTGCCGGATCCACCACAAGGCCGACGCCTGAAAGGTGTCGGACTGTGCCGGGTCGAACCGGCGCGCGGCTTCGATCAGCCCGAGGTTCCCTTCGTGAATCAGATCCAGCAGTGGCACGCCGAGACGGCGAAAGCGCTTGGCATACTGCACGACGAAGTGGAGGTTCGACTGCACGAGCCGGCCCAATGCGTCTTCATCACCGTGTTGCTGAATCTGCCGTGCGAGTTGTTGCTCATCGCCGGGCGTGAGCAACGGGAAGCTGGAGATCTCTCGCAGGTACGCGTGCAGGGTTTCGGATTCCGATGCCAGCGACTCGAACTTCCTCATCACGGGCGAATCTTATCACCGACCCCGCGACGGAAAAACATTTTAGGTTTGTCCGTGAGATTTTTTTGTGGCGTCAGTCTTGCTCACGGTCGCATCGGGACCGGGATGCGCGGCGCGAACCAAATCTGTCGGCGAGGCTTTCACCAACGCCGTGCCCAGGCGTTGCTCCCAATCGTCGATGCCACGCGCGAGTTCCCGCTTCACGTATTCCATGAACTCGTTGACTTCACCCTGCATTTGCTCCATCTTGCGGCGCATATTCAGAATGATTTCGACCCCCGCGAGGTTGACACCCAAATCTCGGGTAAGTGCCAGAATTGTTTCCAGTTGTTCGAGATCGTCCTCGGAATACAACCGCGTGTTGCCTTCCGTCCGTGACGGCTTGAGCAATCCTTCCCGTTCGTAGAGCCGCAAGGTCTGCGGGTGGATGTTGTAGCGCTGCGCCACCACGCTAATCATGAAGTACGCCTTGCCCGGTCGCTTGGTCATGGCTCCCTGACGCTTTCGCCGTTGATCCGGCCGAATTCCCTGAGCAATTCCTTCGACCGCTCATCGAGCACCTTGGGCAACCGCATCCGCACCTCGGCGACCAGGTCCCCGCGGCGTCCGGCGCGCCCGAGGGCGCCGCGATCGCGCAACCGGAAGCGCTGACCAGACTGCGTCCCCGGCGGTACCCGCAACCGGACCGGGCCATCGGGCGTTTCGATGTCGATCTTCGCGCCCAGGGCCGCCTCATGGACGGCGATCGGCACCGTCAGATGCAACTCATCGCCTTCGCACCGGTAGACCGGATGTTCCAGCACGTCGACAGCGATCAGCAAATCGCCTGGAATGCCGCCGCGAACGCCTGCATGTCCCTTCCCGGCAATGCGCACACGCGCGCTCGCCGCCACGCCAGCAGGAATGCGCACGTTCAGGGTTTCCGATCGCGGTTCCACGCCCTGGCCGTGACAGGGCACGCACTCTTGCTGCTTCAGCCGTCCGGCACCGCCGCAGGTCGGACAGTTCTTCGCAAACACCATGTGACCGCGGACCGATCGCACGGCGCCGGTGCCTTCGCAGGCGACGCACCGGGTTTCGACCACGCGCTGGAACCCACTGCCCTCGCACGTCCGGCAGGTGTCTTGCCGCGTGACCGTCACCGCGCGCTGCGCACCGTGCCACGCTTCTTCAAACGTCAGGGACGCCCGCGCGTGGATGTCGGCGCCGTGGTCGGCGCCATCGGCCGGCTCGCGACCGGTGCGCCGCGCGAACACTTCTTCGAACAATTCGCCGAATGTCGTCGTGCGATCGGCATGCACGCGGCTGGAGAAATCGAACCCGGCAAACCCGAACGATGCCGTCTCGTCTTCGACCATTCCGCTCAACTGCCCCGAGTCGTAGCGACGGCGCCGGTCCGGATCGATCAGCGTCTCGTAGGCGTCGAGCACCTGCCGAAACCGCGTCTCGGCCTCGTGGTCGCCTGGGTTGATATCGGGGTGCAGCCGCCGCGCCAGCCGGCGATAGGCTTTCTTGATATCGCCGGACGGCGCGCTGCGCTCCACGCCAAGAACGAGGTACAGGTCCACGTCCCTACTTCTTCTCGTCCTCGACCACTTCGGCGTCGATCACGTCACCGTCGGGCTTGCCGCCTGCTTCACCCGCCTTGCCGGCCTGGCCAGCCTCACCCGCCTGACCGGCCTCACCCGCCGCACCCTCCGCGCCCGTCTTGTAGAGCGCCTCCGAGGCTTTGTGCTGCGCAGTCATCAACGTGTCCATGGCCTTGCTCATGCCCGGCGTATCGTTAGCCTCAATGGCCTTCTTCAGGTCGGCCATCGCGTTCTCAATCGCGTTCTTGTCGGCAATCGGAATCTTCTCGCCAACATCCTTCAGCATGCGCTCGGCCGTGTAGACCGACTGGTCGGCACGATTGCGGATCTCGATCTCCTCGCGACGCTTCTTGTCTTCATCCGAATGCGCCTCGGCTTCGCGCATCATGCGGTCCACTTCATCCTTGCTGAGGCCAGACGAGGCGGTGATGGTGATCTTCTGTTCCTTCTGCGTGCCGAGGTCCTTCGCCGACACGTTGACGATGCCGTTGGCGTCGATGTCGAAGGTCACCTCGACCTTCGGCACGCCACGTGGCGCCGGCGGCAGACCGACGAGGTGGAACCGGCCCAGGGTGCGGTTGTCGCGCGCCAGCGGCCGCTCGCCTTGCACCACGTGCACCTCGACGCTGGTCTGGTTGTCGGACGCGGTCGAGAACACTTCGCTCTTGCGCGTCGGGATTGTGGTGTTGCGCTGAATCAGCGGCGTCATCACGCCACCCATGGTTTCGATGCCCAGTGACAGCGGCGTCACGTCGAGCAGCAGGAGGTCCTTGACCTCGCCCGAGAGCACACCGGCCTGGATGGCCGCGCCGATGGCGACGACTTCATCGGGATTGACGCCCTTGTGCGGCTCCTTGCCGAAAATCTCCTTGACGATCGCCTGCACGCGCGGGATGCGCGTCGAGCCACCGACCAGCACCACTTCATCAATCTTCGAAGGGTCGAGACCGGCATCGGTCAACGCGGTCTTGGTGGGACCCACCGTCTTCTGCAAGAGCTCCTCGACCAGCGACTCGAACTTCGCCCGGCTCAGCTTCATGGCCAGGTGCTTCGGACCGCTGGCATCGGCGGTGATGAACGGCAGGTTGATCTCGGTCTCCATGACCGACGACAGTTCCATCTTGGCCTTTTCAGCGGCCTCACGCAGCCGCTGCAAGGCCATGCGATCCTTGCCGAGGTCGATGCCGTCGCTCTTGCGGAACTCATCGATGATCCACTCGATCACCCGCTGATCGAGGTTGTCGCCGCCCAGGTGCGTATCGCCGTTGGTGGACTTCACCTCGACCACGCCCTCGCCCACTTCGAGAATCGAGATGTCGAACGTGCCGCCACCGAAGTCGTAGACGGCGATGGTCTCGTCCTTTTTCTTGTCGAGTCCATAGGCCAGCGCGGCCGCCGTCGGCTCGTTGACGATGCGCATGACCTCGAGGCCGGCGATCTGGCCCGCTTCCTTGGTCGCCTGGCGCTGCGCGTCGTTGAAGTAGGCCGGCACCGTGATGACGGCCTTGGTGACGGGCTGGCCCAGGTAGTCCTCGGCGGCCTGCTTGAGCTTCTGCAGGATCATCGCCGACAGTTGCGGCGGCGCAAGATCCTGCGCTTGCGCCTTCACGCGCACGTCGCCGTTGCTGGCGCGCTCCACGCGGTACGGCACCATCTTCATCTCTTCGTTCACTTCGTCGAAGCGGCGGCCCATGAACCGTTTGATCGAGAAGATGGTGTTCTCGGGATTGGTCACGGCCTGGCGCTTCGCGACCTGGCCCACGAGCCGTTCGCCGGTCTTGCTGAAGGCCACGACCGACGGGGTGATCCGGCTCCCTTCCGCGTTCTGAATGACGGTGGGCTGATCGCCTTCCATCACTGCCACGACGGAATTGGTGGTGCCCAGATCGATGCCGATGATTTTGCTCATGGCCTTAGTATGAAATGTGAGTGCATTACTGTCAATCCGAGATTGCGCGGCCATCCTCCTCACCACCGAACTGACTGGTATACTGAGACTTAGCGCCACGCATGACTATCGCCATCCGCTACGCGCGTCACGCGGGCATTGCCGCCCTCTTCGTCGCGGCCGCGCTGCTCGGCACCTTGGCCGGCGTGTTGTTCGCCTATTCCGACGACCTCCCCGAGGTGAGCGCGCTCGACGACTACGCGCCGCACACGATCACCCGCGTGTTGGGAAAAGACAATCAACTGGTCGGTGAGTTCGCCGTCGAACGGCGAGTCGTCATTCATTACAACGACATCCCCGACAACCTGCGGCAGGCCATTCTTGCTGCCGAAGATGGCGACTTCTTCGACCACGCCGGCCTCAGCATCTCGCGCATGATGCTGGCGCTCGTCCGCGACATCGTGTCGAGCGGGCGCGGCCCGGGCGGCAGCACGCTCACCCAACAACTGGCGCGCAATCTCTTCGCCACCAACATCGGCTTCACGGCCGGCGATCGGTCGTGGGAACGGAAGATCAAGGAATCCCTGGTCGCGGTGCAGATCGAGAAGCGATACACGAAGCCGGAAATCTTCACGATGTATAGCAACCAGATCTACTTCGGCCACGGCGCCTACGGCGTGGAGGCGGCCTCTCAGCTCTACTTCCGCAAGCCGGCCAAGGACCTCGCCCTCGAAGAGGCCGCCACTATCGCCGGCATCATCCAGGGCAACGTGCGGCAGAGCCCGTTCGTCAATCCCGAGGCCACCCGGCGCCGTCGCAACTACGCGCTCGACCGCATGGCCGTCGAGGGCTTCATCTCGGAAGACGCGGCCACCCAGGCCAAGCAGAAGCCGATCGATGTCTCCGGGGACCCAACCGTCCAGACCAGCCCGGCGCCGTATTTCCTCGAAGAGGTCCGCAAGCACCTGGAGGCCAGCTACGGCGCGAAAGCCCTCTACGAGAGCGGCCTGACCGTGCGGACCGCCCTCGACCTGCGCCTGCAGCGGGCCGCGAACCAGGCCATCGATCGTGGCCTGCGGCGCGTCGACAAGCGCCGGGGGTTCCGCAAGCCGGGGCGCAACGTGATCGCGGGGAAGCTGACGGTCGAGACCTTCAAGCACGACCGCTGGGCTCGGCGCATGGCCGCCGGCGACATTGTGCCGGCGGTGGTGCGGTCGGTCAGCGCCACCAGTGCTCAGCTGCGCATCGGCGCCCTGCACGGGGAGCTCACCAAGGCGGGCATCCAGTGGACGCGCCGCACCGCGCCGTCGGAACTGTTCAAGGTGGGCGACCTGATTGACGTGGAGATCACGAAAGTCGAGGGCGCCACGGCTGATGTGATGCTCGAGCAGACGCCACTGATCGAGGGCGCGCTCGTCGCCATCGACAATCACACCGGCCAGGTGCTGGCAATGGTGGGCGGCTACAGTTTCGGCCGCAGTAAGTTCAATCGCGCCACGCAGGCATATCGCCAGATGGGGTCAACGGTGAAGCCCATCTTGTATACCGCCGCGATCGATCGCGGCATGACGCCGGCCACGATGCTGATCGACGCGCCGACCGATTTCGATGCCGGCGCCGGACAGCCGGCCTACCGCCCGCGCAACTACGATCGCAAGTTCCAGGGCGCCATGACGTTGCGGCACGCGCTTGAGCAGTCGCGCAACATTCCCGCCGTCAAGGTGATCGACATGCTCGGCCCGAACCAGGTGGCCTCCTATGCGAAGAAGTTCGGCTTCGCGCAGGCCTTCCGGCCCTTCCTGTCGATGGCCCTCGGTGCCCAGGAAGTCACGCTGATGGAGCTTACCAGTGCCTTCTCGGCGTTCCCCAATCACGGCATCCGCATGCAACCGTACTTCGCGCAGGCGATCACCGACCGTGAGGGCGGGTTGCTCGAAGAGACGCGGCCACAGCCGAAAGACGCCATCCGCGCCGACACGGCATACGTCATGACCAACCTGCTGCAGGGCGTCGTCCAACGCGGCACCGCGGCCGCGGCGTTGTCACTCAACTGGCCCCTGGCCGGCAAGACCGGCACGGTGGACGACAACACCGACGCGTGGTTCATTGGCTTCGATCCCAACATCACCGTCGGGGTGTGGATGGGCAACGACGAGAAAAAGCCGATTGGCGGCAACGAAACCGGAGCGACTGCCGCGCTGCCGATGTGGATTGATTTCATGAAAGCGTATCTCGATCTCTACGCCGACCGCGAACATCCGCCCACGTTCGACCCGCCCGGCAACATCGTCTTCATGACTGTCGACCGCGACACCGGCGAGACCACGAGCGCCGCCAACCCTCGCGCCATCACCGAGGCATTCATCTCAGGCACGCAGCCGTCCAGGCAGTAGCGGACCGGCGCCCTACTCGTCGTCGTCCGCCCCGCTCGCCTGGCCGAGCGTGCCAGACGACTTTTGCATCAGATAGGTCTTGATGAAGGCGTCGATGTCGCCGTTCAACACTTTGTCTACCTGCCCTTCCGAGTACTTCGTCCGGTGGTCCTTGATCAACTGGTAGGGCTGCAGCACGTAGCTGCGAATCTGCGACCCGAACGCGATCTCCTTCTTCGCGCCGCCGATCTGCGACAGCTTGTCCTGCTGCTCTTTCTGCTTCAGATCGTATAGCTTGGCCTTCAACACCTTCATGGCCACGTCTTTGTTCTTGTGCTGTGACCGCTCGTTCTGACACGACGTCACAATACCCGTCGGCAGGTGCGTGATGCGGACCGCCGAGTCGGTGACGTTCACGTGCTGGCCGCCTGCGCCGCTCGACCGGAAGGTGTCGATGCGCAGGTCCTTATCGGGAAGATCAATCTCGATCTCATCGTCGAACTCTGGCCACACGTAGATCGACGCGAACGACGTGTGGCGGCGGGCAGCCTGGTCGAACGGCGAGATGCGCACCAGACGATGGACGCCGGCCTCGGCGGCCATCAGCCCGAAGGCATACGGCCCGGCAAGAGTGAACGTCACGCTCTTGAGCCCGGCCTCTTCTCCCGGCTGATACTCCAGCATCTCGCGCTTGAAGCCACGGCGCTCGGCCCACTTCAGATACATGCGCAACAGCATCTCGGCCCAGTCCTGCGACTCGACACCGCCGGCGCCCGGGTGGATGGTGATGATGGCGTTGGCGCGGTCGTGCTCGCCGCTGAGCATCTTCTTGGTCTCGGCGGCCTCGACCTGCGCGTCGAGCGCATCGAGCGCACGCTTGAGATCGTCGACGACCTCCTCTCCGCCGTGCGCCCACTCGAGGAGCACAGCGATGTCGCCGGCCTTGGTGGTCAAGCTGACGCCAAGCTCGATGTCTTCAGCGAGGCGGCGCTGACGCTGCAGCGTCTGCTGAGCCTCGGCCTGGTTGTCCCAGAAATGTGGGGCGGCGACTTTCTGTTCGAGCTGCGCTAGCTCACCCGGATCATGCGCATCGTCAAAGATAACTCCGCATCTCGGTCGCACGCTTCAGCAGGCCGGTGGAACGGCGGACGAGGTCATCGATCACGAGTGCCAAGCGGGTCTCCTTGCGGCGTTCAGCGTTCTGCCTTCAGCCATGCGGCCACGCCCAAGGCCAACACCGTCAGCACGGTGGCCACCAGCGCAACCAGATCTCCAATTCTCGCATACAGCGTGCGCTCCTGCACGAACCGCGCTTCGCCGACCACGGCCGTGGTCTCGAACAGGTTGGTGCGGATGAGGACACGCCCGTACGGGTCGATGATGCCACTGACGCCGGTGTTGGCCGCGCGCACCATATAGCGGCCCTGTTCCACGGCGCGCATCGCCGCCATCTCGAAATGCTGATAGGCGGCAGACGATTCGCCGTACCAGGCGTCATTCGTGATCGTCGTCAGCAGCTCGCTCCCCTGCCGCACGGCCTCCCGCGCCTGGCTGGGGTAGGCTACTTCGTAGCAGATCGCGGTGCTGACCATATGCTCACGCACGGGCAGCAACGTCACGCGCTCGCCGGCGGTGAAGGCCGATACCGCCTCGACCAGCGGACCGACAAAAAACAACGCACGCTGAAACGGGACGTACTCGCCGAAGGGCACCAGGTGGATCTTGCGATACACCGCGGCCGTCGTGCCGGCAGTGTCGAGCATGTAGGCGGAGTTGTAATAGCGATTGGGCGAGCCCCGCTCGACTTCGTCGCTGCCCAATAGCAGGGGCCTCCCCAGTTGGCGAACCATGGACCGAATCAAGTCCCCGCCAGGATCATCCTGAAAGTAGAAGGGCGTGGACGACTCGGGCCACAGCAGGAAGTCCGCGCCATTGGCCGCGGCCTGGCGCGTGAGCTGGAGGTAGCGGTCGACGATCATGTCGGCGCGAGCCGGGTTCCATTTGTCCACCTGCGCGATGTTGGCCTGAATCAGCCCGATGCGAATGGGCTCGCCCTGCGTCAGGCGGTTGGCTGCCATTCGCTGACCGCCCCACACCGACGTCGCGGCGATCAACGCGAGGGTGCCGCCAAATGCTACGGCGCGCGTGCGACCGGTGGAAAGCGCGGTCGTGGCGAAGCCGGCATTGATGACCGCAACAAAAGCCGAGAGGCCCCAGACGCCGACGACGCTGGCGAGCTGGACTATCGGCAGCAGCGTCACCATGGTGTTGCCGAGAGGAATCCACGGGAAGCCGCCGAACAAGTACCCGCGCGTATATTCGGCCGCCACCCAGGTGGCCGGTGACAGGGCCAGTCCCACCAAGCCGAAGCGTCGAATGAAGATCGCCGACGCCGCCGACGCCAGCGCCACGTACGTGGCCATGTACAACACGAGCAGGCCCGTCACGAACACGGCGACCGGCAGCGGCAAGCCACCGAAGGTCTGCACCGTCGCCCCGGTCCAATAGACCGTGCCAGCGTAGTGGACGAAGCCGGCGATCAGGCCGAGTCTGAACCCGCGCCCCGTGCTGACACCGGGCGCCCGTCCCGGCTGACCGTTCCAGCCACTCAGGGCGATATAAAGCGGCGCCATGGCAATGAACGCAACCGCCGGGTGGCCGTACTTCGGGAACGACAAGGCCAGCAGCACGCCCGAGGCGAGCGCGGCCACGCTGGATGCGGACATCATCTGGGGAACGTCTAAGCCTTTAACGGCTCATCAACTGCCAGATCGGCTGTCGAGATTTGGGAGTGGTGACCATGGGCCGTCTTAGCGGACGACCCAGGGCTTGAACTGTTCTTCCTTCTGCAGACGAGCGGCCACGGTATCGGCCTCGCGGCGTTCCTTGAACTTGCCGACGCGCACGCGGAAGACCGACGGCGCGCCCTTCGCGGGCGCCAGGACGTAGGCCGGATAGCCCTTGTCCGCCAGACGCTTGACGATGGTGTCGGCTTCGCTGCGCTCGCGTAGTGCAGCCACTTGAATGGCGAAGCCGGTACCGGCTGGCTCGGTGGACACCGCCGCTGCGGGTGCCGATCGTGTCGCCGGCGCGGGCGCTGCCGTCCGAGGTTCAGGAGCAGCACTGGCCGGCACCGGCGCTTCTGGTTTCGGCGTCGGCGCCTCGGCCGGAGGCGCCGGCTCATCAGCCTTCTTGAGTTGCTCGGCCGCCGGTTCGGTGCCGCCCAGCCGTTCGGCGTAACTGAGTTTCTCGCCGGCGGTGACCGGCGTCGCGCTCGATCCCTGGCCAATTGACGGCGGCGGGAGCGGCGGTTCCGACTCCGTCACCGAGGCCACGGTGCTATCGGTGCCGTCTGGCAATCCGCGCTCGGCACGCACGCCACGCCCCACCTGGACGCCCATCAGGAAAATGCCGACGGCAATCACCACGAAGGCCATGGCCATGAACACCAGCTGCTTGCCGTTCAGCTGAATCTCGCGAAACGCGTCGTCTTGGGTAGTTGCCATCAATGCAGATCTGGGCAGAATTTTACCACGGGCCCCCGCCGATCTTCGCCTGTAACGCCCGTGCGTCCCCGGCCTTCGGATCGAGGACCAGCGCCCGGTCGATTTCGCTGCGCGCCGAGGCGGTGTCCTGCACCGCGAGGTACGCCTCGGCCAATGCGACGTGGGCGGCCACGGTCTCTTCGCTCCAGAGCGCGATCTTCAAGGCCCCGACGGCTTCTTCCGCGCGTCCGCCGCGCAGGTGGAGACGACCCAGCATCAGATGGGCCTCGGCCAGATAGGGCGACAGATACAGGGCGCGGCGCAACTCCTGGATCGCCTCGCGATCGGCTTCGCGCTGATAGGCGCGCCGGCCGGCATCCAGGTGAAAGGCCGCCAGGGCGTCCTGATCGCGCTGACCGGCCGTGGTCAGCAAGGTGTCCACCCGCCCCGCGGATGGAGTGAGATCTTCGGCGAGCCGTTCAAGACCGCGGGGCACGGGGTCGCCGGCCACGGCGCGCGCGTCCCAGCCGGCGTACTTGGACGATAGCCGCGTCGCCAGCTCCCGCTCACGGGTGGCTTCGGCCGTGGCGCCGGTCTGGTGCAAGGCCGCGCCGAGAATGAAGTGGGCGTCGCCGTCCCCGGGGTTGCGGCGCACGGCTTCGCGCAGCCAGTAGATGGTGGCGCGTGGATCGCGGTCCAGCCAGTAGGCATACCCCAGGTTGAAGAACAGATCGCCGTCGGCCGGATCGATCTCACTGGCCTGGCTGAAGTAATAGGTGGCGCGGCCCGGCTGCGGCGTCGCCGTGCGGCGCAGTTCCGCCACGCCGATGGCATTGGTCACCGTGGCCGACCGGTCTTCGCCTTGCAACGCGCGAAGCAGTTGCAGCGCCTCATCGAAACGCTTGAGGCTCATCAGCGAGAGGGACCGCCGGAACCGGCTCTCGCGTGAGTAACGGCTATCCCCACGAATGGCCGACACGGCGTCGAGCGCGCGCTGGTGCTCCGAGGCCTCCGTATGCAGGTCCCACAAGGCCAGTCGCGCGGCCTCGAATTGCGGCGCGGCCTTCAGGGCTTGTTCGAGAAATGCGATCGCGGTCACGGGCGTCTCGGCGAGCAGGCCCTTGATATAGAGCTCGAACAGTTGCGGCGAGGGCGGCAGCCGGTCGTTCGGCATGGCGGGCGGCGCCGTGCTCGACCCGCGCACGAGCTGCGCCAGCCGGCCAAAGACCCCGAACACATCGGTCAGCGCACCCGACGCCTGCACCTCGGGCAAGAGCCGGCCGGTGTCGAGACGCACGACCCGTCCGCGCGCCACCAGCTGATCGCCGCCGACTTCCAGGGTCCCGATCACGACCACACCGGCAGAGACCACCTGGCCGACCTTGATCGACGATGCGCGGCTCAAGCCGGCGGAGGCCGGCAGCTGCAGCCGGTCGAGCGCGCGCAGCCGCTCTTCACGATCGATCACGCGCTCGCCGCTGGCGGCCAACAGTTCGGTCAGCAGCACCGCGGCGCCCTCGCGCATCCAGGCGAGACGGGGTTCCTGTTTCAGATGGTCGAATGGCAGCACGAGAATCGGCGCGCCCGCCGGCACCTGCGCCTGGCCCGTGGCGGGCCACGCGAGAGCGGCGACTATCAGGGTCGCCAGGGCCCAGCCGCGCACCATCACACCGCGTCCACTGCGTCGAGGGGCCGGCCGCCACTGACCGTGACCGCCAGGCGCCAGCCCCCAGGCCGATCGCTGGACACCTCCACGCCGGCGTTGATGTCGCAGTGCGCAAACAACCGCTGCAGCGCCGCGGCGTAGAACCCGCGCATGGGGACGGTGGCCGGGTCACGGAGCTGCCCGCATAACGCGGACTTGATCTCGACCACCGCTGCCGATCCGGTGATCCGGCTCTTGACCTTCGACTGCCTCACCGTCGCCAGCACCAGGCGCTTCCCCAGTCCGAGCGCCGCGCGCGCGCGGAGGCTGAGCGGCAACCGGCGGATGTACCATCGGCGTAGCGCCGAGAGGCCCTGGTAGGTCCAGTCGGCGGCGCACACGCCGGCCCGGGTCGCGATCTGGTCGTTCGACGGAGGCTCTTCGCGATGCAGGAAGCTGAGCACGGCGCCCAGGGGGGCCAGGCCGATGCGGCCATCGCGCATGCCCGACGGGCTCAACCAGTTTTCGTAGAACTCGAGCCGGCTTGGTGAAACATCGGCGATGCCCTGGTGCAAACTCGAGATAAGCAGGCGGCCGATTCCAGCGTCAACCATGACGAGGGCGTGGGGAAATGATAACGTGATCGTACCGCTTCACTACGACCGAGTCAACGAACCAGCAGCATGATTCTTCCCCTTCACGAACAGTTCAAGGCGCGTGTCCGCGCCGTGCTTGCCGAGCGCTACGACATCACCGATCCCGATCTGCCGATTCCAGTCGAGAACCCGCCGAACCGGACCCTGGGCGACCTGGCTACGCCGCTGGCATTCGACCTCGCGCGACGGCTGCGCCAGGCGCCGCGCGCGATCGCCCAGGAGATCGCGACGGCACTCGGACCCATTCCGGGTATCGTCCGGGTCGAGGCCGCGCCGAACGGCTACCTGAACCTGTTCCTCGATCGGCCGGCGTTCCTGCTCGCGCGCCTCGGCATCGCCGGCACGCTGCCCACTGCCCCGCTGCGCACCGACAAGACCATCGTCGAGCACACCGCCATCAACCCGAACAAGGCGGCGCACATCGGCCACCTGCGCAATTCCGCGTTGGGCGACACGCTGGTCCGCGCCCTCCGCTTCCGCGGCACCCCGGTCGAGGTGCAGAACTATATCGACGATACCGGTGTGCAGGTGGCCGACGTGGTCGTCGGCTTCCGCGAGTTCGAGAAGATCGATCTGGCGGGTGCGCGGCGCCTCGCCGACACCACCCGCTTCGATTACTACTGCTGGGATCTCTACGCCCGGGTCACGGAATGGTACGACGGGGATCAGGAGCGCCTGAACATTCGCGCGGCGACGCTGCACGAGATCGAGCACGGCGTGGAGCCCACCGCGAGCCTGGCGGCATTCATCGCCGACACCGTGGTGCGCGCGCACCTCAAGACCATGGCGCGGCTGAACATCGACTACCAGTTACTGACGTGGGAAGGCGACATCCTGCGCCTCAAGTTCTGGGCGCGGGCCTTTGACGTGCTCAAGCAGACCGGCGCGGTGTTCCGCCAGCACGAAGGCCGGCTCGCCGGCTGCTGGGTGATGAAGATCGATGACCACCCCGTCACCGGCGCCGAGGTGGCGGCGGACACGCCTGCAGACGAGCCGGAAGATCGGGAGAAGGTGATCGTCCGCTCGAACGGCACGGTGACCTATGTCGGCAAGGACATGGCGTACCAGTTCTGGAAGTCGGGCCTGCTCGGCCACGACTTTCACTACCGTCCCTTCGCCAAGCGGATGACGGGCGACACGCTCTGGGCGACCACCAGCGATGCCTCGCTGGCCGTCGCTGAACATCCCGCATTCGGGGCGGCGGCAGCCACTTACAACGTCATCGATGTCCGGCAGGCCTACCTGCAGAAGCTGCTCAAGCAGGCGCTGGCGGCGATCGGCCACCAGGCGGAAGCCGATCGCCTCACCCACTTCTCGTATGAGATGGTGGCCCTGTCGCACGCGACCGCGAAAGAACTCGGCTTTGCGCCGCCCCCGGACTCCGACGAAGCGAAACGGCCATTTGTCGAGGTCTCGGGACGCAAGGGCCTGGGCGTCAAGGCCGACGACCTGATCGATCGCGTGATCGACAAGGCCATGACAGAGGTCAATCGCCGGCAGCCCGAGTTGCCGGACGCCGAACGGCGCCGCATCGCCGAGGCCATCGGGATTGCCGCCGTGCGCTACTTCCTGATCAAGTACTCGCGCACCACGGTGATCGTGTTCGACATCGATGAAGCCCTCAGCTTCGAGGGCGAGAGCGGGCCGTATCTCCAGTACGCGGTGGTGCGGGCCAACAACATCTTCCAGAAACTGCAGAACCGGCTGGGCCTGGATGAAGCCGCCATACTGGCCCCGTTGCCCACGATCGCGCCCGACTTCATCAACGGCAGCGACGGTGACCACGAACTGTGGGCGCTGGTCCTCGAGGCGTCGCGCCTGGACGAGGTGGTCGACCAGGTGGTGCGGACGCTCGAGTTCGCGGTGCTGGCCAAGTACGGGTTCGGCCTCGCCCAGATGTTCAACGCTTTCTATCACCGTGCCCAGATCCTCAACGAAGAGCGCGATGATGTGCGGCGCTGGCGGGCGGCGGCGGTCGCCTATTTCCGCCTGCAGCTGACCCGCACGCTCGATCTGATGGGCGTTGCTGTTCCGTCGCGAATGTAGGACGCTTGCGCATATGGCCCTGATTGCGATCGCCCAGAACCGCCGGATGTCCGATTACATGGAATCCGTGCGCCGCGCCGGGGGTGAGCCGATTGAGGTCGTCGCCGGCGGCGGCGAACTACCCGAACACCTCCTCGCGCGCGTCGACGCCATCATGCTCACCGGCGGTGGCGACGTCGACCCCATGTTGTACGGCGAGGCGCCGCACGCCACCTTTCAGGCGGCGGAGGCCGACCGCGACGCCTTCGAGATCGCGCTGACGCGCGCCGCCATCGCCGCGGACATCCCGTACCTCGCCATCTGCCGCGGCATGCAGTTACTGAACGTCGCCATGGGCGGCACGCTGATCCAGGACATTCCCAGCCAGGTCCCCGGCGCGCTCGAGCATTTCATTTCCGAGCCGCGCGCGCACGTCGCGCACGAAGTATGGGTGGCGAAGGACTCACGCCTGGCAGCCCTGCTCGCCGATCACATGGAAGACGGCGAGACCTGCCACGTGAATAGCCGCCATCACCAATCCGTCGCCAAGGCGGCGCCCGGCTTCGAGGTCACCGCCACCTCGCCCGACGGCGTGATCGAGGCCATGGAGAAGCCCGGGGCCGCGTTCTGCATCGGCGTGCAGTGGCACCCGGAGAACTTCTGGCGCACGGGCGACTTCCGGTCGCTGTTCGAAGGGTTCGTAACAGCGGCTAACGAACGAAAGCGATGACCGTCTCGACGTGCGCCGTGTTCGGGAACAGGTCGAACGCGCGCACGCTGGCCAGGCGATAACCAGCATCCACCAACAACCGGGCATCGCGCGCGAGCGTGGCGATGTCGCACGAGACGTAGACCAGCAACGACGCCCGCACGGCGACGGCGCCGGCCAGCGCCTCCGTTGACAGTCCGGTCCGCGGTGGATCCATGATGATGGTCGCGGCCGTGGTCGCCGCCGGCAGATAACGCTCCACCGGTTCGCCACGCACGGCCACATCATCCCGGGCCGCGGCATTGCGACGAAGATCGGCCGCCGAGAAGTGATCGCCCTCCACCGCCACCACCGGTCCGTGGCCGGCGTGGGCGGCCGCCAGGCTGAACAGGCCGACGCCGGCGTACAAGTCCAGCACTGGTCCTTGCGTGATGTGCGACAGCACGTGAGTCACCAGTGGCTGCAACAGGAAGCGGTTGCCCTGAAAGAACGACCGCGCGTGACGGGACAGCCGGGCGCCCGACACCACGTCCGACACCATCGCCGTTCCCCACAAGTCCATCGTCCGCGTCGAGCCCGGCGGCGCGCACGTCACGCCGGTCAGGCCGTCAAGCTTGGTCAGGCCGGCGAGGCGAGACGGATCGGCATTGGGCAGTAATTCCAGATGGAGGGCGCGCTCGGACGCGTCGATGTTCTCGGACCACTCGATCTCGCCGACCGCATCCCGGTCGAGAGACTTCAGCGACCGCTCCAACGCCTGCATCACGGCCATCGAGTCGGGGCGCAGCTGACGGGTCGGACCGGCATCGCACAGGGAATGCGTAGCTTCGCGAAAGAAGCCGATGCGGCCGTTGCGCGCGTGCAAGCGCGCCCGCATGCGGTAGCCGTCCACCGGCGACGGCACGACGTCGACCGGGGCATCGAGCGTGATGCGACCGAGACGCCGGAAGGCGTCTTCGACGATCGCGGCCTTGATGGCCCGCTGGCGCTCGGGCTGAATGTGCGCCAGCACGCAGCCGCCACACCCGCCGTCCGAGGGCGACGTGCCGTCTGCCGCGTCAGGCACGCGATCCGGCGACCGCTCGATCACCGTCCGCGTAATCGCCCAGCCCGTTCCGCGTTGCACCTTCTCGACCTCGGCCTCCACCACCTCGCCTGGGATGGCACCGGCAACCAAGACGATCGCCCCCTCGTGGCGCGCGATCATGCGGCCGCCGGCCGCCGGTCGTTCGATGGTGAGAGTCAGTCGCTCGCCTCTGTTCATGGTTCCTCTGGGGTCAGACCCCATCGTCAGCCGATATTCGGCAAGCCGAAATGCAGGCGCACCAGGCGATCGAGCGCCGCACGGCGCGATTGCGCGTACGCCTCTGGCGCCATGCGCTGACGGAAGGGCGCCAACTCGGCGTCGGCTTCCTTCTCGAGGGTTGCCCGTTCCACCCCGGTCAGGGCCAGCGTCGCCGCGGCCACCAACGCCGCATCGATCGCCGCAATCTTGAGCAACAGCGCATCCCTGGCGTCGCCGCGGGCGCGCAACGCTTCCGGCTGCACGGCATCAAGCGCCCGCACCGCCACCGCCAGGGCCGGGCCAATCGCCGGTCCCGCCTGGTCGCTGCCGCGCAGCACCGTCAGTCTCGATAGTGCCGCCTCGATCTGCGAGGCCAGCGAACGACGCGAGCGGCCGCCCACTTGCAACGGCTCCTCCACGTCTGGCCCACCCGCCGCATCGGGCACGACCGCCGAAATGCCAAGCGCTCGGCGCCAGTCGTCGAACGCGTCGAACACGTCCGCCTCGCAGAAGTCGATCCGCACCGGCCGGCGGCGCGGGCCCTTCCGGTAGTAGCGCTCGAAGTAGCGATCGATCCCGGCTTCGGCGACCTTGAGAGGAATTCCCTGGTGCGCCCACGCGACCACCCGCTCGAAGGCCGGACCGGTGATCCGAACCAGGTGACCGTCGTTCTTCCGGCACAGGTACGCCTCGAGATCACGGCAATAGGCGTCAACGTCGGTCACAGTATTTGCCGGTGTCGAATCGGTGTAAATCGGTGGCGGTCGTGATCAGTGGCCCTGGCGTTCCCACACCAGGCGCAGCCCACGCAGCGTGAGTTCGGGGTCAACGTGTTCGATCAGGGCCGACTCTGGCGCCACCACCGAGGCCAAGCCGCCGGTCGCGACGACCACGGCGGCCCCGCCCAGTTCCGCCTTCATCCGCCGCACCAGGCCTTCGACCATATCGACGTATCCCCAGAACAATCCGGACTGCATCGACGCCACGGTGTTGGTGCCGATCACCCGCGCCGGCTTTCGGACTTCGATCCGGGGCAGACGCGCGGCGCGTTGAAACAGCGCATCCGCCGAGATCTGGGGGCCGGGGCAAATCACGCCTCCCAGATACTCGCCCTTGGCCGAGATCGCGTCGAAGGTCGTCGCCGTCCCGAAGTCGACAACGATGATCGGCAGGCCCTTGCCGTACCGATCGAATGCGGCAATGCCGTTGACGACGCGATCGGCGCCGACCTCCGCTGGATTGTCATACCGGATCGGCATGCCGCCGTTGACGGCCGGTTCGAACAGCAACGGCACACGGCCAAAGTAGTCCGACACCATGGTGACGAGCGTGCCCGTGAGCGGCGGTACGACCGACGCAATCACAATGCCGGAGATGTCGCCCTGGCGCACTTGGTGACGCTCGCACAGATTGGTGAGCAGAATGCCCAGCTCGTCGGACGTGCGTTCACGAATCGTGGTCAGGCGCCAGCTGTGAACAAGGGTCTCCCCTCGAAACACGCCGATCACGATGTTGGTGTTACCAACGTCTATTGCCAGGAGCATGGTGTCCACAGTGTCAACTACAAGTGCCAGTGCAACTGGCCGGCGATTACCCGCTCGACGCCGGCTGCGGTGCGAACCAGCAACGCGCCCGTGTCATCGATCCCGGCCGTCGTTCCGGTGCGGCCATCCCACTCGACCCGCGTGCCGGTGGCGCTCGGCGACGCCGCGCGCCACGCCTGCAGAATATCACCGGGGCTTCGTTCGAGCGTGGCCAGCCGATCCCACAGCGCGGCCAGCACCTCGACCAGTACGGCTCCCCGGTCTACCGGGCGGCCGAGTTCGCCTTCAAGCGATGTCGCCCTCGACGCCACCTCGGGGGGATAGGACGAAGTCTGGAGATTGAGGCCGACACCCACCACGACCGCCTGCGTCGCCGTGCCGAGGGCCAGCCCTTCAGCCAGAATACCGGCGAGCTTGCGGCCATCGACGAGCACGTCGTTGGGCCACTTCAAATGAGGCGCCAACCCGAGCGCCGCGAAAATGCCGTCGCGCACGGCCACCCCAGCGGCCAGCGTCAGAAGCGGTAACGAGGCGTTCGCGAGCACGGCCGGCCGGGTGACGAGGGAGAAGTACAGGCCGGCGCCGGCGGGCGACTCCCACACACGACCACGACGGCCGCGGCCGGTGGTCTGGTGCCCGGCCCCCACCACCACGCCGTGCGCCGCGCCTGAGGTGGCCAGCACGGACGCCTCATCCATGGTTGACGCCACCGACGCGTGCCAGCGGAGATCGAGCCGCACCTCGGGACGACGATCGCTGAGCGCGAGCAACGCCGCCGACAAGTCGTCGGGCAGCATCACGCCGGCTCGAGCTCGAAGCTGAGGTCCGCGGATGGCGCCGAGTGCGTGAGCGCGCCGACCGACACGTAGTGCGCGCCGGTGGTGGCGAGCTCGGGAATCCGCGCGAGCGTGACCCCGCCAGAGATCTCAATCTCGGCACGACCGGCCACCCGCGTGACGGCCTCGCGAATGTCGTAGGTCGTGAAGTTGTCGAGCAGGATGCGCGGCACGGCCGTGGCCAGAACCTCGTCCAGTTCGGCCAGCGTTTCGACCTCGACTTCGACCGGCAATCCGTTGGCGCCGCGCATCGCCCGCTCGGTCGCCGCGCGGACCCCGCCGGCGAGTCGCTTGTGGTTGTCCTTGATCAGGATCCCATCGTCCAATCGCTGGCGATGATTGGTGCCACCGCCGCAACGCACCGCGTATTTTTCGAGGACGCGGAAGCCGGGCGTGGTCTTGCGCGTATCGAGAATCGTGATCCCGCCGGCGGCCGCGTCGACGAACCTGGCCGTCAACGTGGCGATGCCACACAGCCGCTGCAGGAAGTTCAGCGCGGTCCGCTCGCCCTCAAGCAGGGCCCGCGCGTCACCAGACACCGACGCGACCACCTCACCCGCTTGCACATGAGCACCGTCGGACCAGCGCACCTCGAACACCGCCGAGGGGTCTACCTGTCGGAAGGTCTCGGCCGCGACGTCGAGGCCAGCCATGACCAGGTCCGTCTTGGCGACGATGACGCCGCGCGCACGCTGTCCCGGTGTGATGGTCGCGGCGCTGGTCGCATCCCCGCGTCCGCGATCCTCGGCCAGCGCGCCGCGCACGAGATCGCGGTAGGCCTCGCGCGACAACCGCTCTTGCCCACCAGAGCCATGGCGAAGGTGGGCCATCAGGCCTCAGCCGGCTTCAGCGTAATCTCGACGCGCGGCTCGCCGGTCTTCAGCTCCAGCCCGTCAGTGCGGCAGGCCGCCTTCAGATCGCGTTCGACCAGCGCCAGACTGCGAGCCGCCTCGTCACCGGCGTAGTAGATCACCGATGTCACGGGCGTGCCCACCGACACTTTTTGATCCGTCTTCGCCTTGCGGATGGCGTTCAGCGCCTCGGTGAGGTGGAACAGTGAGCGTTGCGCGGCCTCATCGGTGCCAGAGATCGCAATCAACTCCTGGCGTGCCGGCCATGGTGAGCGATGCACGGAACCGGGGGTTGACCACGACCAGACCTCTTCGCAGACGAACGACAAGTACGGCGCCAGTAGGCGCAACAACACCGACAGCGCCAATCGCATGGCGGTGGAAGCCGACGCGGCGGCGGCGGCGCCGAAGTCGCCATAGCGGCGCGACTTGGCGGCCTCCACATAGTTGTCGCAGAAGTCCCAGAAGAACGACTCGATCTTCGCCAGCGCCCTGGCGTACTCGTAGTGCTCGAGTTCGACCGTCGCTTCGTCCACCAGGTTGGCCAGGTTCTGCAGCATGCCGCGATCGAGCGCCTCGCTGACCACGCCGGCCGGCTGTTCACCTGCCAGCACGAACTTCGACACGTTCAGCACTTTCATGGCGAGCTTGCGGCCAATCTTCATCTGGCCGACGTCGAACGCCGTGTCGACGCCGGGACCGCCGCGCGCGGCCCAGTAGCGGACGCCGTCGGAGCCGTACTCCTGCAGCAGTCCCAGTGGCGTCACCACGTTACCCTTGGACTTCGACATCTTCTTGCGGTCGGGATCAAGCACCCAGCCCGAGATCGACGCATTGGTCCACGGTACGGACGCGTTCTCGAAGTGCGCGCGCACCACCGACGAAAAGAGCCACGTGCGAATGATGTCGTGTGCCTGCGGACGCAGGTCCATCGGGAACGTCCGCGTGAACAGGTCGGCGTCTGTCTCCCACTGACTCACTAGTTGAGGCGAGACAGACGAGGTCGCCCAGGTGTCCATGACGTCGGGATCGCCGATGAAGCCGCCTGGCTTGCCGCGCTGGTCGGCGGTGTAGCCGTCAGGCACATCGGTGGACGGATCAATGGGAAGGCGCGATTCGGGTGGCACCAGCGGGCGGTTGTAGTCAGTGGTGCCGTCGGCGCGCAGCGGATACCACACGGGGAACGGCACGCCGAAGAAGCGCTGGCGGCTGACGCACCAGTCGCCATTCAGGCCGTTGACCCAGTTCTCGTAGCGCGCCTGCATGTACGCCGGGTGCCACGCGATCTCGCGTCCGCGCGCGATGAACGCATCGCGGTAGTCGATGGTCTTGATGAACCACTGACGGCTGGTCACGATCTCGAGCGGGCGATCGCCCTTCTCGTAGAACTTGACGTTGTGCGTGATCGGCTTGGGGTCGCCTTGCAGGTCGCCGCTCGCGCGCAACAGCTCGACGATCTTCGCCTGGGCCTTCTTCGCCGACAGGCCGGCCAACTGGTCGTAGGCCTGTTGCGCCCGCGCCGCATCCGAGGTTTCCCAGCCCGGCTCGCCCCACGTCACGCGGCCGAGCGTGCCGTTGGGTTGCACGATCGCGCGTACCGGCAGCCGCAGTTCCCGCCACCACGTCACGTCAGTCGTGTCGCCGAACGTGCAGATCATCGCGATGCCGCTGCCCTTCTCGGGATCGGCCAGGGCGTGCGCCAGCACGGGCACCTTCACGCCAAAGATCGGGGTCAGCACCTCGCTACCAAACAACGGCTGATACCGCGCATCATCGGGATGGGCGACGAGGGCCACGCAGGCTGGAATCAGCTCCGGCCGCGTCGTCTCGATCGCGACATGGCCGCTTGCCCCGAGCGCAGTCGAGGGGCCGGCCTTCGCGAAGTGAATCCGGTGAGAGGCGCCGGGTTGCTCGCGGTCCTCGAGTTCGGCCTGCGCCACTGCGGTCCGAAAATCCACGTCCCACAGCGTCGGCGCCTCGACCTGGTACGCCAGCTTCTTCGCCAGCAACCGGAGGAACATCATCTGCGACACGCGCTGCGCCGGCGACGCGATGGTCGCGTAGGTCATCGACCAATCCACCGACAGGCCGAGATAGCGCCACAGGTGCTCGAAGACCTTCTCGTCTTCGACCGTCAGCTTGACGCACAGCTCGATGAAGTTCGGACGCGAGACGGAGATCGGCTGTTTCTCGCCCCTCGACTTCGCTCGGGGCGACCCTGAGCTTGTCGAAGGGTCGGGCTCGTCCGGCAACCTGAAGTCCGGGTCGTATGGCAGGGACGGATCGCAACGCACACCGAAGTAGTTCTGCACCCGGCGCTCGGTCGGCAGCCCGTTGTCGTCCCACCCCATCGGGTAGAACACTTCCTTGCCGCGCATGCGCTGGAAGCGCGCGACGATGTCGGTGTGGGTGTACGAGAAGACGTGGCCGACGTGGAGGGACCCGCTGACCGTGGGCGGTGGCGTATCGATTGAGTAGATCTGGTCGCGGGGCTTCGAGCGATCGAACCGGTAGGTACCGTCACGCTCCCAGCGAGCCGACAGCGAATCTTCCAGGCCTTCCAGTGCGGGCTTTTCCGGGACGGGCATATCCCCCCATTATCTCGCGGAAAACGAGCGCGGCCGCTCGCGTTACTGGATATCGCGTTCGGCCCGCGCCTTGACGCGCGCGATTTCGTCGCGAACGAGTCGTTCGGAGGTTTCGGACACCACCGACCGCACCGTGTCGCGGACCGCCGCCGTCATCGCCTCGCGCAGGTGCTGGCCGAACGCGCCCGCATTGAGGCGATCGGCCACGCGTTCCGCGATCTGGTCGAGCATCGCGCCGGTGATCTCTGGCGCCACGGCCTGCACGACCACCGGCGCCATGGCCGGCGCGGCAGGCGTGGCGGCGGGTGGCGGTTCCAGATGCGGCACGGCATCACCGGTTTCGAATGCCAGCAGCGCGGCAAAATCATCAGCGACGGAACTCGACGCCGCCACAACATGGAGGATCGGCGCGACGGGCACCACGGGGACGACCGGCGCAGGCACCGGTGCCAAGGGTTGCGGCGCCTGAGCCTGGGGCGCCAAGTCATCGAGACCGAAGTCGAAGTCGAGGCCGTCGGCCGGTGCGGGCTTATTGAGCGCGGGTCCGGCTTCTGGCAACTCGACGTCGTGAATACCCATCTCGGCCGCCAGATCCCGCTGCTCGGCGCGCCGCTGCTCGCGCGCCTTATCATCCCCAGCAAACCACTCGTCGTCGACTTCGAAGACCGCCCCCCCGGGCGCCGCCCTCGGAAGCGGGGACATCGCCTCGTGGGCATCGGCCACCATCTCGCGCTGGGCGGCCAGGTCGCCCGACGTCCGGTTGTCGGCTGCAAACCAGTCGTTGTCAACCTCAAACACCGAGTTGGGCGCGGAGCCATCGGCCGGCGATGGGCGGCGTCCTGGCGATCGCGGATCGGGCGCGCCCGATGCCTGGCCGAGCGGCGGCGATGGATTGCGGTGCTGGGGTTGCGCGTCGTGACGCCGGCCGGCGAGATGCTGATCGAGCGAATCGAACGCCGTATCGAGGGTGTCGAGGTAGTCTTCGCGACCCGACCCGGCCGTGCCCCCCTCCACCGACCGCGCATCGGGCCCGAGGCCGGTCCCCTGGCGCAGCTCAGACACCGCGGCCGTGGGCGGAGCCGGGCTGGCGTCCCTGAGACCAAGCAATTCTCTTACGCGACTAATCACAGCAGTGGGCTCTAACGGTTTCTCGATCACCCCGCGGGCGCCGCTCGCCTTGAGCCGCGCCGCATCCACCGATTCAAACGCGCCGGACAGCAGCAACACCGGCACGGCCTTGAGCGTCTCGACGCCGCGCATGTGCTCCGCCAATTCGTAGCCGTTCAAGCGCGGCAGCGTCGTGCCGGCCAGCACAATATCGGGCCGCACCACCGCCATCGAGTCGATGGCCTGCTGGCCGTCCGACACGGTCACCACTCGAAACGACTCGTCCGAGAACGTCAGCGCGATAACGCGCTGGGTCGTGACGCTGTCGTCGGCGAGCAGTAATGTGCGCATGAAACCGGCTACTTCCCCGTCTCGGACCAATGGTGGCGCATCAACACCCTCAGACCCGGGCGCGCGCGTTCGCGCTGATGTAATCGATGATGTGCTGCATGGGCGTGCCGGGGATGAAGATGCCGTGAATCCCCATCCCGTTCAGCTTGGGCAGGTCCACCTCCGGAATAATCCCGCCAATCACGACCTGCACATCGTCCAGGCCCTTCTCCTTCAGCAACGCCATCACGCGCGGGCAAATGTGCATGTGCGCCCCAGACAGAATCGACAGTCCAATCACGTCGGCGTCTTCCTGGAGCGCCGCCGCCACGATCATCTCGGGCGTCTGGCGCAGGCCGGTGTAGATCACTTCCATGCCGGCATCGCGCAACGCGCGCGCAATCACCTTGGCGCCACGATCGTGGCCATCGAGGCCCGGCTTGGCAATAACGACGCGAATCTTCTGGCTCATATGACTGGCACTTCCTCATACTCGCCCCAGACGTCGCGCAGGGCGTCGCACATCTCGCCGACCGTGGCGTACGCGCGCACGCACTCGAGTAACGGCACCATTGTGTTGCCACGGCCCTTCGCCACGTCCTGCAACGCCTCCAGCGCGCGCCGCACGCGGTCGTTGTCGCGCGACTGCTTGAGTTCGGCCAGGCGCTTCAACTGCACGCCGGACGCCGTGTCGTCGATATACAGGATCGCGATTGGCTTCTCGCCGGCTTGGACAAAGTCGTTGACGCCGACGATGACCTGTTCCTTGCATTCGACCGCTCGCTGGAACTGATACGAGGCCTCGGCAATCTCCTTCTGCGGATAGCCGCGCTCAATCGCCTCGACCATTCCGCCCATGCCGTCGATGGTGGCCCAATACTTCAACGTGCCGTCGATCATGTCCTGCGTGAGCTTCTCGACGAAGTACGAGCCGCCCAGCGGGTCCACCACGTGGGTCACGCCACTCTCGTGAGCGATGATCTGCTGCGTGCGGAGGGCGATGGTGGCGGTCTCTTTGGTCGGCAGCGCCAGCGCCTCGTCCAGCGAGTTGGTGTGCAGCGAGTTGGTGCCGCCCAGCACCGCCGCCAGCGCCTGCAGCGCCGTGCGCACCACGTTGTTGTACGGCTGCTGCGCGGTCAGCGACACGCCGGCGGTCTGGGTGTGAAACCGCAATTGCCACGAGCGCGGGTTCTTCGCGCCGAAGCGGTGCTTCATGGCCTCGGCCCACAGCTGGCGCGCCGCGCGATACTTGGCGATCTCCTCGAAGAAGTCGCTATGCGAATTGAAGAAGAACGACATGCGCGGCACGAAGTCGTCGACATCGAGGCCGGCGTCGACGCCGTATCGCACGTACTCGAGTCCGTCGCGCAACGTGAACGCGAGTTCCTGGAGCGCGGTCGAACCCGCCTCGCGAATGTGATAGCCGCTCACTGAAATGGTGTTCCACTTCGGCACTTCCTTCGCGCAGAACGCGAAGATGTCGGTGATCAGCCGCATCGAGGCGCGCGGCGGGAAGATGTATTCCTTCTGCGCAATGAACTCTTTGAGGATGTCGTTCTGGATGGTGCCGGAGATGGTCTTCCAATCGGCGCCTTGCTGTTCGGCGACGACGAGGTACATCGCGAAGATCATCGGCGCCGGCGAATTGATCGTCATCGACGTGGTGATGCCGGCGAGCGAGATGCCCTCGAACAAGCGCTCCATGTCGGCGAGCGACATGACGCTGACCCCGCATTTGCCCACTTCGCCCAGGCACAGCTCGTGATCGGGATCGCGGCCCATCAGCGTGGGCAGGTCGAACGCGACGCTCAGCCCGGTGCCGCCCGCCGCGATCAGATCCTGGTAACGCTGATTGGTCTCTTCCGGCGTGCCAAACCCCGCAAACTGGCGCATCGTCCACAGCTTGCCGCGATAGCCGCTGGGGTGAATGCCGCGGACGTAAGGGAACTCGCCCGGGTGGTTGATGTCGCGGTCGTAGTCGATGCCCTCGACGTCGTCGGCGGTGTAGAGCCGCTCGATGGACCGGCCGGAAATGGTCGTGAACGAGCCCTTCCGCTCCGGCGACTTGCGCAGGGTGGGTTCCACCACTTCACGTTCCCAGCGGTTTCTCCGGGTGCCTGCTGGGTCGGCCACGCTTTTCATATCCCCCTAATTATAAGACCGACCGATGGTTTCGGTCATCGTTGAACAAGGGGTCAGCCCCCGGCAAGCTATCGAGGGCGGGGCCTGACCCGCGCCAATCGATATAATTAAGTCATGCTACCGATAGCGAATTGACATTCTGGTAAGTTCAACGCTACTTTGGATCGTTTGGACCGAGGCGGATCGGTCGCGCATTCGACGGTCGGTTGGCTCTCGGACACCTACTCGATGCACGTCGGCCACACCTCGACCGCCGTTGTCACCGGCAAGCCGGTCGAGATGGGTGGATCGCTGGGCCGGCGCGAAGCCACGGGCCGCGGCGTGATGATCGTGGCGCGCGAATCGGCCAAGCACCTCGGCTTTGAGCTGAAGGGTTCGCGCGTCGCCGTGCAGGGCTTCGGCAATGTCGGCTCGATCGCCGCCGAACTGCTCGCGCTGCAGGGTGCGAAGATCGTCGGCGTCACCGGCTCGAAGGGCGGCGTCCAGAATCCCGCGGGCCTGGACATCCCCAAGCTGATCGCCCACGTCGCGGAGCACAAGACCATGCGCGGCTTTGCCGGTGGTGACCCACTCGGTGCGGCCGACGTCTTCAAGATCGACACCGACATCCTGATCCCCGCCGCGCTCGAGAATCAGATTACCGAAGAGAACGCCGGCGACATCAAGGCCAAGCTGATCGTCGAGGGCGCCAACGGCCCGACCACGCCTGACGCGCACAAGCTGCTGCACGAGCGCGGCGTGTTCGTGGTGCCCGACATCCTCGCCAACGCCGGCGGCGTGACGGTGTCGTACTTCGAGTGGGTGCAGGACCGCCACGGTTACTTCTGGACCGAGAAGGAAGTCAACGAGCGCCTCGAGATCAAGATGGTAGAGGCGTTTGATGTCGTGCTGAAGACGGCGCAGAAATACCAGGTGGACATGCGCGCCGCCGCCTACATTGTGGCGATCGGACGCGTGGCTACCGTGACCAGGCTGCGCGGAATGTACGCCTAGCTGCCAATGCGAAACGCCACAAGCTCGGTCACTGGCTTGTGGCCTTCTGCAACAGCGGCGAGTTCCAGCAGATACTGCCCCGCTGCGTAGCTCGCCAGCGATAGATCAATCGAATAGGCCTCGCCTGCGGCCGATGGCGCCGCCACAGTGACGTCGCCCATCTTCGAGCCTTGCTGGTTCAGCAACTGCGCGGCGACTGTTGGCGGCGCGGTGCCCGGGGCGAAGGCCTCGAACCTCACCAGCAGCCGATCGGTACGCCGGAACTCGCGGGTCGCCACCGGCGGCGTGCCAGCGCCCGTCGCTAGCGCCGTGAACTCGCGGGCGTTGCGCGCGAACCAGACCTTGGGCGTGCTGAGCATCACCTCCGGCGCCGACAGGTCGGGCACCATGAGGTCGCGATCTTCGTTGTCGAGCGTGCCGGTACCATCGCCTTCCACGGTGATCCGCAGGTCGAGCTTTCCGGGCTTGGCGTCGAAGCTGATCGCCGCGCCGGAGCCCGTCGGCGCGAGCGTTGACGGGATGCGGCCGCGATAGACGATCTCGCCGGCGGGCGAGGTGGCGAGCAACGTGACGCGGCGCGCCTCGTCTCGCTTGACGCCGGGCGTCGGCGGCAACGGCTCCCACAAGAAGGTAACCTTGGTCAGGCCGGCAGCGCCGCGTTCGGTCCCAATCCAGGTGCGCACGTAGCGGCGATTGGTGAGTGGCGTAATCGCGGCCAGCGCCTTGGTGATCGCCGGAGGGGGGCCCGGCCTGGGGCCGGCCTCGACGCGCTTGGCATCGGCCTCGGTAAACGCCCAGTACCCCTTGCGCGCGCGCACCTGCACGCCCGGCCGCTTCACGCGGACCCTAATCTCGTGGAACTTGCCGTCCATCGGCGCCTGCGACGAGGTGTAGCCGATCAGGTAATAGGCGCTGGCGTCCCGCACAATCTGCTTCATCGCGCCGCCAAGGTCGTTACGGTTCACAATGGCGCGGCCGTCGGTGTTCTCCGCGAGCGAGCGCAGACTATCAAGGCTCGCGCCCAGGTACGCCTGACTGGTCGAGCCGGAAATGTTGGCGGTGATGTCGAATTCACCGGTCGACAGGCCGCGCGGGTCGACGGCGTAGATCGACGTGTTGTTGCGGTTGGCCGCGGCAAAGACGTCCTGGAGTTCCTGAAGCAGATCGAGGCCGGCGCTGAACTGCACCCGGTCCTCCATCGGGTTGTTGTCGGCGGCAAACGGGTCGCGCGTGGCGCGCCCAGGATCGCCAAAACCACCCGCCAGATCGCTGCGCATCTGCGGCGGCAGCAACGCCGAGTAGCCCTCGCTCACGAGGATGAGCGACTTACGGCCTTCCCGTAGCGAGCCAAGCTTCGTGGAAATGCCGCGGATCGCGCTCAGTGACACTTGGCGGCGCAACCGCTCGATCACGTCGGGCGTCAGCTGGTAGACATACTCGCGCTCGAGATCGTTGATGGGGTCGTAGTTGTACTTGCGGCCCTCGAACTTCTCGATCGTGTTGACCACGCCCTGGTGATTGCGTGTCAGCGTCACGGCGTCGATCGGCGTGAGCGGGTACATCACCGCGACCAGGTCGTTCGGCGCCAGTTGATTGGTGATGAACTCGATCAGCGGCCGGCGCACCGACATGCTGCTTTCCTTGCGGACGTGATAGTCGTCCAGGAAGAACACGAAGATACGCGAGTTCTCGTCGGCGGCCGCGGTTTCTTCGTCAATGCGCGTGCGAATGGTCCGCTGCGTATAGCTCGGCGCGGTGGTGGCGTCGATCTTCACCAGGCGCAGCGTTTCAGGCTTCTGCGCCTTCCCATCTTCGGAAATCTCGAAGTCCTCGATCTTGAGATCGGTGACCGGGTTGCCCTGTCGATCGCTGACGATGACATCGACGCGGACGAAGTTGATGCCGGTACGAAACACCGGCTGGCCCGATTCCGGCGTCGCCGGCGTCTGCGCCGCCGCGGCGGGGGCTTGGGTGGTGGCGCCGGTGCTCTGCCTGTCCGCCGTAGCCTCGGCGGAGGCGGAGGCGCGCAGGCCTGCGACGGCTGCCAGCAAGGTAGCCGTCACCAGGAGTGCCGCGCGCGAAGGCGTGATGCGCATGCCCGTGGGGCCGATGATAGCATTGAGTTTTCCTGTCAGAGTCACGAACGTTGGCCACAGAGAACACCGAGAACTCAGAGAATACTTCTCTAAATGCGATCGGGCTTCGAATCGGCCAACACGCATTTTGAAGGATATTTCTCTGTGTTCTCTGTGCCCTCCGTGGCCAATGTTGTTTGAGGTGTGTTCTCATGAATCAGACCGCAACGGCCTTCCCGGCCTTGACGAGGTTGGCTGAAGACGAAGTCATTTTTCGCGACAGCGTCTACGAGTTTGCCGACAAGGAAGTGCGTCCGCTCGCCCGTGAGATGGACGAGCACGCCAAGATGTCCCCCGCCCTGATCGAGAAGCTCTTCGCCATGGGCATGCTCAGCGTCGAGGTGCCCGAAAGCTACGGCGGCGCCGGCGGGACGTTCTTCCACTCGGTGCTCGCGGTCGAAAGCCTGTCACGCGTCGACCCTTCGGTCGGCGTCCTGGTCGACGTGCAGAACACGCTGGTGATCAACGCAGTGATGCGTTGGGGCAGCGATGCCATCAAGAAGACGTATCTCACCAAGCTGGCCACGAACACCATCGGCGCCTACTGCCTGTCGGAAGCGGGCTCGGGCAGCGACGCCTTCGCGCTGGCAACGCGCGCCGTCGAGCAGGGCGACGGCTACGCCATTACCGGCCGCAAACTGTGGATCACCAACGGCAACGAAGCCGGCATGTTCATCGTGTTCGCGACGATCAATCCCGAAGCCGGCTATCGCGGCATCACCGCGTTCATCGTCGATCGCGGTACGCCAGGGTTCACGGTCGGCAAGAAGGAAGACAAGCTCGGCATCCGCGCCAGCAGCACCTGCGAGCTGATGTTCGACAATTGCATCGTGCCGAAGTCGCAGATCCTCGGCGAGGTCGGCAAGGGCTACAAGGTCGCCATCGAAACGCTGAACGAAGGGCGCATCGGCATTGGCGCGCAGATGCTCGGCCTGGCCCAGGGCGCGCTCGATCACACCGTGAAGTACATCAAGGAGCGCAAGCAGTTCGGCAAGTCGATTGCCGATTTCCAGGGCGTGCAGTTCCAGTTGGCGCGCATGGCCACCGACGTGGAAGCGACGCGGCTGCTGGTCTACAACTCGGCGCGGCTGCGCGATGCCGGCCTGCCGTTCCTGACCGAAGCGGCGATGTGCAAGGTGTATTCATCGGAGGTCGCCGAGCGGGTCGCCTCGATGGCGATCAACCTGTTCGGCGGCAACGGCTTCGTGAAGGACTACCCGGTCGAGAAGCTCTACCGCGACGCGAAGATCGGCCAGATTTACGAGGGCACCACCAACATGCAGTTGATGACCATCGCCAAGAACATTCTTGGATAGGTGCTTGAGGTGCTTGAGGTGCTGACTACGAGAGAATGATCGACAGGGTCCGGGCGTCTCGCGTGAGGCGCTCGAGCACTCCGCCTCGCACGTAGCCGCCGGGGCCTTCAATCCGGATCGCGGCGTTGACCGCCTGCTCCGCCGCCATCGCGGCAAACCGCTTCGCCCGGGCGACCAGGTCGCCCGCGTCATCATCGTTGTTGTCGAGCGCCTGCGCCGCCCGATAGGTCAACAGCCGCGCGGCTTCGACTTCGGTCGCGCCATCCGCAATCACCCAGTGGGGCGCCTGTTCATCCGGCCCGGGTCGCACGCCCGCGGCCTTCATCGCCGCAACCGCATGGACGAGCGCCGCTCGTCCGACGCCCACGGCGACGGCAGCGGCCACCAGTCGGCCCCGCCGCTTCGCGGCATCGCTCGCCTGCGCCAGAGCGGCGAGCGCCGTCTCGCAACCGCGCAGCCCGGGCAGGTCCGGCCCAACGCCGCCGGACTGCGAGTGACTCTCGTCCGCGGCGGCGAACCCAATGGTGGCGCCAAGGCCGGCGCTCACGGCCGAGATTTCCTCGATCACGGCGACCGCTTGAACGGCGCCGCGCCCGAATGCGTCCGCCAGGGATCCATCGCCCAGCACGTTACGCACGTCCGCCGGCAGCGTGCCTCCCACATCAAGAGCAGTGGCTGCGGCGGCCCCAATCCGGCCGGCAAGCTTGCGGGCGTGAAGTGCGAGATCGAGTTGTTCGGGAGTGAGATCGAAGGTCATGAAAGGCCAGTGCTGAGATAAGGACTGATTATAGCCCTATTAGGGCTGGTGAGGCTGGTCGGGCAGGGGGGCGAACCTATCGTGACAATTTGTCGAAGATCGGCCGCAGTCTCGCTGCGGTCTGCGGCAGTTCTTCCGGCAGTACGCGCACTTCCCCGACCACCGTCATGAAGTTCGTATCGCCGTTCCACCGCGGCACGAGGTGCATGTGCAGGTGGTCGACAATGCCGGCCCCGGCCGGGCGGCCGAGGTTCATGCCGACGTTGATGCCCTGCGGCTGAAACGCTTCGGTCAGGACCTGTTCGGCGCGCTGGGTCAGCAGCGCCATCTCGTTCAGTTCGTCGCGCGTGAGCAGCGCCAGGGTCGCCACGTGGCGGTGCGGCACGACCATCACGTGGCCGGCGTTGTAGGGATAGAGATTGAGAATGACGTACGCGAGCGTGCCTTCGTGCACGACGAGGCCGCGCCCTTCCTCGGACGCCAGCGCCTCGCAGAACACGCAGGCGTCCGCCTCTTTAGCGCGCGTCACGTAGGAATGTCGCCAGGGAGACCAGATGCGCTCCATTGAGTACCTGTCGGGCACACCTAAAGGAGTGCCCCCACGGCGTTAGAGAGGGCCGGCAGCGCCGTCGGTGGGCGGGGCCGGGGTGCCGTCGATCGGCTCCCCCGTGTCCCGGTTGATCAGGTCTTTCAGTTCCTTGCCCGGCTTGAAATAGGGGACGCGCTTGGGCGGCACGTCCACCTTGTCGCCGGTCTTCGGGTTGCGGCCCTTGCGGGGCTCGCGCTTACGAAGGCGGAAACTGCCGAATCCGCGCAGCTCGATCTTCTCACCGCGCTTGAGCGCATCGATGATGCTCCCGAACACGGTGTCGACGATGACCTCCGAGTGCTTCTTCGTGAGGTCCGAGACACGCGAGACTTCTTCGACCAGTTCCGCCTTCGTCATAGCTCAATCATTAGGAAACGCTGTTAGGGGCGGACGCCTGTCCGCCCCCTACTTGTGCTTGAGGTGGTCGCCCAGCGTCGCGCCGCCTTCGCCCTGCGCGGCCGAGAACGACTCGTAGTCGGCCTTGTAGTTGGCGTTGGTCAGGGCACGAATGCTGAGACCGATCTTCCGCTCCGCCGGGCTGAGCTTGATGATCCTCATCTGGTAGCTCTTCTCGACTTCCAGTTCGATCTTCTCGCCGCCCTGCGAATCGTCGAACTCGCTGACGTGGATCAGGCCCTCGATGCCTTCGTCGAGTTCGACGAACGCGCCGAAGTTGGTCATGCGGACGACCTTGCCTTCAATGGTCGAGCCGGCCTGGTGACGGGCAAAGAAGTCTTCCCAGATGTCGGTGGCGAGCTGCTTGAGGCCGAGCGACAGGCGCTGGTTCTCGGCGTCGATGCTGAGCACCATGGCCTCGACGACATCACCCTTCTTCAGCACTTCGCTCGGGTGCTTGACGCGCTTGCTCCACGACATGTCCGAGATGTGGATCAGGCCGTCGATGTCCTCTTCGACTTCGACGAACGCGCCGAACTCGGTGAGGTTGCGGACCTTGCCCTTGATCTTCGTGCCGACCGGATACTTCTCGGCCAGCTCGTGCCAGGGGTTGCTCTCGACCTGCTTCAGGCCGAGCGAGATGCGGCGCGCCGCGGGATCGACGCCGAGCACCATGGCGTCAACCGAATCCCCCACGTTGAGGATCTTCGACGGGTGCTTCACGCGCTTGCTCCACGACATTTCGCTCACGTGGATCAGGCCTTCGACGCCCGGCTCCAGCTCGATGAACGCGCCGTAATCGGTCAGGCTCACCACCTTGCCGGCCATGCGTGCGCCGGCCGGGAAGCGGTCCATCACCGTGGTCCACGGGTCGGCCATCAACTGCTTGTGGCCGAGCGAGACGCGTTCGGTGGATTGGTCGTACTTGAGCACCACCACGTCGATCTCGTCGTTGACCTTGAACAGCTCCGAGGGATGACCGACGCGGCCCCACGACATGTCCGTGATGTGCAGCAGGCCGTCGATGCCACCCAGGTCGATGAACGCTCCGTAGTCAGTGATGTTCTTGACCACGCCGCGCAACACCTTGCCCTCGGCGAGCGTTTCGAGCGTCGACTTCTTCTTCTCGGCGTTCTCCTCTTCGAGGAGGACCTTGCGCGACAGCACGATGTTGCCGCGCTTCTTGTTGACCTTGATGACGCGCATGCGCAGCTCTTGGCCCTTCAGGGCGTCGAGGTTGCGCACGGGACGCACGTCGATCTGGCTGCCGGGCAGGAACGCGCGGACGCCGATGTCCACCGCGAGACCGCCCTTGATCCGCTCGACGACGCGGCCGATGACGACCTTCCGTTCCTGGAAGGCGCGCTCGACCTCGTCCCAAATCTTCATCTTCTCGGCCTTTTCGCGCGAGAGGACGATGTGGCCTTCACGGTCTTCGGTGCGCTCGAGCAGCACGTCGACGACGTCGCCCTCACGGACGATGACCTGGCCGGTTTCGTCGAGGAACTCGTCGATGGCGATGACGCCTTCGGACTTATAGCCGACGTCGATTACGACTTCGTTTGCGGTGACCTTGAGAACGGTGCCCTTGACGACTTCACCTTCCGCGAGGTTGCGGAAGCTGTTATCGTAAAGGTCCAGCAGGCGGGCATACTCCTGTGGGTCGGTATCATCGTCATGACCCCAGGGTGACGTGGTTTTCAGCGCCTGCTTCCCCGTGGCCCGGGCCGCGGGGGTCGCCGCGCCTGAGGGCTCTGTAGCGGGGGGGTGTTCGTCCTGCGAAATTGCCATTATCGGTGCGTGTCCTTTACTCTCAGATTTGTTACTGTCAGGGTGCCAGCGGCGTGTTCACAGCGGATCTTGTGAAGTGAACTGGAAACTGGCGCCCCGCGTAACCCATAGAGGGTACGTTACTTAGCGCAAACTGTCAAGAAAGCCGGAGGATCCGCCATGGCCCGCAAGAAGCCCGCACGACCTATTACCACCAAGGCTGCCAAGAAGGCCAAGAAGAAGGCCGCGCCCAAATCCGCTGCTCGAAAAGCCGTCAAGAAAGCGGTCAAGAAAGCGGCGCGCAAGCCCGCCAAGAAGGCCGCCAAACCGGCAAAGAAGGCCCCCAAGAAGGCGGTTCGCAAGGCCAAGCCGGCCGCGACGGCGAAGGCCGTCGTCAAGAAGGCTGCCCCAGTGCGAAAGCCGGCCCCAGTGGCCAAGGCGGCGCCCGTCAAGAAGCCCAATCTGGACCGTCCCCGCAAGACCGTCGCCGACATCCACGGCATCCCGTCCAGCCTTGGCATGGCCGCCATTGCCTCGGCCGCCCATTCGGGCGCCGAGGAGCTGCGCGACACACTCAAGAAAAACACCAGCTCCAGCCCGCGGCTCACCGCGGGGGACGTCGACGCCGACTGGCAGTCAGCCGACAGCACGGGCGATGAAGCGCCGGGTGGCGACAACCCCACCCCCGGTCAAGATGTGGTCGATGAGATTGGCCGGGCTCTCGGCATTGAATACGCGGACGACGAGGAACTGCAGGGCGGCGCTGAAATCACCGAGCGCGATAAGCATCGGTGGGAGCTCGATCCGAGCTCGAAGGACGACTTCGAAGACGAGGATTAAGGCAGCGCAATCGAGACGTACTTCACGTCGAGATACTCCTCGAGACCCCAACGGCCGCCCTCGCGGCCAATACCCGACGCCTTCACGCCGCCAAACGGCGCGTGGGGCGTCGCCGGCAACCCGTCGTTGACCCCGATAATCCCGTAGTCCAACGCTTCAGCCACGCGAAACGCGCGGCTGAGGTCGCGCGTCCAGAGGTAGGCCGCCAGGCCGTACGGTGTGTTGTTGGCCGCGGCGATCACCTCGGCTTCCGATGTGAAGCTGACGACGGGTGCGACCGGCCCGAAGGTTTCTTCCTCGAGAATACGCATGCCGGCCGCGACCTCGACCAGCAGCGTCGGCTCGAAGTAGCAGCCCTCCCCCGCCTGGCCGCCGACGACGGCGCGAGCGCCCTTCGCGATCGCATCGGCGACATGCGCCGCCACCTTGTCGAGGCCGGCGCGATCGACCAGCGGACCCACCTGCGTCGCATCATTCATCGGATCGCCGACGCGTAGCGCGCGCACGGCGTCGGCCATCTTCGCCACGAAGGCGTCGCGGATGGAGGCGTGCACGTAAATGCGGTTGGCACCGACGCAGGTCTGCCCGGCATTGCGAAACTTGGTCGCCATCACCTGCGTGACCGCGGGCGCGATGTCGGCGTCTTCGAAGATGAGAAACGGCGCGTGCCCGCCCAGTTCGAGCGAGACGCGCTTCACCGTTCGCGCCGCCTGCGCGTAGAGCAACTTCCCCACTTCCGTGCTGCCAGTGAACGTCAGCTTGCGCACGCGCGCGTCGGCGAAGAAGGGCTCCGACACGGCTGCCGGATCCGAGGTGGTCAGCACCTGGAATACGTCCGCCGAGCCACCGGCGTCGATCCACAACTCGGCCAAGCGGAGAGCGGTCAGTGGCGACTGTTCCGCCGGCTTCAACACCACCGTGCATCCGGCAGCCAGCGCGGGAGCGACTTTGCGAGTGACCATGGCCGCGGGAAAGTTCCACGGCGTCACGGCGTAGACCGGCCCCACCGGCTGGCGCGTGGCGAGCAGACGCTTGGCAGGCGCGTGCGTCGGGATGATCTCGCCGTACGCGCGCTTACCTTCTTCCGCGTACCAGTCGACGAAGCCGGCCGCGTACTTTACTTCGCCGCGCGACTCGGTGATCGGCTTTCCCATCTCGCTCGTCATCAGGCGCGCGAGCGCGTCGTCGTTCTTCAGGATCAGATCGCGCCACCGCCGGAGGATGTCGCACCGCTCGAACGCGGTCTTCGCCTTCCATGCGGGGAACGCGGCCACGGACCGTTCGATGGCCTGCCGGGCGTCGGCGGCAGTCGCGTCTGGGGCACTGTCGACCACTGCTCCGGTCGCGGGATTGATAACGTTGAATGTGCTCATTGGTTTCGTTCCCGAACGTTGGCGCAGCGCGTATTGAAATACCGCCACCGATTTCGCCGATTGTCACCGATGCCTGTTCGCTGGCTCCGGCCTTCGGCCGGAGCGGCGCCAGCGAACCGCAGTCATGGCCGCGCTACCCAATCCGTGTCTAATCGGCGTCTAATCCGTGGCTGTCTTCTCGGCGGCGGTCCGCATGATCGCCCACAATTGCTCGACGT
The DNA here is from genome assembly GCA_038919385.1 of Vicinamibacterales bacterium. Taxonomy (GTDB): domain Bacteria; phylum Acidobacteriota; class Vicinamibacteria; order Vicinamibacterales; family UBA2999; genus 12-FULL-67-14b. The sequence goes on along the minus strand of JBCKZH010000009.1, from coordinate 9,608 downwards.
GCTCGCGCTCGGTCTGCTCCGCACCAATTGATACGCGCACCATCCAGCGGCCGTCGAGGATCGCCGGCGTCAGGTAGGCCGCGCCCGATTGGTTGACGCGTGCGGCCCATGCTTGCGTGTGTGCGTCCAGCGCTTCGTCGCTCAGCCAGCCGGGCTCGTGGCGCACACACAACGTCTGCAGCGGCACCGGCGCCAGCACCTTCCAGCCGGGCGTGGCCGTGATCTGCTCTTCGAGCCATTCCGCGTTGGCGATGTCCCGGCGCAGGCGGGCCTGCAGCCCTTCGACGCCCTGCTCGCGGATCAGGAACCACAACTTCAGCGCGCGGAATCGGCGGCCGAGCGGCAGCCCCCAGTCGCGATAGTTTTTCACCCGCCCATCCGCCGCGGTCTGCAGGTAACTCGGGTTGGTGGACATCACCCGCACCAGGTGTTCGGGATCGCGGACAAAGTACAGCGTGCAATCGAACACCGCCCCGAGCCACTTGTGGGCGTTGACGACCAGCGAATCGGCTTGCTCGACGCCCTCCCACATGAAGCGGCATTCCGGCAGGATCATCGCCGACCCCGCCATGGCCGCATCGACGTGCAGCCACAGACCGCGCGTGGTGGTGATTTGCGCGATGGCCGCGATCGGATCGAGCGCGGTTGAGGTGGTGGTGCCAGTGGTGGCGACCACCGCGCATGGGAGGTTGCCGGCGGCGAGATCGGCCTGGATCAACGCGTCGAGCGCGTAAGGCCGCATGGCATAGGCCGTATCGTGCGGGACCACGCGGACATGCTCGCGGCCGAACCCGGCGAGCAGGGCCGCCTTCTCCACCGAGCTGTGGCTGTGCGCGGAGGTGTAGACGATCAGCGGCTTGTCCTCGGCCTGCAGCCCGCCGCGTCCCAGGCTGTAATTAGTGGCCCGCTCGCGCGCGCACAAGAGTGCCACCAGGGTGCTGGTGGAGGCGGTGTCATTGACGACGCCGCTCCACGCCGGTGACAGGCCGAGCATTTGCCGCATCCAATCGAGCGTGACCTCTTCCACTTCGGTGAGGGCCGGGCTGGACTGCCACGCCAGGCCGATCACGCCGAGGCCGGAACTGAGCAGGTCGCCCAGGACACTGGCGAACAGGCCGTTGCACGGGAAGTAGCCGAAGAAGCGCGGATGTTGCCAGTTGGTGATGCCCGGCATCACCACGCAATCGATGTCGGCCGCGATCACCTCAAACGATTCGCCGGTCTTGGGCGGCGCGGGCGGCAGCTTGGCCTTGATGTCGCCGGGCGCGGACTGGGCGATCACTTTCCTGGACTCGACGGTCGCCCGATAGTCGGCAATCCAATCGATCAGCGCGTGGCCGGCCTTGCGGAACTCGTCAGGTGTCATTGCAGTTTGTCGATCAGCAACATCATCACGTGATTGACGACGACATCGATCGGCATCGCCGTGGTGTCGATGTAGACGGCATCCTTCGCGAGCGTCAGCGGCGCCACCGCGCGCGTGGAATCGGTCTGGTCGCGGGCGACCAGTTCGCTCTGCACGTCAGCTAAGCTGTCCTTGCCGCCGGTGTGCGCGGCGTCCGACACGCGGCGCCGCGCTCGCTCTTCGGCCGACGCGTCCAGGTAGATCTTCATGTCAGCGTCGGGAAACACCACCGTGCCGATGTCGCGGCCCTCCATCACCACCGCGCCGTTGGCACCCAACACCCGCTGGCGGCCGACCAATATTTCGCGCACGCGTGGCAGGCGGGCGACCGCGGCAGCCGCCTTGTCGATCGCGGGCGTGCGAATCGCGCGCGTGACATCGTGGCCGTCAATCGTGATCACGCCGTCGGTCTGATCCAGAACCGCGCGCTCCGCCATCGCCGACACGGCGCCATCATCATCCAGCGGCAGGCCGTCGTGGGCCGCCTTCCACGCCACCGAGCGATACATGGCCCCGGTGTCGACGTGCACGTACCCCAGGCGCGTGGCGAGCGTGCGGGCCAGCGTGCCTTTACCGGCGCCGGAGGGCCCATCGATCGCGATGATGAGGTTCTTCACAAAGGTTCAGTGTACCATTCCGCCGTGCCTCTCTCGCGCCGCGGCAAGGCGGCGATCGTCGTCGCGCTACTGGTGTTGGCCGGCGCGTTCGCGCTGCCCTATCTCGATGCGCTGAGCTTCCTCATCCGGGCCGCCGACCTGCCGGGCGCACCGGCCACGGTGGCAGGTTGGCGCGCGACCACGGTGTCGCGCGAAGACGTCTTCACCATTGCGACACGCGCGGGCGACGTGCCGGCGCGGTTCTATCGTCCCGCCCGTAACGTGCGGCGCACCATCCTGTTGATGCCGGGCGTGCATCGGGACGGCATCAACGAGACGCGCCTGGTGGGCCTGGCCGAGGATCTCGCGGCGACGGGCTTCGGGGTGCTGACCATTGCCGCGCCCGACTTGCAGAAGTTCAAGATCACGCCACAGGTCACCGACGTGATCGAAGACGCGGTGATCTGGGCCAGTGGGCAGCCTCAGTTCGCGCCAGACGGTAAGGTCGGCCTGCTCGGCATCAGTTTTTCCGGCGGCCTGTCGGTGGTCGCTGCTGGCCGCGAGTCGATTCGCGATCGCATCGCCTTTGTCCTGTCGTTCGGCGGCCATGGCGACCTCGCGCGGGTGATGCACTACCTGTGTTCCGGCGAAGTGCTGGGCGATCTCGAGCGTGCCAAGCACAGTTCCGCTGTGGTCGGCGCCGATCGCGTGGGCATGCATCCACCGCACGACTACGGCGTGGCGGTCGTGCTCCTCACCCTGGCGGATCGCGTGGTGCCCGCCGATCAAGTGGCCGCACTCAGCCGCGGCATCGACGGGTTCCTGCTCGCATCATCCCTGGCCATGACGGATCAGGCCAAGGCGCTGACGGTGTTCGCGGAGATGAAGACCTATGCCAGCACCTTGCCGGAGCCCTCGCGGACGCTGATGACTTACGTGAACGACCGGGCGGTCGGCAAGCTCGGACCGATCCTGCTGCCGATCGCTGACGGCCTCAAGGACCATCCCAGCATGCCGGCGCTTTCGGCCGAGCGGTCGGCGCCGCCGCTGGCGCCGGTGCTGCTGTTGCACGGCGTCGACGACAACGTCATCCCGTCGATGGAAACGGTGTTGCTCGCGGAGCACTTGAAGGGCAAGGCGCAGGTCACCGGCCTGCTGAGCGGGTTGATCACCCACGCCGAGGTCAACCGCGCGCCCAGCCTGACGGAAGTTTGGCGACTCGCGCGGTTCTGGCGCGGGATAATGTAGGGCGCGGCTTGCGGCTTGCGGCTTGCGGCTTGCGGCTTGCGGCTTGCGGCTTGCGGCTTGCGAAGAGCGAATGGCAAATGGCAAATGGCGAATAGCGACAAGACTCCGGGCGTCCGACTCCAGAAAATCCTCTCCTCCGCTGGCGTCGCGTCGCGCCGTGCCTCGGAGCAGATGATTCTCGAGGGTCGCGTCACGGTGAACGGTGAAACCGTGCGCGCGCTTGGCACCAAGGCCGACCCTGGCAAGGACGCCATCAAGGTCGATGGCCGCCGCATCAAGCTCGACGTCAAAGACCGCTACATCGTCCTCTACAAGCCGAAGGGCTATGTGACCACGCGGAGCGATCCCGAGGGACGGCAAACGGTGATGGACCTGATTGGCGAGGGCGCCTACATCTATCCCGTAGGGCGTCTCGACTACGACTCCGAAGGCCTGTTGCTGATGATGACCGACGGCGATCTCGCCGCGCGTCTCACCCACCCTCGCCACGAAGTCGACAAGGTCTACGAGGTGATTGTGCTCGGCGTACCCGACCCGAAGGCCATGGAAAAGCTCCGCAAGGGGGTGTTCATCGACGGCCGCCGCACCTCGCCCGCCGACGTCCACGCCGGCACGACGGTCAAGGGCCACAAACCGACCACCCTGCTGACTATCACGCTGCGGGAAGGCCGCAATCGCCAGATCCGAAAAATGTGCCGGTCGGTCGGGCTGCCGGTGCGCGACTTGCGGCGGATTGCCATGGGGCCCGTCGGCCTGGGCCGCCTGAAACCGGGGCAATGGCGCGACTTGACGCCGCAGGAAGTCCGGGATCTCAAAGCGGCCGTTTAGGCGGTAACAACGGCGTGTGGACGCAGATCACCGCCGACCCCGAAGCCGGCATCGTCTACCTGCCGGTGGAGACGCCGACCATCGACGAGTACGGCGGCAACCGCCCCGGCGACAACCTGTTCGCCGAGTCGCTGGTCGCGGTTGACCTGAAGACCGGTGTCCGCAAGTGGCACTTCCAGTTCGTGCATCACCCGCTGTGGGACCACGACATGTCGTCGGCGCCGCTGCTGATCGACACCATGATCGAAGGCAAGATGCGCAAGATCGTGGCGGTCCCCTCGAAGCAGGGTTGGCACTACTGCTTCGATCGCATCACGGGCGTGCCAATTTGGCCGATCGTCGAGCGGCCGGTTCCGCAGTCGACGATGAAACACGAGCAGACGGCGGCGACGCAGCCGTTCGTGACCAAGCCGCCAGCCTACGCCCGCACCTACCTTGCGGACAGTGACCTCATCGACTTCACGCCCGCTCTCAAGGCCCAGGCGCTGAAGAACCTGTCGCTGTTCCGCTGGGAGCCCACGCCCTACGTGCCCCCGACGGGTCCGGAGTCGAAGCTCCTGGGCGGCACCAACTGGCCGGGCGCCGGCTTCGACGTCGAGACCGGCATCTTCTACTCGCAGGCGGGCATGACCAACGTCACGGTCGGCCACTACGACGAGGAGGAGTTCCACAAGGTCAGCCCCGAGAACAAGGGCAACCGGACGCCGCGGTGGGAAGCCGAGCCGAACTACGGTATCCGCGTCGAGCGTCCCGCGGCCGCACCCGGTGCGCCTCCCGCCGGCGGTGGCATCAACTTCCCCGGTGGCACAGGCCGTCGCGCCCTCGCCGAGGGTCTCGAAGGCCTGCCAATCGTGAAGCCGCCTTACGGCGTGCTGTCAGCGATCGACTTCAAGAACCCGGACAAGCTCCTGTTCCAGGTGCCCCACGGCGACACGCCGGATGCCGTTCGTAATCACCCGCTGCTGAAGGGCATGAACATCGGCAAGACGGGCCAGGGCGTCAGCGGCGGCAACTACACCGGCGAGTACATCTCGCTGGCGCTGCCGCAGAGCGAGATCCGTCCCGCCGCGCGTCAGTAACCGCGGCGCGAAGTTAGAAGTCGGAAGGGCGGGGGCCACTGGCTCCCGCCCTTTTGTCTTGAGGTCTCTTACGTCAATCGTAAATGTGAAGCAGGTTCACTTTCAGACCGGCTCTTAGTCGCCAGGACGCCGGCTGAGGGCGCCGGTAATGGGCTCCGGTTCGAGCATCGCTTCCAACTCGCCGAACGCGTCCACCGGTTGCGTTTTTGGCGCCCGGCGCACACCTGACGACGGCCGCACGCCAGACTTCGGGCGGGGCCGCGCCTCTACCATCAGGCGGGCGTACTCGCGCTCCCACCCGCTGGCGCGCATGTGCCACAACAACAGCGTCAGCCCCACGGCCAGCCAGCTTCCCCAGGCAGTCGCCAGTGCTGGGGGCACGTCGCGCAGCATCTCGAAGAGGTCAGACATGTCAGGGCACCCAGGTGAATGATGAACCGGAACCCAGGGAGTACTTCGTCAGCAGCGCCTCGAAGATCGGCGCCCGCACGCTCTCCCCCGCCATCGCCGATCGCAACGCCTGATCGATGTTGGCCCCCTCGTCTTGATCGAGCACCAGGATGATCACCAGGCGCCGCTGATCGGAAGTCTCGTCACTGCCGGTCGGCGTATGGTGGCCGACGTTCAGCTTGCGGACGGGAATGGGCCGCGCCAGGACCTCGCGCACCCACACCGCGATCTTCTCCGCCCGCAGCGCCGCCCGGCGCTCCTCTTGCTGCCGGCCCGCTGCGAACGACGCGCCGGCGGGAATCTCCTCGGAACTGGCGCCGACGCAGATCACCTCACGCGCGCTGTTCAGTACGGCTTTCATCTCGTCGGTAAACCGCGGGCGTGCCGTGCCGTGCTCGACGGTGTCGTAGGAATTCATGCGCCACCGGAACTCGTCGCTGAACAGGAGGATGCGGAACGAGGTACGACGGCCCTGATCGTCGGTGGCGTTACGGACGGTGAAGTCCTGCGTCACCTCGGGCGGCGTGGGCAGTACCAGCCACAGCGTCCGCATCTCGCCGGCGGTGGCGCCGACCATCCAGCCGCCCGCAATGATCCACACGACGATCGCGCCATAGCGCGCAAACTTGCCGGCCGTGGTGCCCATATCCTGGGCGGGTATTGCAGGTTTGTTGCCAAGGGGAATCCGGCCGGTTCAGGCGGTTTGACCCGGAATCACGGGACGCCGGCTGACAGAATTGTCAGTCGCCTTGCAGGATGCGCGCGACTCACAGGTGCTTCAGGAACCACTGCACGGCTGCATCGAGTGCCGCATCCCCCTGCTGATCGGTGATCTGCAGGATGGCCGAGGTCTTCGGAATCTGATCGAGCAGCGTGAACGGCCGGTACTCGGCGATGGCCAGGCGCGTCTCGCCGGCATTCATCGCCGTGGCCGCTGCCGTTGTCGAAGGCGCCTGCCCGGTCCGGGCCAACCGCACCAAATCCGCGCGTTGAGCCGTGGTCGGGCTGAACGATTGCCGCTCGGCGTCCTTGCCCGCCGTCACAGGAGCGACCGCCACGCCGGGCTCGCCTTGCAGAAAGGTGATGGCGTTGCGAATGTCGATCAGTTGGGCTTCGGGCAATAGACGCTTCCGGCGGATGCGCACTTTCGCCGTATGTTGCGAAAACCGCAGGCGATCGTCCCAACGCGTGGTGTCGGCCAGGTAGAGGAACCCGCCGCTCTTTCCCCATCCTCGGTAGTCGATCGCGAGCGCGACAATCCCTTTCGCCGTGAATGGAAACGGCCTCGCTGAAGAACCGCACGTCCTTACCGGTCGCCTCAGACGGCAGGGCCCGTGACGCCGCTGCCGGCGCCAATGCCGGTTGCGGGCTTGGCGCCACCGTCGTCGCGGTGGCGAGGTACTTCACGAACCAATCGGCGGCCAGCGTCGAACCCACCTCGAAACCCGCATACGAGTAGACCTGAAAATGCGCGAGGCCGGGCAGCACGACGGCCTGGCTCGGCACGCCGCGCCCGGTGAGAAATTTCGACGCTTCGATCGCACCCGCGGCGCCACCGGTCAACTCGTCCTTCTCGGCCGGAATCAACAACACCGCCGTCGTCGTCGGGCGAATCTGGTCCAACGTGGTACCGGGACGCACATCACGATTGCGCTGGTTCGATCACGCATCGATCTTGCTGCGGAACGAGAAGCCGCCATCCACTTCTCCGCCCTGCCCCGTTCGTACGCGCGTGATCGCATCCTGCAGCAGGTTGGCGGCCACCGCCACGGGCCTGCGCGGCGCCGGCCGAGGCGCCGACACCTGCGAGACTACGGCTTTCACCCGCGCGTCAAACGCGGCGACGGCCATGACGATGGCGCCACCGTTGCTGGATCCCCAAATGCCGATGCGATCCGGATCGACACCCGGCTCGCCCTGCAGGAACGAGACGGCCGCGCGGAAGTCGGCAATCTCATGGACGTTGTTGAGATTGGTCCGCTTCAGCAGCAGGCGGCGTTCCAGTTCCGTGACCGCAGCCGCATCCGTCGTCGGATCGGGATCGAGCAGACGCAGGTCGTCGGAGCCGCTGCCGCTGAACCCGTAGCTCTGGTAATCGATGGCCATCGCCACGAGACCACGCTCCGCGAACCGCGAAGCGAACTTCTCGATGCCAATCGACAGCGCGTTGATGCCGTGGCCGACGACGACGGCCGGGTATTTCGCCGTCGCGGTGAAACCCTTTGGCAGAAACAACTTGCCGTACAGCGGCACGCCACCATCGACGTAGAACGTGACCTGGCGCGTGCGAACGCCCGCGGCGAGCTGGTACTCCCAGTCGCGCGGCTGCGTCCCGCCATCCCGCTTTTGATCGGGATCGGTAGTTTGCCGCTCCAGCGCCGCCTTGTGTTGTTCAATGACCGCGGTGCTGATCTGCGCCTCGAGAGGCGCGGCCACCATCACCAGGCACGACGTCAGGACCAGTGAGATGCGAGCTTTGGACACGGGCCGAAGTGTAAGGCGGCGTCTTCGGGATATGCCAGACCCGTGACCAATGCTAAGGTTCCCCGAACATGCCCTCTCCACAGCGGCCGGCCGTAGCCGCACCCGACGAGCCGGGCGCCATTGGCCGGGCCGCGCTGGCTCTGACCGCCTGGACCGAGCGATGGATTCCAGACGCTTTCATCTTCGCCCTGGTGGCCACCGTGATCGTGGTCGTGGCCGCGCTCGCGTGGACGCCCGCCACGGCGGCACAGGTCGTCGACGCCTGGGGCGCGGGGTTCTGGGGCCTGATCCCGTTCACCATGCAGATGTCCCTGATCATCATCACGGGACACGTGCTGGCGACCTCGGCCCCGATGCACGCGGTGATTCGCGCGATTGCCGCGTGGCCGAGCACGCCGCGGGGCGCGGTCGCGCTGGTCACGTTCTTCGCGATGGCGAGCTCGTGGTTCAACTGGGGCTTCTCGCTGATCTTCAGCGCCGTGTTGGCGCGGGAGGTGGCGCGGCGCGTGCCCCGCGTGGATTACCGCGCGCTGGCGGCCGCCAGCTTCCTCGGCCTGGGCAGCATCTGGGCGCAGGGTCTCAGCGGATCCGCGGCGTTGCAAATGGCCACGCCAGGCGCCCTGCAACCGCAGATTCGCGACATCGTCGCCGGCGATGTGCTGCCGGGCGGGCTGATTCCGTTCGCCCACACGATCTTCCTGTGGCAAAGCCTCGTCTCCGTACTTGTCGAGATCATTGTCGTCACCCTAGTCATGTGGCTGGCGACGCCGCCGGCCGGCCGGGCGCGAACGGCGGCCGACCTTGGCGTCGACCTCACCGACCGCGACGCGCCCGCGCCTACCGACCAGCCCATCACACCCGGCGCGTGGCTCGAGCACTCGACGATCCTGCCGATGTTCGTCGTCGCGCTCGGCGGCACCTACCTCGTTCGCTATTTCATGCGAGCACCGGATGCCATCAACGCCATCACGATCGACATCGTGAACCTCTCGTTCCTGCTGCTCGGCATCCTGCTGCACCGGACACCAGCCAGGCTGATGCACGCGGTGCAGGCGGCGACACCGGCCGTCTGGGGCGTGGTGCTGCAGTTCCCGTTCTACGCCGGTATCGCCGGCATCATCACCGGCACGCACCTGAGCCAGCAGCTCGCGGCCCTGTTCGTGGGCGTCTCGAATGCGACGACGTTTCCCGCCGTGGTGGCGATGTACTCGGCGGTGCTCGGCGTGTTCGTGCCTTCAGGCGGGTCCAAATGGATCATCGAAGCGCCCTACGTGATGGCCGCGGCCCACGAGCTCAAGGTGCACCTGGGATGGGTCGTGGTCGCCTACGATCTCGGCGAGGCGCTCGCCAACCTGCTGCAGCCGTTCTGGATGTTGCCGATTCTCGGCATGCTCGGCCTGCGCGCCCGCGACGTGATGGGCTACACGTTCGTCGTGTTCCTGGCGTTGACGCCGGTGGTGTTGATTCTCGTGACGCTGCTGGGCCTCACGCTCAGTTATCCCCTCTAACCTTAACGCG
>JBCKZH010000008.1:0-58131 GCA_038919385.1 Vicinamibacterales bacterium | reverse complement strand
GGATGATGCAGCAAGGTATCCCGTTCTCGAATCCGCCCGGCGTCGCTTACGAGTACGCCAATTACGGCTTCGCCATCATCGGCCGTATCGTCTCCAACGTCTCGGGCAAGCCGTATCGGCAGTTCCTGAGCGAGACAATCCTGCAGCCGCTCGGCATGACCTCCACCACGCTGGAACCTGCCGCGGTCGCGCGCGATCGCATGGCGCTCGGCTATCGCTGGGAAGACGAGACCTGGAAGCTTGAACCGGCGCTGGCCGACGGCGCCTTCGGCGTGATGGGCGGCATGCTGACGTCGGTATCAGATCTGTCGAAGTACGTCGGGGCGTTACTCGCCGCCTGGCCTCCTCGCGATGGCGCCGAGGGCGGACCGATCCGCCGCTCGTCGCTGCGGGAGATGCAGCAGATCTGGCGCTCGCGCCCATCCACGGCCACGCGCACCCCGGTGGGCGCCATCAACCTGAACTCCGGCGGCTACGGCTTCGGCCTGGGCATCTCCCAGTCCTGCGCCTTCGATCATATCGTCGCGCACAGCGGCGGCCTGCCGGGCTATGGCTCGTTAATGCGATGGCTGCCCAGTTATGGCGTCGGGCTGATCGCGTTCGGCAACGTCACCTACACCGGTTGGGGCGGGGTCGCGGCCGAAGCGTTCGATCTGCTGGCAAAGACCGGCGGCTTGCAGCCAAGAAGTCCGCAGCCGTCAACGTCGCTGGTGGCGTCGCGCGATGCGGTGTCGCGACTGATCATGAACTGGGATGACACGAAAGCCGACGAGATGGCGGCGATGAACCTGTTCCTCGATCGATCGAAGGATCGCCGGCGCAAGGAGATTGAAGACTTGCGGGCGAAGGTCGGCACCTGCGCGGCGGCCACGTCATTCGATTCGGTGGAGAACTGGCTGCGCGGCCAATGGAGCATGAAGTGCGAGCGCGGCGACCTGCGCGTGTCGATCACACTGGCGCCGACCGTGCCACCGCGCGTGCAGTTCCTGGACGTGAGCCTGGCGCCGCCGGGACAGCCGAGGGTGGCCTCTCCGGCGTGCGGAATGTAGGCGCTATTCTCCGAGCAGGATGAGCGGCTTGACCTTGCCGCGAAACGCCCGATCGAATGTGACGAGGGTCATCTGCGAGGTCTCGGCGAACGCGGCGAGGTAGGCGTTTCCCCACGTCTTTGGCGCTGGATATCGGCTCCGCGCCAGCAAGCGAAATCGTCTCTCCAAGCCGGCCGGCTCGTCGAGGAAGTCGACGCGGTCGTCCTTGATCCAACGATCGTAGAGCAGCCAGGCATCGGCCTGGTTGAGCACATCAGCTCCCATGACCGCTTCGGCCGTGAGCAGCCGCAACAGCCCGAGCTGCGTGAAGCGGCAGAACCGAAGGCGGACATCGCTATCGAGTGATTCAAACCAATCACTCGCAACCTGGTGGTGAAGGTGGTCGCCGTGGGTCAGGGCCACCCAGACGTTGATGTCAGGAAGAAAAAATGATGTCGTAAATCCGGGCATTGTCCAACCGCAGGCTGCCCGGCCGTTTGGACGGGATGAGAGGTAACTGAATGCGCTGACCCGCGGTCGTGCGTTTCGGCGCCAGCACCTGCTCGACGCCTTGCAGAATCAATGCCTTCGCCGGCTTACCCTCAGCGACCGCGCGCGCCTTGAGGCGGCGATACATGGCGTCGGGAATGTCGATGGTCGTCCGCATGGGACCACTCTGCCATATTTATGGCTGTCTGTAAATCCGGTTTGCGCTAGCATGTCGCATGCTGTTGTCCGGACGCTGGTTTTTGCCCTTCGTCATTGCCGCTGCTATCGCCCTGTCGCTTGCGACTCCGCGTGCGCAGGGCCGCCCGTTCGAGTTGATGACGGCCAGCATTGCCGACATTCACGCGGCTGTTGATGCCGGCAAACTGACTTACGAGGGACTGGTCGGCCTCTATCTCAAGCGCATTGACGCCTACGACAAGAAGGGTCCGTCGCGGTGCGCCGCATTCGACTCCTATCTTACGACGCCGTGGTCCCGCGAGTCCGGTGAAGACGTTTGCCGAACTCTTCGCTACCGGCAAATGGCTCAAAGGCGGTTCGCTCGAAGCGCGTTTCAACGACACCATGAAGGCCGGCGACCTCAACGCTAATGTCGAGTACCAGGCGCGCTTGCTCAACCAGCGCATGATGCGTCAGGTCCTGATCGGCCTGATGGATCGCTACGGCGTGGAAGCGCTCGTCTACCCGATGAAACCGCTCGGTGCGCCGGTGGTCGGTTCCTCAGACGATGGGCCGCGGGACAATAACTTGAGCGCCACGGTCGGCCTCCCCGCCATCGTCGTGCCTGCTGGCTGGGATGCTGAGGGGTTACCGCTGGCGTTGGAGATTCTCGGCCGCCCGTTCAGCGAGCCGGCGCTACTGAAGATCGCGCACGGTTACGAACAGGCCAGCAAGCACCGCGTGCCACCGAAGACGACACCGGCGCTGTCGGGCGACGTGATCAAGTAATGCCGGAGCTACCCGAAGTCGAAACCGTTCGCCGAATACTCGAGCCGGCGATGCAAGGCGCGAAATTCCGGCGCGTGATCGTCAATCGCCCGAACCTCCGCATTCCTTTTCCCGATCGTTTTGCCGATCGGCTGCGCGGCACCACGGTCGCGGCCGTCACGCGTCGCGGGAAGTATCTGGTGGTATCACTCTCGTCAGGGGAGAGCCTGATCATGCACCTCGGCATGTCGGGATGGTTTTATGTGGCGCCGATTGGCGACCGCACACGCGAGCCAGACCCGCACGACCACGTCGTGTTCGTGATGTCGTCGGGCCAGTCGGTGGTGTTCAACGATCCGCGCCGATTCGGATTCATGGACCTGGCGGTCGGCGCGGTCAACGACTATCCCTCGCTGAAGGCGATGGGGCCTGAACCACTCTCGCCCGAGTTCGACGCCGCATCACTGGCGCGCGCGTGTCGCGGCAAGAAGGCGTCGATCAAGGTGACGCTGCTCGATCAGCGTGTCGTAGGTGGCCTCGGCAACATCTACGCGAGCGAGGCGCTTCACCATGCGCGGTTGTCGCCGACGCGCAGCGCGTCGGTGGTCGCGACACCGGCAGGCGCCCCGCGAAAGGCCGCCGTGCAACTGGCCGCGTCGATCAAGTCCGTGCTGACCAACGCGATTCGCCGATCGGAATCACCGTATCGGGCAGGGCGCTTCCGCGTCTACGAGCGCCAGGGCGAGCGGTGCTTGCGAAGAGGCTGCGCGGGCGAGATCGGGAAGATCACGCAGGGGGCGCGATCGACGTTCTACTGCCCGAGGTGTCAGAAATAGAGCTTGAGGCCTGGGGCTTGGGGCTTGAATTCACCGCGGAACGAGCGCGACCCTGAAGCCGATGAAGGCGCGGCGGGCGCCGGGATCGGCGGCGCCGCGCGTGGAGGTGCGGACCTGCCGGGCGGGGTCGCCGAAGTGGCCGCCGCGCATCACCCACAGGGCATCGGCATCAAGGTTGGCACGGTCGTCCGCGGGATCGTATGGGTACGGCTGATACGGACTGCTCGTCCATTCCCAGACGTTGCCGCTCATGTCGGACAACCCGTACGGGCACTCGGGACACGCGAACTGCCCAACCGGCGTGGTGCTAGTGCCCTCAAAGTTCGCGCGATCGCGGCGAGGCGGGTCGCCCCATGGGTAGGCGCGACCATCGGTGCCACGCGCGGCCTTTTCCCATTGCGCTTCGGTGGGCAGGCGCACGTGCCATCCCGCACGAACGCGATCCCCTGCCGGACTTTGTACCTTCGCCAACGCGCTCTCGAGCCACCGGCAATATGCCAACGCATTGGGCCACGTCACAAACGCCACCGGATGCGACGGTGGTCCCGTCGTCGCATTCGCGTCCATGGTGGCCTTGGTGGCGCGCACGAACGCGGTGAACTGCGCCACGGTCACTTCGTGCCGGGCAATGAAGAAGGCGGGCACCTCAACCGTGCCGGTGCCAGATGATGCCGGCCACTTCTCGTTGTCGAACGCGCGCGGATCGGATGCCGGGGCGGCGCCCATCGTGAACGGGCCGGCGGGAATCTCCACAAAGTCGGGGAACTCGCCTGACACCGCGCCACCTTGCCGGCCCGCGATTCCTTGGGGACTCAGCATGGCCGTGGCGATCGCCACGGCCATGAACGCGAGCCGCTTCATCGAGAAGCCGTTGGCGCGCTGCACGCGAACTCCCATCCATGCCGGCAGGCCCGCGCGTAAAGATCGGCGGTGGGCATCTCCATCAGGTTCGCTCCGCCCTCACGCAGCAGCAGACGCAGATCGAACGCCCGCGGATTGGCGCGGCTCACCGAGGAGGTGTCGAGCAGGTTGACGCACCCGGCCTGAAACCGCGCCTCGCACGCACGTGAGAAATACGCGAACGCCCGCTCGGTGTCGTTCGGCACCAGGCGGCCGTCGGTGTAGTGGCGCCCCAGCTCATTGCACGCCCACCCGGTGTTGTCGCCGCAGTATGACGCTTCAATTCGCAACAGGCGCGCGCACGCCTGCGGCTTGTCCGCGGCGCAGGCCTGCTCCCAGAACGGCAGCGCGTCGCCTTTGTGCATGCCATCCGCCGCACCCACCATCGTCATCACGCCGAAGATCACCACCCACACGGCCATGTGCGCGAGGTTGGCACGGCCAAGGGGCGGGTCGAGGCCCAGCGTGTGCAACAGCGGCCGTGCGCCGATGGCGCGCACGGCCCGATCGATGGCCGGGACCGCCAGGTTCAGCAGCGGCACGCACAGCAGCTTGTCGTAGAAGGTCGGCATGCCCAACGCGCCGAGCAGCGCGTACAGGCCAAACACACCAAGCCCGTAGAGGACGCCAAAGATCGCCCGCCCCAACGGCGTACGCGGTGACGTGGAGGGATCGGTCACCAGCAAGTGCAGGCCAAGGAAGACCGCGGAAGGGATGTCGGAGTCGACGAAGTACGGCACGCCCGTAATGGCGGTGTAGAGCATGCTGCCGCCAAACAGCGTTGCGGCAGCCATGGCGGTAACGGGAGTGATCGAGAAGAAGTACATGACCACGAGCCCGACGACAAACAGCACGGTGTAGATGCGCGGGCCGAGGCTGAAGGTGGTGGCGATCTCCTGTCCCCACGTGAGATGGGTCGTGCCCGTCGCGAGTAACACAACGGAGAAGATCGCGAGCGTGAACGCCGAGGGATTGAAGATGTGGACGCGCTTTTTCCCCAGCGCGGGTGCCGCGCCGGGGGCCCCGGGGGCGTCGCGCTCCCACCGCACGAACGCCTTGCCGGCAAATCCCACGGCGACCAGCAGGAACTGGAACGCGAACCAGTCGTCGACGAACCACAGAAACAGGTTGGTGCTGAAGATGATCGGGAATGGACCAAATCCAAGCGGATAGCTCTCGCGACGCGACCACGACAACAACAGGTCGAAGGCGTAGGCGAACAGCAGTTGACCCACCAGGAGCGGCGCAAAGTCGTAGACCGGACGCCAGTAGTAGCCCCAATAGGCGTACACGGTCAGGTGGCAGCACGCCTGGATGTAATGCTGCGGCCGCGGCGGCGCCAGATGAATGGAGGGCGCGCCCTCCTTCAGAGCCCTGAGCGCCAGCAGCGCCAACCATCCGAATAACACCGCGCAGGCGCCCCAGAACGACCACAG
Source organism: Vicinamibacterales bacterium (assembly GCA_038919385.1). GTDB lineage: Bacteria > Acidobacteriota > Vicinamibacteria > Vicinamibacterales > UBA2999 > 12-FULL-67-14b. Next base: position 52,497 of record JBCKZH010000008.1, on the reverse strand, counting down.
CAGCGAATCGGTGGCCCGGACCCGGGGCAACGCGGTCAGCGCGAATAGACCGAGGGTGAACGCGAACGGAACCAAGAGCACGCTCAGCGGACGGCCCTGGGGGGCATCGAACGATTGTTCAGGACGGCGGGGTGTTCCCTCGCGCCGTTCCCGGCGGCTGGCGGACGACATGGATGTTTGGGTGACCGAGGGTGAGCCTTAGCTTGTACACCACGTCCGCAATCTCCGCAAATGAGTTGACAGGAACCCGTCGCTCAGCGCACTCTTGGCCCGCTGTAACTTTTGAGTCAGCGCCAGACCGGCGAGCGGGCCCGGCGTGAGCCATATTGTTGAGGTGCCGATGAGAACTGGAATATCTCGGAATTGGAGCCGCCACGCGTATGTGGGCGGGTTGGTGGTGGCGGTCGCGGTGGTCCTGTCGGGCCTTGCGGGTGACGCGCAGAACAAAGCCGACTGGACGACGATCACGGGAGGCGATACCTCCACGCGATACTCGCCGCTCGATCAGATTAACGCCTCGAATTTCAACTCCCTGACGGTGGCGTGGGAGTGGGGTGCGGCTTCCGCACCTGGCATCGATATCGGTGACATCAACGGCCGGTCGTTGCCCATTTACGTCGACGGCATGTTGCTGACGACGTCGGGGCCGCGTCGCACGGTGGTGTCGTTGGATCCGGCCACTGGCAAGACGCTGTGGACGTTCCAGGAACCCGAGACCCCGCGTCACGCGTACTCGATGCGTTCGAACCACGGCAAGGGCGTGGCCTACGGCCGCGTCAACGGCCGCGGCGTGGTGTATGTCACGACCCCGGGCTTCTTCCTGCACGCGCTCGACGCCAAGACCGGCCAGCCGCTGGAAAACTGGGGCGGCGCGGTGCCCGTGCGCGGCTTCCCGAAGACCGGCTCGGTCGACATGCTCAAGGACCTGATTGCCGACTGGGATCCGTGGAAGAACGCCAAGCTGCCGTACGACGCGGCGCAGGGCCTGCCGCTGTCACTCGGCTACATCACCACCTCATCGCCGCCGATCGTCGTCAATGACGTGCTGATCGTCGGCAACTCGGCGGAACAGGGCTACAACCAGACGCGCGTCGAGAACGTCCCTGGCGACATCCTGGGCTACGACGCCAAGACCGGCAAGTATCTCTGGAAGTTCCACGTCATTCCTCGGCCGGGCGAGTTTGGCCACGAGACGTGGGAGAACGATGCCTGGAAGTGGACCGGCGACATCTCGTCATGGGCGCCGATGTCGGCTGACCCCTCGCGCGGGCTGGTCTACATCCCGACCAACGGCGCCACCGTCGACTACTTTGGTGGCTTCCGCCCAGGCGACAACCTGTTTGGCACCAGCGTGATTGCACTGGACGTGAAGACCGGCAAACGGGTCTGGCACCACCAGCTGGTGAAACACGACATCTGGAACTACGACACGCCGACCGCGCCGATCCTGATGGACGTGACCGTGGACGGCAAGCGCATTCCCGGGTTGTTCCAGATCACCAAGCAGTCGTGGGTCTATGCCTTCGACCGCACGACCGGCAAGCCGATTTGGCCGTTCGTCGATCGGCCGGCGCCGCAGTCGCTGGTACCCACTGAGAAGCTGTCGGCCACGCAGCCGCACGTCACCAAGCCGGCGCCGTACGACCTGCAGGGACGCACCGAGGCACACCTGATTGACTACACGCCCGAGATCAAGAAGCTCGCGCTCCAGCGCGCGCGTGATCGCGATCTGCTGGCGCCGCTGTTCGCGCCGCCGACGCATCGCGGGAACAAAGAGGGCAAGGGCCCGGCGAACATCTGCCCTGGTGGCGGTGGCGGCGCCAACATCACCGGCCCGCCCGCGGCGGATCCGGCGACCGGCATCATCTTCATCGCCTCCACGAGCGGCTGCTCGCCGACGCTACTCGCTCCCGCCAAGGAGAAGGACAACGACAAGATGACCGGCACGACGCTGTCGGAATTCGCGGTTGCCCGCGGCGAAGGGCCGCCACCAGCGAAGCCGGATCCCAACGATCCGCTGATCGGCTTCCCCGACATCTTCAAGGGCCCGAGCGGCCGCATCACGGCGATCGACATGAACACCGGCGAACATCTCTGGATGATTCCCCACGGCGACACCGCCCAGACCGTGCAGGACGCGTTCCGCAACAATCCCCTCTTGAAGGGCGTGAATGTGGACACCAACTGGGGCCGTCGCGGCACCTCCGCCATGGCTGCGACGTCAACGCTGCTGCTGTCGGCCGGCCAGACCGCCGACAACCGGCCGCACCTGTTCGCCATCGACAAGAAGACCGGCAAGCGCGTGGGCGCGGTGCCGACTCGCGTGCTTGGCCAGTACGGCCTGATGACTTACATGCACGCGGGCAAGCAGTACATCGTGCTGCCGCGTAATGGCGGCTATACGACGATGGCGCTGCCGTAGCGCCAACGAGAGCGAGCTAGATGGGCCGGGCACAGCGATGTGTCCGGCCCTTTGTTTGTACGGACTTTGGCCACGGAGAACACGGAGGACGCAGAGAATATTTTTGGAAATGCCTTAGAAGAGCATTTCTGTCCTAATAAGGCTATTCTAGCTATATGAAAAAGGCTAGTATCACTGAAGCGAAGAATAGCCTCAGCGCCCTGATCGACCGGGTCAAGGGCGGCGCGACGGTGCTGATCGTCGACCGCGGGCGGCCGGTGGCTCGCCTCGAACCGATCGGCGGGCTGGCCGGGGGCGACGGCAGCGGGCTGGCACAGCTCGTGCGTGACGGCCTGGTGCGTCCCGCTCGCGCCGCCGTGCCGCGGCGGCTATTCACAACGCCGCCGCCGAAACCGACGAGAGGGCCGTCCGGCGTCCGGGTGCTCCTCGACGAGCGGCGGGACGGTCGATGAAGTTCTGGGATGCATCCGCGATCGTGCCGTTGCTGATCATGGAACCGGCTACTTCCGCCATGCAGGCGCTCGCCGCCAGGGACACGGGAATGATGGTCTGGTGGGCCAGCCAGGTGGAATGCGCATCGGCCATTGCGCGCCTCGAGCGCGACGGCGCGCTCGACGAGGACGCGGCCAATCAGGCCTTCGATCGATTGAAGCAGGTCGCCGGCGGCTGGCACGAAGTGGAGGCGAGCGACCCCGTCCGCGAAGCCGCGGTGCGGTTTCTGCGCGTCCATCCGCTCCGTGCCGCCGACGCGCTCCAACTCGGCGCCGCGTTCATCGCCGCGGACCGCCGGCCCTCGTCTCTCGCGGACGCTGGACGATCGACTGGCGGCCGCCGCGCGCAAGGAAGGCTTCGTGGTTCGCGTCAGCCGGTGATCGGCGGTTGGATCCCCTCCCTCTTTCAATCCCACCGTGATCATGGGTATACATCACGATCCAGGTGCCACCTTAATCAAGCGGATAAGCACACGGCAGCTAGGCGAACGCCGCGAGTTTCAAATAGTGCTTTGGCGGTGGCCCTGGCGCATATCTCCTCTGTCTCGATTAACGCTTTCCTGAGCATTGGGGGCCACAGGTCGCGCCACGGACAGGCACTGGTCCCTCAGGCCTCATCAAAGCCCTTCCACGGGAGCTACAAGTGCGTTCTGGAAACCGGCATGGAATCAGCGCCTCCTTCATCCTTGCGCTCACGCTGGTAGGGGGTTCCGCATGGGCCCATCACAACATGTCGGCGATATTCGACTTCAACAACCGTGTCGCGCTGACCGGCACGCTGAGCAAGGTCATGTGGACGAATCCCCACCTTGAATTGATCGTCGAGACGAAAGACGGAGACAAAGTGGCGACCTGGACCCTCGAAGGGCCGTCGCCCGGTTTCTTCCGGTCTCGCAGCGTGGGCAAGGTTCAATTTACCGCCGCCCTCGGCCAAACGGTAACGGCGGAAGCGAGCCGCGCCAGGGACGGCTCTCTGTCAGCGCTCTTACGAATGATCACGCTACCGGACGGAACAGTTGTGTCGCTGTGTCCGCAGAATTGTTGAACGGGGATTGAGGGCCGGCCGAAGATCTGTGCGGAGGAGGTTGTTCACGTGAAGCACTCTCATCGCGGTGCGATCGTCATCGCAGCCAGTCTGTCTGCGACGCTGCTGCTGGCTCCAGCGAACGGCCTGTCCCAGACGCCGGCTCCCGCCAAAGTTGCCGACAAAGCGGACCAGGCCAAAGCCGCGAAGGCCAGGCGGATCGCCGAAAGGTTCGAGAGGGAGGCACGATTACTCACCGTTTTTGACCGTCGAGGAACGGTCGTGACCACGGTCGGGGAGCGTGCCATCTACCTGGCTCCGGTCTTCTCGCCCGATCGGACACGGCTGGCGGTCTGGAAAAACGATTTGGAGCGCGAGACCGAGGACCTCTGGGTGCTGGATGTGGCGACCGGGAAGGCCACACGGATCACCGCCCATCAAACGCGCGAGCGGGAGGGCGCGTTTTGGCCGGTGTGGTCGCCGGACGGCCAGCAGCTCGCGTATGGCGCCCTACGCGGCGGCCATTTCGGGCTGTACCGAAAAGCGTCGAACGGCGAGGGAACCGAGGAACTTCTGTATCAGGTTCCCGGAGATGGGCCGATCCTCCGTGATTGGTCGCTCGACAGACGGTTCCTGACTTTTTCATCGTCGGATTTGTCGGGAGGGACCTTGTACGCGCTGCGACTCGACGGTGATGGGCCGCGCAAGCCGCTCGAGGTGTTCCGCAGTAAGTCGCAGATTGTGGGATCGCACCTGTCGCCCGACAGCCGTTTTCTCACGTACTCATCGAATGAGTCCGGCAAAAATGAAGTGTATGTCCGCCCGTTCGACCCGACCCAGGCGGCGGAGACGACACCAGCGGTGGGGCCCTGGCAGGCGTCCGATCAAGGCGGCGTTGCGGCGCTTGGCTGGCGGCAGGACGGCAAAGAACTGTATTACGTGGCGGCTGATCGCAGCGTCATGGCGGTCGAGGTCAATTTGCGCCCGGCACTGCAATTGGGAAAACCGAAGGTGCTGTTCCGGTTGTCGCAGGCGGTCTCCGTCAATCTCATGCTGGCCGGTGTGAGCCGCGACGGGGAGCGAGTCGTGATCGCGGTCCCTCATGCGCCGACCCTCAATCAAATCACTCTGTTTGACCGCCAAGGTAACGTCGTGAGCAAAGTGGCGGAACCTGGCCGTTACCTCCACCCGGCGCTCTCCTCGGACGGAACCAGAGTGGCGGTGCTGAGGAACGATCCACGGACAGGCAACGACGACATCTGGACGTTCGACGTGGCCTCGGGTAAGGGCACGGCAGTGAGCAGCGATCCCGCACCGGACAGTGCGCCGATCTGGTCTCCCGACGGCAGCCAGGTAGCCTATCGATCGACGCGCGGAGAGTTCACCGGCATCTACCGGAAAGCATGGGACGGAACCGGCACGGAAGAGCATCTCTTTCAATACACGCCTGGCGCGGGGCTGGTCGTGACGGACTGGTCGAGCGACGGACGGTTCCTCTCCTTCCACGACGGCTGCGCAGGGGTGCTGTACGTCCTGCCGCTCGGTGGATCGCAGAATGGTCTCGAGCGGAAAGCGATTGACTGGCTCCGCGACGAGTACAGCGTGGCGCAAGCGCGATTCTCACCCGATTCCCGCTTCATCGCCTACCTGTCCGACGAGATTGAGGCCGAAAGATTTGAAGTCTATGTCCGCCCGTTCGATGCGAGTAAGCCCGAGTCCGGCGCGGGAGACACCAAACCGGTGCAGGTGTCCTCAGCCGGTGCCCTGGGAATGATCTTCTGGAGGCAGGACGGCCGAGAACTCTATTACATGACCCCCGAGTGGGAGGTGATGGTGGTTGACGTCACGACGACCCCTACGTTTCAGGCGGGGACACCCAGGATTCTTTTCAAGCTGCCGGGTCCGGTGATCGGAAATCCGCAACAGTGGAGAAACGTCAGCCGCGACGGTCAGCGTTTCGTGTTCAGCATCAGCGTGCCGGTAGCCGGGCCTGCCTCGAGGTCAAAGTAGGATTGGCCGCTACCGCCTGATGCGCCGACCGCCCCGGCCGAAACCCGGACTTCCCTTGTTCGCCTTGACGCGACGCAGCTCTTTCTTCAGGTTTTCTCGCTCACACACGGCCGTCTCCCGCCGATGTGAAGACCAGCTGACTAGCCCTTCGTCTCCACCAGACCTTGGGCAGAGGACTTTCACCTCCAAGCTGTCAAACATACTCGGCACACCCGTCCACACGCGTTATCAATGGGCTTGACTGCTGACCGCAACATAGAAGAAGCCACCTGGCTTCGATCCGTGTGCTGGCATTTCGAAAAGTATTCTCTGTGTCTCTGTGTGCTCTGTGGCTAATTTTCTTCTGTTAGGTACCTATCGATCGCGCCGGCGGCACGACGACCGTCATCGATCGCCCACACGATGAGGGACTGTCCGCGCTGCATGTCTCCGGCCGCGAAGACGCCGGGGACGTTGGTCATCCACTGCTCATCCCGCGCAACGGTGCCACGGTCGTTGAGGCGGATATCCAGGTCCTCGAGCAGGCGGCTCTTCTCGGGACCGACAAAGCCCATGGCCAGCAGCACGAGGTCGGCCTTCATTTCGAACGCGCTGTCGGCCAGCGGTTCGAACGAGGACCGGCCGTTGGTCACCACGCGGGCGACCTTGTGTCCGTGAAGGGCACGAACGCGGCCACTGGCATCGCCGGTCAGTTCCGTGGTGGCGACGGCATACACGCGATCGCCGCCTTCCTCGTGCGCGGACGAAGTGCGGAAGATGGCCGGCCAGAGCGGCCACGGGTTGTCTTCGGCGCGCTGGTTCGGCGGCGTCGGCAGCAGTTCGAGCTGGCTGACAGAGGCGGCGCCCTGGCGGTGCACCGTGCCCAGGCAATCGGCGCCGGTGTCGCCGCCGCCGATGATGATCACGTGCTTGCCGGCGGCCGCGATCGATTCGGCGGTCAGTGGGTCACCCTGGCAGCGGTGGTTTTGCTGCTTCAGGAACTCCATGGCGAAGTGGACGCCCTTGAGCGCGCGACCAGGCACGCCGAGATCGCGCGGCTGGCCGGCGCCGCCCGCCAGCAGGATGGCGTCGAAATCGCGCCGCAGGTCGTGCGCCGTCACGTTTTCGCCGACGTTCATGTGCGTGCGGAACACCACGCCTTCGGCCGTCATCAGGTCGAGACGGCGGTCGAGCACCCGCTTCTCCATCTTGAACTCGGGGATGCCGTAGCGCAGCAGGCCGCCCACGCGGTCTGATTTCTCGAACACCGTTACGCTGTGGCCGGCACGATTGAGCTGCGCGGCCGCGGCGAGGCCGGCGGGGCCGGAGCCGATGACTGCGACCTTCTTCAAGGTCCGCGTGACCGGCGGTTCGGGAACGATCCAGCCTTCCTCGAACGCGCGGTCGACAATCGACAGCTCGATCGACTTGATGGTGACGGGATCCTTGTTGATCGCGAGTACACACGAGCCCTCGCACGGCGCGGGGCACAGCAAGCCGGTGAACTCGGGGAAGTTGTTGGTCTGGTGCAGGCGTTCGATGGCCGACCGCCAGTTGTTCTTGTAGACCAGGTCGTTCCAGTCGGGAATGAGGTTGCCGAGCGGACAGCCCTGGTGACAGAACGGGATGCCGCAGTCCATGCAGCGCGCCGCCTGGCGCGTCAGGTCCTCAACTGGATACGCCTTGTAGACGTGACGGTAGTCGCCAATGCGCTCGGTGACCGGCCGTGACGGTGCCTTGCTCCGGCCGAACTCAATGAAACCTGTCGCCTTACCCATAAATTCTTGCCACAGAGAACACAGAGGACACAGAGAACTTCTTTTCTAAATGCATTCGGGACAGCCAAGAAACTGACTCTGAGTCCTCGGTGTCCTCTGTGGCCAGTTCTTGTTATGCCACCAGATCGCTGAATACGGGCTCACGCGACTCGGCACGCGCTTTCGCTTCAGCTGCCTTGACCCGTTTGAAGTCGCGCGGCATCACGACGACGAACTGCTGAAGCATGGTGGACCACGCATGCAGGACCCGCTCGCCGACCGCACTGTCGGTCAGCTCCACGTGGCGAGCGATCAACTGCCGGATCAGTTCAATCTCGGTCGCGTCCTCCAGGTGCTCGAGCGCGACCATGTCGATGTTGCAGTTGAGGGCGAACGAGCCGTCGGTGTCGAGCACGTAGGCCACGCCCCCGCTCATTCCCGCCGCGAAATTGCGACCGGTGGCGCCAAGCACGACCACGCGGCCGCCGGTCATGTATTCACAGGCGTGATCGCCGACGCCCTCAACCACCGCATGGGCGCCGCTGTTGCGAACAGCGAAGCGCTCGCCTGCCACACCGCTGACGAACGCCTCGCCGCTGGTGGCGCCGTAGAGCGCCACATTACCGATGATCACGTTCTCTTCGGCCGCGAACGCGGCGTTGAGCGGCGGGCGCACAATCAAGCGGCCGCCCGACAGGCCCTTGCCGACAAAGTCGTTCGCCTCACCGGCGAGGGACAAGGTGATGCCGCGCGGGATGAACGCGCCGAAGCTCTGGCCGGCCGAGCCGGTGAAGTTCACCCGGATGGTGTCGTCGGGCAACCCCTCGCCGCGGTAACGCTTCGTCACTTCGTAGCCGAGCATGGTGCCAGTCGTGCGGTCGGTGTTGCGAATCGGGAACGACAGCTCCACCGGCGTCCCGCGTTCCAGGGCCGGCGCCGCCTGTTCGATCAGGCGACGGTCGAGCACGTTGGCGAGACCGGCGTCCTGCTTGCAGGTGGCACGGCGGGCGGCATCGGCCGGCATCTCGGGCACGTAGAGCAACTGCGACAGGTCAACGCCCTTCGCCTTCCAGTGGTCCCTGGCCGGCTCGAAGTCGAGGCATTCCGCGCGGCCGATCATCTCGTCGACCGTACGGAAGCCCAGCTCCGCCATCAGCTCGCGCACTTCCTGCGCGATGAAATAGAAGAAGTTCTGCACGAACTCCGGCTTGCCGCTGAACGTCTTGCGCAGCTCCGGATCCTGCGTGGCGATGCCGACCGGACAGGTATTGAGATGGCAGACGCGCATCATGACGCAGCCCATCACGACCAGCGGCGCGGTCGCGAAGCCGAACTCTTCGGCGCCGAGCAGCGCCGCGATCACGACATCGCGGCCGGTCTTCATCTGGCCGTCGACCTGGACGACGATGCGGTCGCGCAGGCGGTTCATGAGCAGCACCTGCTGCGTCTCGGCGAGCCCGAGCTCCCATGGCACTCCGGCGTGTTTCAGGCTGGTGAGCGGCGAGGCGCCCGTGCCGCCATCGTGTCCCGAGATCAAGACGACATCGGCGCGCGCTTTCGACACGCCGGCCGCCACGGTGCCGACGCCGGATTCGGCGACCAGCTTCACGTGCACCCGGGCGACGGGGTTGGCGTTCTTCAGGTCGAAGATCAACTGCGCGAGGTCTTCGATCGAGTAGATGTCGTGGTGGGGCGGCGGTGAAATCAATCCAACGCCAGGCGTGGAATGCCGCACCTTGGCGATCCACGGATAGACCTTGTTTCCGGGGAGCTGGCCGCCTTCGCCCGGCTTGGCGCCTTGCGCCATCTTGATCTGCAGGTCGTCGGCACTGACGAGGTACTCGCTGGTGACACCGAAGCGGCCTGACGCCACCTGCTTGATGGCGCTGCGCCGCGAGTCGCCGTTGGCATCGGGGACGTAGCGGGCAGGGTCTTCGCCGCCTTCGCCGGTGTTGGACTTGGCGCCCATCCGGTTCATCGCGATCGCGAGCGTCTCATGCGCCTCGCTGCTGATCGATCCGTACGACATCGCGCCAGTCGCAAAGCGCGGCAGTATTTTCTCGATTGGTTCGACTTCGTCGAGCGGCACCGGCGGACCGAACGGCTTCATGCCGAACAGGCCGCGCAGGGTCGCGCGCTGCTTGCTCTGGTCGTCGACCAGCTTGGTGTAGTCCTTGAAGGTGCTGTATTGGCCGCTGCGGGTGGCGTGCTGGAGCTTGAAGACGGTGTCGGGATTAAAGAGATGGACCTCGCCATCTCTGCGCCACTGGTACTCGCCGCCGTTCACGAGCGCGGGAATGGCGCTGCTACCGAAAGCACTCGCGTGTCGCTGGCGGACTTCTTCCGAGATCTGGACGACGCCGACGCCGCCAATGCGGGACGCCGTCGACGTGAAGTACTTGTCGACGAACTCGTGGTCGAGGCCGAGGGCCTCGAAGATCTGCGCGCCGCAATAACTCTGCAGCGTCGAGATCCCCATCTTCGACATCACCTTCAGCACGCCTTTGTTGAGGGCCTTGATGTATTTGGTGACCGCCTGGTTGTGCGTGATGTTGGGGAGCGACCCCTGGCGAATGAGGTCGTCCAGCGTCTCGAACGCTAGATAGGGATTGACCGATCCGGCGCCGTAACCAATCAGCAATGCCACGTGGTGCACTTCGCGCGCGTCGCCGGTCTCGACCAGCAGGCTGCACTTGGTGCGCGTGCCTTCACGCACCAGATGATGATGCACACCGGCGGTGGCCAGCAGGCTGGGAATGGGCGCGTGCTTCGCATCCACGCCGCGGTCCGACAAGATCAGGATGCCGTAGCCGGACGCCACGGCGGCACTGGCCTTGCGGCACAGTTCCACCATCGCGCGCTCGAGACCGGGGCCATCTTCATCCGGGTTGTACAACAGAGGGAGCGTCGTCGATCGAAACGGCGAGCCCGGCGGCAAGTGGCGGAGCTTGGCCACCTGATCGTTGTGCAGCACCGGGAACTCGACCTTGATCTGGCGGCAGTTCTCGGGCCGGGCGTCGAGGAGGTTGCCTTCAGGTCCGATTGTCGAACCCATCGACGTGACCAGCTCTTCGCGAATGGCATCGAGTGGCGGGTTGGTGACCTGCGCAAACATCTGCTTGAAGTAGTCGTAGAGCAAGCGCGGCTTGTCCGATAGCACGGCCAGCGCGGTGTCGCTGCCCATCGAACCGATGGGCTCTTCGCCGTTCTGCGCCATCGGCGTCATCAGCACGAGCAAGTCCTCTTGCGTGTAGCCAAAGGCCTGCTGCCGGCAAACCACGGTCTGATGGTCCGGACGGTCGGCCGCGGCGGTCGGCAGGTTCTCGATGTCGACGAGGTTCTCCCGCAGCCAGTCACCGTACGGCCGCTCGCTCGCCAGGGTACGCTTGATCTCCTCGTCACTGATGATGCGACCTTGGCCGGTATCGATCAGCAGCATCTTGCCGGGACGCAGGCGGTCCTTGCGGACCACGTTGTCGGCGGGGATGTCGAGCACGCCCACTTCCGACGCCATGATCACGAGGTCGTCCTTCGTGATGCAGTAGCGCGCCGGCCGCAGGCCGTTGCGATCGAGCACGGCGCCAATCAGCGTGCCGTCCGTGAAGATGATGGAGGCGGGGCCGTCCCAGGGCTCCATCAGCGACGAGTGGTATTCGTAGAAGGCGCGCACCGCCGGATCCATGGTGTGATTGCCGGCCCAGGGCTCGGGAATCATCATCAGCACGGCATGCGGCAACGTGCGGCCAGCCATCACCAGGAACTCAAGCACGTTGTCGAACGTCGCGGTGTCGCTGCCGCCAGGGGTAATCACCGGCAGCACTTTCTGGAGCTCGTCGCCGAACACGCTCGACTTGAGCAGGCCTTCGCGCGCCTTCATCCAATTGGCGTTGCCGCGCAGCGTGTTGATCTCGCCGTTGTGCGCGACGTAACGGTAGGGATGCGCCAGCGGCCACGACGGAAAGGTGTTGGTCGAGAAACGCTGGTGCACGAGCGCGAGCGCCGACTCGAACTCGGGGTCCGACAGGTCGGGAAACATGCCCTCGAGCTGCGTCGCCGTGAGCATGCCCTTGTAGATGAGCGTGTTCGCGGACAGGCTGGAGATGTAGAACTCCTTGCGATGCTTCGGCGCCAGGTTGAGCGTCACGACTTCGTGCTCGATGCGCTTGCGCGCGATGTAGAGCTGGCGCTCGAAGGCGGGGCCCCTGGTCCGTGCGCCGGTGTCAGCGGAACAGACGAACAACTGCTCGAACACCGGGGCCACGGCGGCCGCGCTCTTGCCGATCTTCGTGAGGTCGGTCGGCACCGGCCGCCAGCCGAGCACGGCGAGGCCCTCTTCAACGGTAATGTGATGGACGAGCGCCCGCACCTGCGCCTGGGCTTTATGGTCGGTCGGCAGAAACACGAGGCCCGCGCCGTAGGCGCCGGCCGACGGCAGCAGGAACTGCACGGTCTTGCGCAGAAACCTGTCCGGCATCTGCACGAGGATGCCGGCGCCATCGCCGGTGTCCGGGTCGGAACCACACGCGCCGCGATGTTCGAGGTTGATGAGGAGGTCGAGCGCCTGACGGACGATGGAGTGCGAGCGTGTGCCCCGGATGTGCGCGACGAAGCCTACGCCGCAGGCGTCGTGCTCGTCGCTGGCCCGATAGAGGCCCCGCTGGTCACTGAGGTCGTCCATGGCAATCTCTCCGCTATTAGAGAGAAAGGCCATGCATAACAAAAGCGCAATCTATTTATAAGAACGATGAGTAAATAGGATTGATAGGGCTGGTGGGACTGGTGCGGCTGGTTGGGAAACCACCCGCCTTTGGACACGAGCATCCACGCGATGTCGGCGTTGTTCATGACGATATTAAATAGGTAGAGGCTATCTCATGTTCAATATGAGAAAGTTGTGGTTTCCATCTTAAGGAAAGGGGACGATTATGATGCATGGCATCGACCAAGACCCGTTTCAACTGGAGTGACCCTTTCCTCCTCGACCGGCAAATCACCGCCGACGAGCGGATGATTCGCGACGCCGCGCACGCGTACTGCCAGGACAAACTGGCGCCCCGCGTGCTCGAGATGTTCCGCAAGGAACAGGCCGACCCCTCGATCTTCCGCGAGCTCGGCGCCCTCGATATGCTCGGCATCGTCATTCCCGAGCAATACGGCGGGGCCGGCCTTGGCTACGTCGCCTACGGCCTGGTCGCGCGCGAGCTGGAACGCGTGGACTCGGGCTTTCGTTCGATGATGAGCGTGCAGGGCTCGCTGGTGATGGTGCCGATCAACGAGTTTGGCACCGAGGCCCAGAAGCAGAAGTTCCTACCGAAGCTGGCGACGGGTGAATGGATTGGCTGTTTCGGCCTCACCGAGCCGAACGCCGGATCGGATCCGGGCAGCATGACCACTCGGGCGGTGAGGGTGGACGGCGGCTACACGCTCACGGGTACCAAGTCATGGATCAGCAACAGCCCCATCGCCGACGTCTTCATCGTGTGGGCCAAGGATGAGGCGGAGGAGATTCGTGGCTACGTCCTGGAAAAGGGCTGGACGGGCCTGACGACGCCGCCCATTCACGGCAAGGTCGGCTTGCGCACCAGCATCACCGGCGAAGTGGTGATGGACAGTGTGTTCTGTCCCGAAGAGAACGCGTTTCCCGACGTCAAGGGATTGAAGGGGCCGTTCACCTGCCTGAACAGCGCGCGTTACGGCATCTCGTGGGGCGCGCTGGGCGCCGCCGAAGACTGCTGGCTGCGCTCGCGCGAATATGTGCTCGAGCGCAAGCAGTTCGGCCGGCCGCTGGCCGCCAACCAGTTGATCCAGAAGAAGCTCGCTGACATGCAAACCGAGATCGCGCTCGGCCTGCAAGGCTGCCTGCGGCTGGGCCGCATGAAAGAAGAAGGCACGGCGGCGGTGGAGCTCACGTCGCTGCTCAAGCGCAACTCCGCGGGCAAGGCGCTCGACATCGCGCGGATGGCGCGCGACATGATGGGCGGCAACGGCATCACCGACGAGTTCGCCGTGATCCGTCACCTGGTGAACCTGGAGGCCGTGAACACCTATGAAGGCACCCACGACATCCATGCGCTGATTCTCGGCCGCGCGCAAACCGGCATCGCCGCGTTCGCGAACTGACGGCCGGCCCGCATGATTCCGCTCTCGGTGCTCGACCTCTGTCCCATCGTCGAAGGCGGCACCGCCGCCGACGCGTTTCGCCGCACGATCGATCTGGCGCAGCACGCGGAGCGACTGGGCTACTCGCGGTTCTGGCTCGCCGAACACCACAACATGCCCGGCATTGCCAGCGCCGCCACGGCGGTGTTGATTGGACAAGTCGGCGCGCGCACCTCGACCATTCGCATTGGCGCGGGCGGCATCATGCTGCCGAATCATTCACCGCTGCAGGTGGCGGAACAGTTCGGCACGCTGGCCTCGCTGTTCCCCAGTCGCGTTGACCTGGGGCTCGGACGCGCGCCAGGCACCGATCACGCCGCGGCATATGCCCTGCGCCGGACGCTCAACTGCAACCCCGACGCGTTTCCACAGGACGTCATGGAAGTGATGGCGTATTTTCACAACGAGCGCCCTGGCCAGGCCGTCCGCGCCGTCCCCGGTGCCGGACTGGATGTCCCGGTCTGGATTCTTGGCTCCAGCACCTTCGGCGCGCAGGTCGCGGCCGCACTCGGATTGCCCTTCGCGTTCGCATCGCACTTCGCGCCGGCCATGCTCGACGAAGCGATGGCGGTGTACCGGTCGCAGTTCACGCCGTCCGATCGCCTGCGACAGCCGTACTTGATGCTGGGGGTCAACGTGGTGGCCGCCGATACCGACGATGAGGCGCGGTTTCTCGCCTCGTCTGGGCGGCAATCATTTGCCCGTCTGCGAGCAGGGCGCCCCATCCAACTGCCGCCGCCGTCAAAGGAGTGGGAGCGCGACCCGGCCGAAGCGCTGGGCCTCAGCCAGCCGACGCGCGTGTCGTTTGTCGGATCGCCAGAGACGGTTCGCGAACAGCTGACGGCCTTCGTCGATCGCACCAAGGCCGACGAGTTGATCGTGGTGTCGCACATTTACGATCACGCCGCACGGCTGCGATCGTACGACATCGCACGACGTTAGTTACATTGGCCACAGAGAACACAGAGGACGCAGAGAATACTCTTTCTAAATGCGATCGGGCTTCGAACGTGGCGGACACGCATTGTGAAATAGATTTCTCTGCGTCCTCTGTGGCCTCTGTGGCCAACGTTTTGTCAGGTCACGGCGGCGCGCACGTTGAAGCGGGGCTCCCGCCATTCGCCGCTATCCATGACTTCCGTTAGTCGATCGACTGCGTCCCAGACATCGGCAAATCGGGTGTAGAGCGGGGTGAAGCCGAACCTCAGGATGTCGGGCGCCCGGAAATCGCCGATCACTCCACGGGCGATCAGGGCTTGCATGATGGGGTAGCCGGCTGTCGCGTGCGCGAAGCTGGCCTGGCTGCCGCGGTCGCCGGCTTCACGCGGTGTCACCAGGGTGAGTCCGTGACCCGCGCAACGGGACTCGACGAGAGCGATGAACAGGTCCGTCAACGCGATCGACTTGTCGCGGATCGCGGCGAGTCCGCCGTACGGTTGCGCGGCAAGCACCGTGTCCACCCCGCATTCGAGCGCCGCCAGCGACAGCATGGGTGGCGTGCCGCAGATGAACCGCGACATCCCCGCGCCGGGACGGTAGTCTGGCGTGAACTCGAACGGCGCCGCGTGGCCAAGCCACCCCGAGAGCGGTTGTCGCCAGCCTTCGCGGTCCATCCAGGCCACGTGGCGGGGATGCGCCCACGCGAACGCCGGTGCCCCGGGGCCGCCATTCAGATACTTGTAGCCACAGCCGACGGCAAAGTCGGCGTCGGCACCAGAGACATCGACCGGCACGGCGCCCGCGGAGTGTGCGAGGTCCCACACCACGAGTGCGCCGGCGTCGTGCGCCGCCAGGGTGAGGTCGGCCATGCGATGCATGCGGCCGCTCCGGTAGTTGACGTGCGTCAACATCAGGATGGCGACGCGATTGTCGAGCAGCCGCGGGATGTCGTCAGCCTCGGCGAGCACCAGCTCGAGCCCGTGCGCACGCGCCAGCGTGTCGGCGATGTAGAGATCGGTCGGGAAGTTGCTGCGCTCAGACACGATTCGGGTGCGAGCAGGGCCTTTCGCAATGGCCGCCGCGGCGCTCAGGATCTTGAACAGATTCACCGACGTCGAGTCGGCCACCACCACTTCACCGCGTCCCGCGCCGATCAACGTCGCAATCTTGTCGCCGATGCGCTGCCCGAGATCGATCCACCCGGCTTGCCCCGAGCGAGGTCCGCCGAGTCGAGGGGTGTTCCAACTGCGAATCAGACCAACACCCCACTCGTCCTCCACGACCGCGGCCACCCGACCGGCGGTGGCGGCGGGCAACGCGCCGAGCGAGTTGCCGTCCAGGTAGATGAGGCCCTGCTCGTCGGCGCGCGCGAGCGCGAACTGGGCCCGCAGCGGCGCCAGCGGATCGCGCGCGTCGAGCGCCAGACAGTCGTTACGCGTAGTCACGGGCTTGGGGGCCTGAGGGCTTGGGGACTTGGGGGCCTGGGACGTCATGACAACGATCGCAACACCGCGCGCACCGGCGAGGCGTCGGCATGCGCGAGCTTCAGCGGCAGCGCGATCAGCTCGTAATCGCCTTCGTTGACTTCGTCGAGCACCAGGTTCTCGAGCACGCGCATGTCGTGCGCCAGCAGTTGCTGGTGGCTGTCGAGCGTCTTGCTGTCGGCGGGATCGACCGACTGCGAGTCGATGCCGACCAGACGCACGCCGCGTTCGGCAAGCCAGGCAATGGTCCGCGGCGCGAAAGCGCTGAACGACGGCGACCACGTCGTGGGTGCGCGTCGGCACGAGCGGACGAGCACACGTGGCGGCAGCCCGATCGCATGCACCAGATGCTCCGGCAAGATCAGCGGCCCCTTGTCGATGGCGTGAATGACGCGGCAGGGGCCGAGAAACGGTGACAGATCCACGTCACCGATCGCAGCCGCGCCGGCGCCGTAGTGGAGCGGCGCATCCGCATGGGCGCCCAGATGCGGCGACAGGGTGATGGCGCTGACGTTGACCGGACACCCGGGCCCGATCTGCGCGTTCCAGCGTTGCGTGTATGCCGTGTCGCCGGGGAAGGCCGGAGTGGCCGCCGAGATCACCGGAGAAATATCCCAGAGTCGCATGACGGAAAGATAGCAGGCTTGCGGCTTGGGGGCTTGCGGGGTGCTAGGCTACCGTATGCCTCCATCGACGAGCGCTCCCGGGCCGCACGAATCGCTCGTCCGCGTCATCGGCACGTTCGGGTTGGCGGCGGCCATCATCAACATCACCATTGGCGGCGGCATCTTCCGCCTGCCGGCGAATGTCGCGGGCTCGCTCGGCGCGGCCGCGCCGATCGCCTACCTGGTGTGCGCGATCGCCATGGGCTTGATCGTGTTGTGCATTGCCGACGCCGGCCGCAGGGTCTCGCTCACCGGCGGGCCGTACGCCTACGTCGGCACCGCCTTCGGTTCGTATGCGGGCTTCCTGTCGGGCGTCTTGCTCTGGATGCTCGGCACGTTTGCGACGGCGGCCGTCTCGACCGTGTTCGCCTCGAGTCTCGGGCTGCTGGTGCCGGCGCTCGCCGGCCGCGGGATGGAGATCGGCATCCTGTTCGCCGCCTTCGGGTTCTGGTCGCTGGTTAACCTGCGCGGCGTCACGCTCGGCGTGCGGCTGAATTCGATCGCGACGGTGGCCAAGCTGCTGCCGCTGCTGCTGGTAGCAGTGGCCGGGATGTTTTTCATCGATGGCGAGAACCTGCGCGTCGCGACCATGCCGGCGGCGGCCGATGTCGCGCGGACATCGTTATTGTTGATTTTCGCGTTCGCGGGCATCGAGTGCGCGCTGGTGCCGAGCGGCGAGGTGCGCGACACGGCGCGGACGGTGCCGCGAGCGATCGCCCTGGCAATGGTGGGCATCACGGTCTTGTACGTCGCGCTGCAAACCGTGGCGCAGGGCATTCTGGGCAGCGGCCTGGCGCAGGCCACCGTTTCGCCCCTGGCCGATGCCGCCGGTGCCTCAATGGGTGGATGGGCACGTGCGCTGCTCCTGGGTGGCGCCACGCTGTCGATGTTCGGCTACCTCGGCGGCATGACGCTATCGATCCCGCGCATGGTGTTCGCACTTGCCCGCGACGGCTTTCTGCCGCGCGCACTCGCGGCGGTCCACCCGGTGCATCGCACACCACAAGCGGCGATCATCGCGCAATCGCTGCTGGGTCTGGCCCTCGCCATCTCCGGCACGTTCGAGAAGTTGGCGATTCTGGCCAACGTCTCGGCGCTGGCGCTTTACCTTGGCTGTGCGCTCGCGGCGTGGCGACTGCGGTCTCTCGATCCGGCGACGACGCCCGGGGTAACGGCCGCCGTCCCGTGGCTGGCCTGCGCGGTCATCGTGTGGCTACTCACGGGCCTGACCCGAGACGAGTGGCTCGGTTTTGGCGTCTGTATTGCGGCTGCGTCGGTCGCCTACGCAGTGACTCCCAAGTCCCCCAAGGCAGCGGAGCGAAGCGAATGATCGGCCACAACATCGGCCAAAGTATCGGCCAAAAATATGACTAAATAGCTATAAGTGTTGTATTTTAGGTAATTATGGCAATATATTAGTCTCCTTATAATCGGCCAAATATGCCTGAGACTCCGCAGCGAATTGAACCGGCCCGACTGGAAGCGCTGCCCGAGAAGGTGACGGACCTGGTGGCGGAGCTTGCCTCGGCGTCCGCCACCCTGGGAAGCCGGCTGCATCCCCTCACTGCCGCCAACCTCGCGGAGCTGGTGCGCATCATGAACTCGTACTACAGCAACCTGATCGAGGGTCACAACACGCGGCCCCGCGAGATCGAACGCGCACTAGCCGGAGACCTGGAGTCCGATCTCGTACGCCGGAACCTGCAGATCGAGGCCGCCTCGCACGTTCGTGTGCAGGCCGAGATCGATCGTCTCGGCATGAACGGCGCGCTACCAGAACCGGCGTCGGCCGGCTTCATCCAGTGGTTGCACCGTGAGTTCTATCGGAACGTGAACGCCTCCATGCTCGTGGTGCATGGTGCAGGGCGGGAGTTCATCATGACCCCGGGCGAATGGCGTTCGCGGCCGGAGCACGACATCGCGGTCGGCCGTCACATGCCGCCCTCGAGCGAGGCGGTGGACGACTTCATGCGCTATTTCTCCGGGCGCTACCAGTTCAATACCATGGGCAAGGCCGCCAAGGTCGTGTGCATGGCCATCAGCCATCACCGGCTCAACTTCATTCACCCATTTCCAGACGGCAATGGCCGCGTCAGTCGCCTGATGAGCCAGGCAATGGCCTGGCACGCAGGCATTGCCGCCAGCGGATTGTGGTCTATTTCGCGCGGTCTGGCGCGTGGTCTCGACAGCCGCGGCGAGTACAAGCAGATGATGGACCTGGCCGACACTCCGCGCCAGGATGACCTGGATGGGCGCGGCAACCTGTCACACAAGGCGCTCATCGCGTTCGTCACGTGGTTCCTCGAGGTCGCGATCGATCAGGTGCGGTTCATGTCCAGTCTCTTCGAGTTCGACGCGCTCACCCGCCGCTTGCGCTCGTTGGTCAGAGAACGACAGTTGCCGGCCGAGGCCGAAGTCCTGCTCGAAACTGTATTCCTGCGCGGCGAGATCGACCGTGGCGCGGTGGCTCGAGTGACCGGCCTTCCCGAACGTTCGGCACGCAGGGTGTTGACCTCGGTCATCAACCAGGGACTGCTCGCGTCGAGCACACCCAAGGGCCCCGTCTCTCTGCGCTTCCCGTCGAGCAGTCTCGAAATCCTGTTTCCCCGTCTCTTTCCCCAGGTTTAGATCCGCAACGCGACAACCCTTATTTCCGCTCCACAGGTTCCAAGCGGTACACCGGAGTGGGCTTGCCGTCGCGATCGTCGGTGATCAGGTAGATGTAGCCATCAAGGCCCTGCCGCACGTCGCGGATGCGGCCCATCTGCGGCACCAGCGTTTCCTCGCTCGCCACGGAGGTGCCCTTCAGGGTGAGCCGCGCCAGTTGCTGTCCGACCATGCCGCCGACGAACAAATTGCCCTTCCACTGAGGAAAACGATCGCCGGTGTAAATCATCGCGCCGGAGATACCGATCGACGGCACCCAGATGTGGCGCGGCTGTTCCATCCCTTCGCGTTGCGTGCCCTTGTGGATGGCGAGCCCGGTCGTGTAGTTGACGCCAAATCCGACCACGGGCCAGCCGTAGTTGAGGCCGGGCAGGATGCGGTTCAGTTCGTCGCCGCCCTGTGGTCCGTGCTCGTTCACCCACACGTCACCGCTCTCGGGATGAATGACCAGGCCCTGGACGTTGCGATGCCCGTAGCTCCAGATCTCCGGGCGCGCGCCGGCGCGGCTCACAAACGGGTTGTCAGCCGGCACCCGCCCATCGTCATGCAGCCGGATCATCTTGCCGTGATGGTTCGTCAGGTCCTGCGCGGGGTGCGCCTCGAGATTGCCCTCCGGTGGTACCTGGCGATCGCCGAGTGACAGGAACACGAAGCCGTTCTTGTCGAAGGCGATCTTGCCGCCGAAGTGGCCGCGACCCTTCGACACCGATTCGAAGAGCTGCTGCACGCCGGTCAGGCGATCGTTCTCGAAGCGCCCGCGCACGAGGGCGGTGGTGGCCTCTTTCCCATCGGCGCTAGGCTTCGAGTAGGTCAGGTAGAGCATCCGGTTCGACGCGAAGTTGGGGTGCGGCGCGACCTCGAGCAATCCGCCCTGGCCCAAGTGCAGCACGGCAGGCACGCCCTCCACGGGCTGCAGGACGAGTTTGCCGTTGCGCAGGATGCGCAAGCGGCCTGGACGCTCGGTGATCAGCGTGTCGCCGCCGGGCAGGAAGGCGATGGACCACGGCTGGACCAGCGAATCCACGACGGTCACGACCCGGTAGTCGTGCAGTGCGGACTTGAGCATCGTGTCCGCCGACACAGCGGTTGAGAACAGTCCAGCGGCAACCATCAAACCGAAAATCGTGCGAACCATGCGGGCCTCCTGAATGCGAACCCCTCATGATACCCAACCGGCGCCTGTTAGTCACCTCAGTAGTGCTGGTACGATGGCCGGCGTGAAGATCGTGGTGCTGGGCGCCGGCGCGATTGGCAGCGCCTATGGATTCCTGTTGTCGGGCCGTCACGACGTCACGCTGGTCGGCACGGCGGCGCATGTCCAGGCCGTTGGCGACCGCGGCTTGCGCGTGGAAGGCGCGATCCAGTCCGGCACGTTCCAGATCAACGCCGTCACACACCTCGAAGCGATTGAGCCCGGTACGCTGATCGTTCTCACGACCAAAGTCTGCAGCACGGTGGAGGCGATCACGCCGATCGTTCCGCTGCTGACGCCCTCGGTCACCATCCTGTGCGTGCAGAACGGTCTTTACTCCGAGCGCCTGGTCGCCGACCTGGTTGGTGACCGTGCCGTGACGCTGCGCGCGATTACGCAGGTCGGATCGATCCTCCGTGGCCCTGGCGTCATCGAATACACCGTGGCCGGCTACACGCTGGTCGAAGCGCACGAGCGGGCGGCGGCGGTCGCGGCGGTGTTGACCGAGAGCGGGCTCGACGGCCGCGTCACGGCCGACATGAAGCTCGCCATGTGGCGCAAGGTTGTCTTCAACTGCGTGATCAACCCGATCACGGCGATCACCGGATCGACGGTCGGCGGAATCGTCGATCCCGGGCTGGCGCCGATCAAGCGGCTGGTCATCGACGAGTGCGTGGCCGTGGCCGCCGCCGACGGCGTGCGGTTCGATGAGGACTTCCTGCCGCTGATCGACCGGGTGTTCGGGTCGGCGGCAACGGTCGCGTCCACCTTGCAGGACCTGCAGAAGGGCCGGCGGACCGAGATCGATCATTTGAACGGCGCGGTGGTCGCGCTCGGGGCGCAATACGGCATCGCGTGCCCGGTCAATGCCGCGCTCACCACCATCATCAAACAACTGGAGCACCAGTCTCGCCATGGCTAAACGCGCAACCGTCGCCAGCCCGTCACACAGGGCGGCCTTCGCGCTGCTGGCGAGCCTGGCGCTGCACGACATGACATCGCTTGACGCGCGGTTCCTGAAGACACTGCCGCTGATCTGAAACGCTAGCCAGGCGCGTGGCTGCGGGGAAAGAAACGCGGCGCAACCTGGCCTCACTTACCGCCGTAGGCGGACTGCCGTTCGGCCGCCTTCAGCTTCACAATGGGTTTGCCGGCATCGATCCCACGCGCTCGCCGCAGATTCGCGTGCCCATCCAGATGAAGCCGGCGGTCGTGCCCGAACGGGAATGGGTCAAGATGAACGACGAGCGTACGCGCTGGGTGCAGGTGTTCGCGCGTCTCAAGCCCGGTTACACCGCCGCCACCGCGCAAGGGCCCATGCAGGGTCTGTTCACGCAGATCCGCCAGCACGAGGTGACGCTGCCCGGCGCCAAGGACTGGTCGCAGTTCCAGCGAGACCGCTTCATGACCATGGGCATCCCCTTCCGCGAAGGCCGCGACTTCACCCGCGCCGATGCGAAGAAAGACGCCACGGGGGCGATCGTGAACCAGAAATTCGCGAAGCACTTCTTCGGCGACCAGAGCGCAGTTGGCCGACACATCGCGCGGCGCGTTCAACCTGGTCCGCAATGAGGTCAAGCGCCTCGATGCCGGCATGCCCGTCTTCGACATGAAGACGCTGCAGGGCCAGCTGGATGAAACGTTGTTGAGCGTCCGTCAGACGTGATCTGGCTGGTGATGAAGGAAGTGCTGTTACTGCTGGCGATTGGCCTGGCGGTAGGCATCCCGTCGGCGATCGCGCTCGGCCGCTACGTGTCGTCGCAACTGTTCGGGATTGAACCGAACGACCCGTGGATCGCGGTGTCGACCATGGCGCTACTGACGGTAATTTCGGCAGCAGCGGGGGTTGATCCCGGCGCGCCGTGCCAGTCAGATCGATCCGATCCTGGCATTGCGATACGAGTAACTGCCGGCTAGAACGTCCAACCTTCACGCCGCATCAAACCGAACAGGTTGATACACGGCACACCGAGGTCGCGGCACACGTCGGGAATGAAATGGGTTCGTTTAGTACTTCGCTTCTCTGCTGCGGACGTCTCTTGCGTGACAACGGTGCCTTTTTGTAACTGAGCGAGTGCGATGACGTAGGCATCCGCCGATTCGTGAATGCCCTTCGGATCCATCAGGTCCGGATAGGTGGCCTCGATTCGCGATGCAGCTGCCTGGACCGCCGCATCGATCGGGACAAAGAGGGCGGCGTGGGCCTTCGCCCAGCTGCGCAATCCCGGGGTTCCAACGGAGTCGAGTTCCTCGTTTACCAGCTGAACGGCTCGGCAATTGCCGGCGGCGACCAAATCGTCAAACCTGTTTTCCAGGGATGGAAAAATATCCAGTGGATAGTACCTGGCCTGCCAGTCCATCAATACGCTGGTGTCAATCGAGTACATCGGCTGCGCCCTAACTGCCGTCTTCGGAACTGGCGACGGACGCAACCAATTCAGTACGGAGCGCCGCGATGTGATCGAAGCGAAGATCCAGGTAGCGACTCGCGTCTACCGCTGTAAGTCGATTGGAATCGAGCGCCTCGAGCACGAGTTGCGCGAACGGCCGACCACCTCTGCTCAATGCCTTATCAACGGGAGTGGCGATGCCGCCCGTTCTAGGCTTTAGGTTCGCAACGTACTCCGACCACAGTTCCTTCCAGCGCGCGTATCCAGCCCAGGTCATTTCGCCATCGACACGTAGACGGGTGGCCATCGCTAAGGGAGTAAGGCGGAACTTCGCGGCCAGGCTCCGCACTTGGGCCACATCCCAGCCGTCACGAGGCACTCTGTTGTTACGCAGCGCGGTCCCGAGGACTTCTTCGGGGATCACCGCTTCGCTCGCAGCCTCTTCCGCGAAGCGTTCGACCTCCTCCCATTGGGCGTCCGTCCGAGCCTCGCGCAGAGCTACGCGCTCTTCCTGCCCGAGTGCGAACGCAATGTGAACCAGCTCATGCATCAGCGTAAAGATACGAGCTCCGGGAGCCAATTCCTTACTGTTGATGCCGATGGCTGGCGAGGGAAACTGCAGGAGGGAAACGCCACGAGCCTGATCGAGCGACACCTTCGGAAACTGGAAGACCAACACACCGGCGTTCTCCACCGCTGTTCGCCATGAGCGCCACGCTTGCCATTCATCGCGCCACGCCATCTGCTGTGCCACGCTCACGCCCAGCACCGCGCGGAGGCGTCGGCCGACAATCGCGGGGCTTTCGGACATATGGGCGGCGCTTCTGAACTGTGTGACCGAGATCGCAAGTTCATCGTTCAGTTCAATGGTTCTCTCCCGGCGAAGGGACATCTGACGGAGCGCCAGGCGGAACTCCGGCGTCTCGACGCCTGGACGGACACCTGGCAGTCGCCGATACTCCGATGCCAGGGGGAGGATTGCGGGTCGCTGTGGCAGGAAAAAGACACCGAAGGGTCGATGGTAGAACTTCGCCAGTTCTTGGACCTGGCGAACGGTCGGCTTTCGGTCGCCCTGCTCCCACTGAACCAATCGTTCGACCTTGACCCCGAGTCTCTTGGCCACCACATCGGCCGGATACCCGCTCTCCTCGCGCGCCCAGATCAAGAGATCCGGTTTGACGTCCGCGGGAATCAAGGCCATGACCGTGTCAGTTTAGAGCATTCCATCGACGAGAGAAGGCGGCGAATCCGGGCGCTGCGCGCTGTTGAGAAGCTTCTTCAGCGTGGTCACTCGTGGCGCAATGCAGTGTTCGGATCCAGATGCATTGCTCTGCGGGCTGGCAGGTATGCGGAGACCAGCGCCACTGCGACCAGGAACAGAGTGACGGCGATGTACGCAGATGTGTCGGTTGGAGTCACCCCGTACAGCACACCACCGATCAAGTTTGAGAGAGCTGCGGAGCCAACGAGGCCAATCGTCACCCCCACTGCTATCAGAATAACAGCCGATGACAGGATCATGCGGAGAATGTCTGCTTCGCGTGCACCCAGGGCCAAGCGGAGACCGATCTCGTGCGTACGCTGCGCCACGGCATAACGCAGGACGCCCGAGATTCCTACGATCGTCAGCAACAGCGCGATTCCCGCGAAAACGACTATGAGAAGGGTGTTAAAGCTCCTGGGCGCAACCGCCGCTGCCATCTGATCATCGAGCGTCCGTACGGCCACCAGTCGCGCGCCCGGCCGGTTGTGAACGGTCGTTCGGATCGAATCTACCAAGCCAAGCGGATTGGCGGTTGCCCGCACCAACAGCTCGCCTGCGACCATCGGCCGCAAGACATCAGGGAAGAAGACCTGCGGCAACGCGTTGGCGTCATCGGGCTGCAAAATGCCCAATCGACCCGAGCGGAAGTCCGACACGACGCCAATAATCGTCATCGGCGCATCCCGCTCAGATGACCCGGGTGGCGCAAAGGGTCCAAATGTCGTTCGTCCAATGATTGATTCAAGATTCGGGAAGTCCGTGCTGAACGTCCGCGCGAAGCGTTCACTCACGACGACCGCCGGCGGCGTGACACCGCGATCGCTGTCGGCGAACCAGCGTCCTGCGAGAAGGCGCACGCCCGACGCGTCACGGTAATTCGGCGAAACATTGAACCACATGGCGATGGCGCTCTGCTCTTGCTGAGGCAAGCCGGCAATGCGAGTTGGATATCCGAACGTCACGCTCCAAAGGGCGGCAGCGCGAACCCCTGGAAGCGCCTCAAGCTGTTCCAATAGTTCGTCACTTTGACGCAGCCTGTCTGCCGGCGGCGTCGCGCCTTGCACACCGCTAGATTGAATTCGCGCCGTGAGCACTTGATGCGGTGTCAGCAGAGCACCCTCGGACTGCACTTGCCAGAGGCTTCTCAGCATGAGGCTGGCGCCCGTGAGCGGGATCATTGCGAGCGCCAGTTCGCACACTACGAGAGCGCTGTGCCAGTGTCGTACGCCACGACTCGACGTGGTCCCGACGCTTGCCTTCAGGTGACCTCCCGGATTCACACCCGGGCGGAGCGCTGGGATCAGGCTCAGTAGAAGCCCGCTCATCACGCACGCGGCAGCGCTGAACAGCAGCACCTTGCCATTGAGCGTTGCGTCTTGTAGCCGCGGGACGTCGACTCCACTGGCATGAGTGAGTGTTCGAATGACCGCGTAACCCAGGAGCATGCCGGCCAGCCCTCCGGCAAAGGCCAACACCATGTTCTCCGCCAGCATTTGCCGTACGAGGCGCCAACGGCCGGCACCGAGTGCGATGCGAATGGCGGTTTCCTGTTCGCGGGCGACACCGCGCGCGAGCAACAGACTGACAATGTTGACGCAGGCGACCAGCAAGACAAACCCGACGGAGGCCCACAGAATTAGCAGCACCCGGCGGGTCCCGCCGACCACATGGTCATGAAGGGAGATGACCTGCAACTTCACGCCCGAAGATGCTTCGCTCTTGGCGCTTGCCTGGTTCACGGCCTCACGAATTCCTTCGAGCTCGGCGAAGGCCGTTTGGATCTCGATTCCTGGTTTCAGCCGTGCCAGCACAGCACCAGGCCCTCTGGTACCACGCCCCAGTGTTGTGTTGAGCACCAGATCGATATCCGTCCGCGCGCCAACGCCAAGTTGGAGACTCGGTGTCACCGGCAGACGGAAGCTGGACGGCAGGACGCCGATGACGGTGTACTGCACGTTGCTGATCGTGACCGACTTGCCAAGCATCGCCGGATCGCCACCCAAGCGACGAAACAGGCGATCGCTAAGCACGGCGGCGCCGGTATCGCTGCGATTGTCTGGGGACGCTCTCAGTCCAGGCGCTTGAGGCGCATGCTTGAAATGCTCGGGCGAGAAGTCGCGCCCCACGACGGGTGCCACGCCGAATAGACGGCTCAGGCTCTCGGACAGGCACGCGACTCGTACTTGGATGGGTTCGTCACCGCCCATCGTCGCATCGCCTGTAAGCAGGACGCTCAATGCTTCCAACGACGTGGCGCTGCTGCGCCATGCTTCCAAGTTCGCGGCGGAAACCGTTGCGAGACGGTTAGTGCCGCCGACATCGTTCTCGCTGATCCAAACCATGCGCTCGGGATCGCGATAGGGAAGTGGTGCGAGCAGCACGGACTCGACCACGCTGAACATGGCGGTGTTGGCGCCGATGCCGAGCGCCAAAGTCATGACGCCAACAACAGCGAACGCCCGGTCCTTCAAGAGCAAACGGACCGCGAGCCGTATGTCCGTCAGCGCTTCCTCGACCCATCGCGTGCCTCGAGCGTCGCGACAGCCTTCTTTGACCTGATCGAGTCCTCCGAACTGGAGACGCGTTCGCCGACGGGCCTCTTCCGCTGACATCCCACTTTGGATGAAGTCATCAACTTGGCGATCGAAGTGATAGCGCAGCTCCACATCTAACTCGCGCTCTAACCGGTCGCCCCTCAGAAGCCGCTGCCACCACCTCACCCGGCCTCTCCTTTAGCCGCTCCGAGGACCATCGCAATCGCCTCTGAGACGCGTGCCCAATTGGCGGTTTCCGTCTTGAGTTGAGCGCGGCCTTTCGGCGTGAGGCGGTAGAACTTCGCGTCCCGGCCCGTCTCGGACGCCTGCCACTCAGCCAAGAGCAGCCCTTTGTTCTCCAGCCGATGCAGGGCTGGGTACAAAGAGCCTTGTAGCACCTGTAGAGCGTCGCGCGAGATCTGCTGAAGCCGTTGCGAGATGGCATAACCGTGGATCGGGCCCAGCGCCACCACTTGGAGGATCAGCATGTCGAGGGTTCCTTGGGGCAGTTCGGCTCTATGCAGCGCCATGAGCAACAATACCTTCGGCTTCTACATATACACCCGCGCAAGACGAGACGCAAGCATCGCAACGAGATTAGCCTGCACCCCACAAAGGGGTGCCCAACGTGAAGGTGCCTACTTCGACTTCTGTTCTTCCGCGACCCGTGCGTCGAGCTGTTTAGCGGCCGTCGCCGCCAGCGCGCGGCAGCCTTGCGGATCGATCAGGGCGTCGGTCGCCGGGTTTGCCGCTCGCCGTTCGAGCTTCCCGTCCAGGTCGGTGGCACTCGGGTGGGTGGTGATGACGATATCGCACGGCAGCGCAGCCACGGTGGCGATGCTCTTGCGGAACTTGTCAACCCGGCTCGGCGTCCTGGCATCGCCGGTATAGCGGAAGCCTGGGGCCGCCACCGGAGTCAGGCTGTCCGCGTAGACAATGTTCAGGCATTCAGGAGGGCTTGCGGCCTGCGGCTTGCGGCTTGCGGCGGTTGTCGGAGCCTCACAAGCTTGCCACGTCCACGTCGTGCTCCCGGGGGTGTGGCCCGCCGTGTCGTGCATCTCAATGGCGATCGGTCCGACCCGCACGACCTCGCCGTTTTTCACCACGCGCACGTTCTTGACGGCCGGAAACGCATTCGCGGCACGGCCGAAGCCGGCCTGCGGGTCGTCTGGAGTGGCGTTGCCGCTGGCCAGTGCTTGCGCGCCTGACGCGCTCGCCACCACAACGGCGCCGCTCGCCCGTTGCAACGCGGCAATGCCGGCCGCGTGATCGTAGTGGGCGTGTGAGTTGGTGATGAACTTCACGTCCTCGAGCTTGAAACCCAACTTGCGGATGTTGGCGGCAATCAGCGGCGCCGATTGCGCCAGCGCGCCATCAAGCAGGATGTGACCCTGATCCGAGGTAATCAGGAGCGCTGACAGGCCGTCGGTACCGACGTAGTAGGTGTTGCCGAACACCCGGAACGGCTCGCGCGGCTTGTTCCATTCGTCGCAGCTCGAACACACGTTCGGCGGGTCGGGGCGAAGGGCTGTCTGGCCAAGCGACACCAGCAACGCGATCGCCAGCGCGACCAATCCATGATTCAACTACATCTCACCCACTTTGAACCCACGCTTGCCGACGGACTGGCCATCGAGAAACACTTCGACGCTGTAGTCCCCGGCTGGAAACGCGCCGGAGTTCTGCATGTGAAATTCGGTGCTGGCGGGGCCGTCGTACGACACCGGCTTGGTTGGCTCATCGATCACCTGCGTTCCAAACATCCACTTCACCCCGACGGTGCCCGAGCCGGCCTGCGCGGTCTGCACCGACACATAGACCGTCTCGCTGGGATTGAACAGCGTGGTGATGCTCGCCACGCTACGGTCGGGGTTGAGCGAACGGCCAACCTGGATATTGGCAAGAGTCAGCGGTGGATTGGAACAGCCGGCCGCGCCAACGAGCAGGAGAAGGACGCCGGCAAGGGCGGAAGAGGAGCGAGTCACCATCCCATCTTAGCTTGCAAGAAGCAATCCGGCTGACGCTCAGGGGGCTTGCGGAGGTTACTGCGTTAGGGCCAAGATCGTCGCCATGCGCGTCGCCATCGTCGGGGGCCCAGGCGTGGGCAAGAGCACGCTCGTGCGGCAGCTCGCCGACCTCTATCACAACGGGTCGTACGGCGAGGGTGAGAAGGGCGTGTGGGACCCGCGCGTGCTCGAAGATATTGCCGATGGTGTAAACGCCGTGGGCGTGACGCAGTACTTCGGCAGACTCTACGACGCCAACTACCGCGACGCGGCGCTCAACGACGGACCAGGCAAGGTCATCTTTTTCGAGGGCGCACGCATCACGCTCGAAGCGCATATCGCGGAGTATCCGGCCGAGCACCACGCCGAGCTGCACCAGGTGCTGTCGATCGGCGATGCGTGGGCGCCCGACAAGGTAATCGTGCTGACGTCGAGCACCGATACCATCGAGAAGCACATCCGCCTGCGCAACCGGCCGCACGAAAGCGCGGAGAACATGGTGCGTCGCTTCCGCCTCATCGATTCGGAGTTCCGCCGGCTCGCGCCGCTCTACCCGAACACGATTGTGATCGACCGCGACCGTAAGGAGTTTCACGAGCGCAGCGGGCTCGTTGACATCATCACCATGGCGGGCTTGCCCCTCTTCAACGAGATCCCATACCACCGGTTAGGTTGAGCCAGCGCGCGTCATCGGCAGCCTCACGACAGTAGAATGACCACGCTAGCCCGGGTCCCACGCGCGGCAACCGCGCGTGGGTGGGCTTGGAGTGGTCATGTTGAAACAGTGCGTGTTGCTTATCGGTACGATTCTGCTCGCGGGCCCTGCGATTGATGCCCAACAACCTGCGCCGCAGCAGCGTCCCGCCGCGTTGCAGTCCGTCGAGGACCGTACGACCGGGATGAAGAAGATCGACGGCTACTTTCCGCTTTACTGGGATGACAGTGCCGGCGCGATGTTCCTCGAGATTTCGCGGTTCGACAGCGACTTCCTGTTCTCAACGGGACTGTCGGCCGGCCTCGGCTCGAACGACATCGGACTCGACCGGGGCCAAGGCAGCGGCGGCCGCATCGTCCAGTTCCAGCGGATCGGGCGGCGGGTGTTGCTGGTTCAAGGCAACCAGTCGTTCCGATCGAGCAGCAAGAACCCGCTCGAGCGGAAGTCGGTTGAAGACTCGTTCGCGAAGTCGGTGCTCTGGGGGTTCACGGTGGCCGCGATGAGCGGCGACCGCGTGCTGGTGGACGCCACTGACTTCCTGCTCCGCGATGTCCACGGCTCCGGTGGACGGCTGCGGCCGGGCAACTACCGCGTCGACCGCACGCGCAGCGCGTTCTACCTTCCGAACACCAAGAACTTCCCGAAGAACACCGAGGTCGAGATGATGCTGACCTTCGTGAATGAGGCCACGGGCGTTACCGGTGGCGGTGGTGGTGGCGGGCCCACCCAGGGTCCCGCCGGGATCGGTGCGATCGGCGGCGGTGGTGGTGCCGGCTTTGGCGGCGGCCTGTTCTCCGGCTCCGTTGGCAGTGTCACGCCGTCACCCGATGCGGTGACCCTGCGCGAGCACGTGTCGCTCGTCGAGCTACCCGACGGCAACTACCAGCCGCGCGCCGACGATTCGCGAGCCGGCTACGGCGGCCTCAGCTTCCTGGATTACAGCACTCCGATCGGCGAGCCCATGCAGTTCCGTTACCTGCGCCGGCATCGCCTGCAGAAGAAGGATCCGGCCGCGGCCATGAGCGAGCCGGTCAAGCCGATCCAGTACTGGGTGGATTCGGGTGCGCCGGAAGACGTCAGGAAGGCGCTGGTCGAAGGCGCCAGCTGGTGGAACCAGGCGTTTGAAGCCGCGGGCTTCCGCAACGCGTTCAAGGTCGACATCCTGCCAGAGGGCGCCGACCCGATGGACATTCGCTACAACATGATCAACTGGGTGCACCGCTCCACGCGCGGCTGGAGTTCGGGCGGTTCGGTATCCGATCCCCGCACCGGCGAGATCATCAAGGCCACTGTCACGCTTGGCTCACTCCGCGATCGCCAGGACTACATGATCTTCGAAGGCCTGCTGTCGCCTTACGTCAACGGCGACGAGCGCCCGGCGATCCTGTACGAGACGGCGCTGGCGCGCATTCGCCAGTTGTCGGCCCACGAGGTGGGTCACACCCTCGGCCTCGGCCATAACTACTACGACAGCAGCAAGGGCTGGATCTCCGTGATGGACTATCCCGTCGCGCTCGCTGAGCTCCAGGCCGACGGCCGCATCGATCTCTCGAAGGCCTATCACCAGAACATCGGCGAGTGGGACAAGGTCGCCATCAACTATGGCTACCGCGAGTTCCCGAATCGCGGCAACGACGAGGCCGCGCTGACGACGATCCTGGACAACGCCTGGACGGCGGATTACCGCTACTTCACCAACCAGGACATCGCCATCCATCCGAAGGCCGACCAGTGGACCAACGGCGCCAATCAGACCGACGAGCTGACGCGATTGATGAAAGTCCGGCGCGCCGCGCTCGATCGGATCGGCACCAACACGATCCGCAACGGCACGCCGACGGTGATGATCGAAGAACCCCTGGTGCCGATTTACATGTATCACCGCTATGCGGTGGAGAGCACCGCGTCGTCGATCGGCGGACAGGACTTCGTCTACGCGATGCGCGGCGACAACCGGACGCCCGTTGAATGGGTCAAGGGCGAAATGCAGCGCAAGGCCATCGACGCCTTGACGGCCACGCTGAAGCCGTCCGAACTGACGATCCCGAAGCGCATCCTCGACCTGATTCCGCCGCGTCCGCCAGGCTTCGGCATGCACCGCGAGCTGTTCCCGCGCACCACGGGCGAGGGCTTCGATCCGGTCAACCCGGCCGCGATTGCCGCGGATGTCACCATCGGCTTCATGCTGCAGCCCGATCGCGCGGCCCGCATGGTGGCGCAGTACGCCGTCGACCAGGCTCTCCCGGGCCTCGGCGAGGTGATTGATAAGCTCGTGAGAGCGACGTTCGACGCGACGACCTCGGGCACCTACGAAGCCGAAGTCCGTCGCGCCACCGAGCGCGTGCTCGTCGATCGGGTGATGTGGCTGGCAAGCGCCGCGCAGAACGCGCAGGTGCGCGCCATCGCGTCCTACAAGCTGCAGCGGCTGGCGGCGCGGATGCGCGCCGAGGCAGGCAGGACCGAATCGGATCTGGCAGCGCACACGCTGCTGGCGGCCGATATCAAGCGCTTCCTCGAACGGCCGGCGGCGGATGTGCAGAAAGTGATCCCGGCCTCGCCGGCGCCTCCGGGCGCGCCGATCGGCGACCTGCCGCAAGACTGGCTGGCGCGGCCGCCGTACCGGCAGTAGGAGCTTCGACGTTCGAAGTGCCGTCCTTGATCGCCAACCACGCGCGAAGCTCCCGGCTGATTGCACGTAGCCTGACCCGTGATCAGCAGGACTGTGATCGGCGTTTGCGCGGACCCCTCGCCCCTGGCGGCGATGGCGGCAACACGCGCGTGTTACACTGTCTTACATGAAGACGTCGACCATCACGATTCGCCTGGACGACGCACTCGAACGTGAGCTCGATCAGGCCTGCGCGCGCACGGGCCGAACACGAAGCGACCTCGCCCGTGATGCGCTGAGACGGCAACTCGCGCTGTTGCGATTCGAGCGCCTCCGGAGGCGCGTGCTGCCGCTCGCCGAATCGCAAGGCTACCTCACGGACGACGACGTCTTTCGTGACGTGTCGTGAAGGTCTTCTTCGACACGAACGTGCTGCTCGCCGCCTTCGCGACGCGGGGCCTGTGTTCTGATCTGTTCGCGCACGTCCTTCTCGAACACGACCTGCTGGTGGGCGACGTGGTGATCCGCGAGCTCCGGAGCAAGCTTCGCACCAAGCTGAAGCTCCCGAAGCGGACCATCGACGAGATCGAGGCCCTGCTCCGCGATCAGGTGGTCGTGAGAACCCCTGAAAAGCACCTACGCCTCAACATTACCGACCCGGACGATGAGTGGATCGTCGCGGAAGCCATGGCGGGCGACGCCGACGTCCTCGTCACGGGAGATGCCGCGCTGCACAAACTCGGGGCGCGCGCGCCGCTGCCGATCGTGTCTCCGAGAGGGCTCTGGGACAGGTTGCGCAGCGCCAAGCCGGGAAGATAGAGCTGAGCGGTCGCAAGGAGGCGTCGGGACGACGCCGCTACGCTCCTTCCTGGATGCGCCCGCTCAGACTGAGAAGAAAGGCATGCAGCTGCGATTTTTCGTCGGCCGACAGCCCGAGCGGATGCACCTCTGGATCCAGCAACTCGTGGCGATTGCCGCCGCGGTCGTAGTAGTCGATGACTGCCTGTAAAGTGGCGGCACTGCCGTCGTGCATATGAGGAATCTGCTGCGCCGCTGCCGTGAGGCACAGCAAGGCCCACACGGCAGCGACAAGGCCTGCACGCATGATCAATGCGCCGACGTGAGAGTCGCCGACAAATTCTCAAGTGTCCAGAGCTCAACCTGATTCTCACCTACGGTAAACGTAACCTGACGTCCATCGGGATGGATTCGAATCTCGCGCGGAGAAGCCCAGTTCGGAAGTGAGTACTCGAGTTTGCGCGGCGCGCCCCCGTTTGCAGAGACCATCCACAAGCCACTCGTCTCGGCGAGCGGTCCGCGGGTGCGCGCTTCGCCGCCCGTCAACGGCATCACTCGCAACGTCGACGCATTAGGTGCATTCTCGAACAGCGGGACGAACGCAATGGTTCGCTCGTCAGGTGAGATCCTGAAGCCGATACCGACTCCGGATTCGAAGTCGTGCGGTACGGCGCGATCAAGCCCGGTCTCGAGATCGCGAATCAGTAATCGTGCCGAACGCCGCATCTGATCGTACGGGTGGTAAAGCAATGCCTTGCCTTGGTTGAGCCAGGTCGGCGTTTGTGGGTACCCGTTAGGGACCGTGATCAGTGTGCGCAGTTTGCCGGTCGTGACGTCGACGGCGCGAGCGCCTCGGCCCGTCGTGCTGGCGCCATTCACCTGATACGTCTTCCCGTCGGGCGACCAGAGGGCGCTGCCGGTTATGGCAATCGAGAGATCATCAGCCGGCACGACTTCCGTGGTACTGCCGTCGGCGATCGAGTACACGGCGATGAAGCGGCGATCGATCTCGGTCCCGCGATGGGCGACATAGGCGATCTGCTTGCCATCGGGAAACCAGCCGACCACTTCATCTCGCGACGAGCTGGCCGTCAAGGCCGGTCGCCGGTCGCCGTTGTGCGACAAGAGGTAGATCGTGCGCGCGGCCTGGTTGGTTTGTATGCGCTCGTCGAATGCGATGAACTGGCCGTCAGGCGACAGCGCGACCCGGCCAAGTGCGGACCACAGTCCGCTCTTCAATACTTCGATCGCGCCAGTCGCAACTGTGACCCATGCGATCTGTCCGACATTTCCCTTGGCGCTGATCTTCACGAGTATCCTGCTGCGATCGGGGTTCCAGCCGACTGGCGCTACCCACTCGTGCTCGGGGTTGTCGGTGAGGGTGCGTTCCCCGCTGCCGTCGGTGCCGATCGCGCGCAGTTGAAAGCGCTCCGGCTGCTTCCAGCCGTACGCTATCTGCCGTCCGTCTGGCGAGAACGCCGACTCTCCGGCATAGGTCGGCCTTATCGCGTCCGCATCACGACTCGTTACCTTGCGGACCGTCCCGCTTGTCACGTCGCGAACGAACAGATTTCCATCCTCGCCTGGTCCATGACTCACGAACGTAACCAGCGTTCCGTCTGGAGAAGGCACGCCAAACTGAGCGTATTTGTTCCACAGCCGCCGTGTCGTTACCGAAGCCTTCATCGCCGGCACCCAACCCGGCTCCATTCGCCAGTAGGGGCGGCTCGCGAGCCGCCCAGGGAGTAAGATTCCTGCGTGGTGATCGGTCAGACCTACGCCCAGCGCTACCGCATCGATACGCTGCTTGGCCGCGGCGGCATGGGCGAGGTCTACCGCGTTCACGACCTGACGACCGGCGTCGATCGCGCGCTCAAGATCCTGAACGCCCGGACTTCCAGCATCGAGGACGATGACGATCGCGTGGAACGGTTCAAGCGCGAAATCGGCGTTCTCTCGAAGATCGACCATCCCGGCGTCCTGCACATCGTCGACTCCGGCACGCACGAGGACCGGCTGTTCTTCGTCTCGGAGCTCATCGACGGCCACACCCTCGAGAACGATCCGCTGCCGCGCCCGTGGCCCGTCGCGAAGGCGACGGCTCTGGTCGCGTCGGTCGCCGACGCCCTGTCGGCCGCGCATGCCGCCGGCGTCGTCCACCGCGACGTCAAACCCAGCAACATCATGATCGCGACCGACGGCTCTATCAAACTGCTCGACTTCGGGCTGGCGCGCCCCAGCGGCATCGACGCGACGAGGCTGACCCGTGTCGGCGTCATCGTCGGCACACCGACGTACATGTCGCCCGAGCAGTTCGAGAACCGTTGGCTCGACGCGCGCACCGACATCTACTCGCTCGGCGTGGTGCTCTTCGAGCTGCTGACGGCCACGGCGCCGTTCGTCGCGACGACGCCGCTGGCGCTGGCGATGATGCACAAAGCCGAGGCGCCACCGCCGCCGCGATCGGTGCGAAGCGACCTGCCAGCATGGATCGAGCGCGTGGTGCTCCGGTGTCTGGAAAAGGATTCGGACAAGCGCTTCGCAAGGGCCGAAGAGCTGGCGGTCGAGTTGCGACGGTCCCATGAGTCGACTGCTCCGCGGCGGCTTCCCAGCGGCGACGTCGTCATTGAAGACGACGCGGCCACGGGCGGCTGGTCCCTTGAACTCAGATCCGAGAACGAGAAGACCGGCTGGACGCCAGGGACGGTGCTGCACTTCTACGATCGCTACTACAAGCTCGCGCAGGTCGCTGCCCCGGATGGCAGCGAATCGCGCTGGCAGTATCGCTTCGGCCTGCTGCCGCAGACCGAAGTGATTCGCAAGATGGTCGACTATCGAGAAGACTGCGTCCAGCGAGGGCGGGTCAAGAACACCTCGGTCTGGTCGAAGCTGTCGGCGCGGCTATTCCATTGACGATTGGCAATTGACGATTCGCACCCTACGTCCTCGATCCTCGCCAAGCCTGACGCGACCAGCAGTTGCAGCCAGCCTTTCGACTCGTCGGCTTGCTCAGCCGCCACGCCGATCTTTGCGATGAATTCATCCGGACTTCGAGCGCGGCGTCTTTGGGAAGCCCCTCGCGGAATTTGATGACTGCGGATGCGAACCTTCTCGACCGTTCTCGGACCCAGCCGCGGCCGCAAGCGCGCCGAACTGCCGGCGCCCACTGCTGGAGCATGCGCGATCCGTCGCGGTAAGCGCCGAAGACATGCGGCGATCACGATGCCTTCAACGATCAGAGCAATGACGTACGCATTTGCGATCGACCCCCCCCCAACCCAAGGACGTCGCCGACGACAATGCGGGGATCGACGCGTTGACGCGTAAACGACCCAGTGGTACTCGCCGCCGCCAGCATGGTCGGGAAGCCCGCAATCGCGGCGGCGCCGAGGATCGTGTTGAAGGTTGCTTCGCCCGCGAGCGCAAACCAGGCCGTCAACGCCAGTCCGGCCAACAGCCACGGCCCGGCGACGCTCACGAGGGCCGTGGCGGCCACTGTGGTCGGGCGGCGACCAGACAGCCGCGTTTGATCGAGCCTTCCGTCGTGCTCCATCTCGAGCAGGTACGCGGCTGCTTGGGGTGAGGCGTAACAGAACGCGAAGAGGCCAAGCCGCGAGAGGCGCCCATTCGCCCCGTTATTCAATGACCCTACGCGGTTTCGAACGCCGCCACTTTCATGAAGATCTGCTCGAGCGTGGCTCGCCGCTCCCCGAACGACACCACAGGCACGCCGGCATCGACCAGTGCCTTGAGCAACGCCGCCTGGCGTTCCCGGGGACCGGTGAACTCGACAACGGCCCGGCGCCCTTCAACATGCGCTTTGCCTACGCCGGCCAGGTTGCGCAGCACCGCGGGAACCGAAGACGCATCGCCGCTGACTTCGATCTCGATCTGCTGCGGACCGCGCACGGCCTTGAGCACCTCGTCCACGGTGCCGGAGATGACCAGCTTGCCGCGCTCGACGATGCCAACCGACGTGCAGAACTCCGAAAGCTCGGGAAGAATGTGCGACGACACCAGGATCGTCTTCCCGGCGGCGATCAGCTCCCGCATGATGTGACGGAACTCAACCCGCGCGGCCGGGTCGAGGCCCGACGTGGGCTCATCGAGTAACAACACCGGGGGATCGTGAACGAGCGCGCGCGCCAGGAACAGGCGCTGGCGCATGCCTTGCGATAGCGCAGAGCACCACGCGTCGCGCTTGCCGCCCAAGTCGGTCAGCGCCACGACCGCATCGACACGCCGCCGGCGCTCGTCGCCGCGCAACCCGTACATCGCGGCCGCGTAGTCGAGGAATTCGCCGGCCTTGAACTCCGGGAACACCGGCGGTGTCTCCGGCATGTAGCCGATCGCGCGACGGACCGCCAGGTAGTCGCTGACCACATCGTGTCCGGCAATGCGGGCCGTGCCGGCGGAGGGCACGAGCAACGTCGAGAGAATCCGCAATGTTGTCGTCTTGCCCGCCCCATTGGCGCCGATGAGTCCGAAGCACTCGCCGCGAGCGACCGTCAACGTCAGCCCATCGAGGGCCGTGTCGCTCGGCGAATAGCGATGCGTGAGGTTCTGGCATTCGATCATGAGTCCAACCGTCCCTTCGACAGGCGTCGAACGAGCTCAGCCCCAACGGTGGCCACCAGCATGAGCGACATCACCGCCAGCGCAGTACGGGTTATGACGGCGGTGAACGGCAGCTCATACCATCCGGCAAGCAACAGGCTTAACATAATGGCAATCATCGTTCCTAAGGCGATCACGGTTTTGACAACCAGTGCATGGTCGGCACGAGGCCATCGTCGATCCAGGTGTCCGCCAATCAGCCAGCCGAGACCCATCATCGCAATCGAGGCGAGCCCGATTGGCCAGGGTACCGAGTTGAGAGTGATCGACACCGTACCGACGCCCAAGATGGCAGCGACGGGCAGGTATCGATTGGCGGCACTCCAGCTCCGGTCCATCCAGGCCGTCGAGAACAACAAGCCCTGTGTGACTATGAAACACACGATGTAACTTCGTGCCACGGCCACAGCCACGATCCCGGCGATCGCGAGGGTCATGAGCACCGGACCTATCCGCGGCCGTGCGGGGTTCCTCAGCGTGGCGGCGGCTGCGATCCACGGAAACCAACCGACAACAGTGCAGAGGATCAACTGGTCCGCCAGCGGCTGGTTTGCCGACCACACGATGAACACGAAGGGCGATGCCATCACCAGGTTGACCAAGTGCCTCTTTGACGGAATCAGCCAGGCTTCGGCAGCGACGGCCGGCGCGCTCATCCCCACGAACATGGCGGCCACGAGCGGCCACATGAGCGGGGCTCGCAACACCGCGCTCGCGACCCCGGCAGCGGTGATCGTCGCGAGGATGTACGGAAGGTAGATGCCACCCACAATCAGGAGCACAGCGGGCAGCGTCGCGATCGGCGCACTTCGAACCAGATGCAGCCGTCCTGTTGCGGAATCGAGGCGGCTGTGGTGAAAGAGGTTCAGCGCGCCGAAGACGAGTGGCGCGTAGGCCGCCAAAGACGCTCCCACGACTTTGTCGTCGTGGGACCCCGAACCAAGGAACACGATTCCCAGTATTGCGAGGATTGCCAATGCGAGCGTCGCCAGGGCGGGCATCTGGGACTGGACCAGCCCGCGCGCGAGATGCGGAATAGCGTCGAACGGCACTTCCGACCAGACCCGCGTCGGCGGCTGTGCGGCGTAACGACCCGCCGCCGGCCTTCGGACAACGTTCACCAGGCGCGGCACGCACGCGATAAAGACGACGAGCTCTCCCAACGCAACCACAGGCCAGACGCCTCGCCGCGTTACCCATTCGAACCAGGCGATGCCGCCGAAGGTGATGCCGTCGAAGGTGGCCGACGCAATCGACAGGATAGCAGCGCCAGCAATGATGGCGATTCCCAGAAGGACCTGGGCTACCCAGTGAACGGTACTCGCAATCGACAGCGCGCATATCGACACGGCGGCAGCGAACCCGAAGGCCAGCAACAGGAACACGACTTGGTTTCCCTGGACTCTGTCAGCGACGATTCCGGCCGCGGCGAACACGCCGCCCAAGAAAATCGGTGGCAACACAAGGCCTAGACACAATACCGCCAGAAGCGCGCCGGCGCCAACGCCCGACATCCGGAGTTGATCGATCTGGCCACTCAACTCCAGGCGGAAGAACGTAGCCACGAAGACTGGTGGCGCGCAGGCCGCCGAAAACAATGCGATCGCGTACGAGACTGGAAAAGGTTGAACGTACATCGAATCGGCGACCGAGACGCCGATAACCGAGAAGACGATGAATGCGAACGGCGCAGGCCCTAGCCTGCCGACGGAGCTACGGTTCAGCCATCGTGCATGTGGCAGCCACTGATTGATGAAAGGCACCGACCAGGCCGTCATGATATCGAGGGATCGTCGCCGCCGGTCGACGATCGGTCCCCTCGATGCCGCTTCGTCAGCCGCTTGATCCTTGCCTCGAGCAGCGCTTGCGGAAACCGCGTGGACGAAATGTCACCGATGCGTTGGTAGATGTCGACGGCCCGCGCGAGCGCGGTCGCGGATTCCTGCTCGGCGAGCCGGCCGAGCGTCCACAGCGCCAGCGCGCGATCGTCGGCATGACTGGCGTCGGCCGCCACCTGATCCAGGAGCCGTCCGGCGTCCGCGAGCTTCCGCGACCCTTCGAGTGAAGACGCCAGCAGGAACGCGGCAGACACCCATCCGGTCGAGCGTTGCTGTACGATCGGTTCGAGCAGCGTGCGCGCGCGTTCGCTGCGTCCCATTTGCACCGCGGCCCGTGCCGCGCCGAGCAAGGACGCCGACATGCCGTCACCTCTCTCATGCTCCGTGGGCTCCGCCGGTCCGGACAGTGCCGGGTCGTCAGCGGCGGGATCGAGGCAGGCGTCGAGCGAGGCAATGACGGTGGCATAGGCGGCCGGTCGTTGCGCGGGTTCCTTGGCCAACAAACCAAGAATCAA
The DNA here is from genome assembly GCA_038919385.1 of Vicinamibacterales bacterium. GTDB lineage: Bacteria > Acidobacteriota > Vicinamibacteria > Vicinamibacterales > UBA2999 > 12-FULL-67-14b. Next base: position 12,423 of record JBCKZH010000008.1, on the reverse strand, counting down.
TCGCGCGAGCGCCGCCGGCACATCGGCCGGCAACGGTGGCGGCGGCTCGATCGCGTGGCGAACCAGCGTGTCCAGTGCGTTCGACGACTGGAACGGCGGGTGGCCCGCGACCAAGTGATAGAGCGTCGCGCCAAGTGAATAGAGGTCGGACTGCACGCCAACGGCCTTCCCGAGCGCCTGTTCCGGACTCGAATAGAGGGGCGTGCCCAGGATGACGCCGGGCGTGGTCAGGTGGAGGTCGAGCGCGAGATCCTTGGCCAACCCAAAGTCGGCGACCTTGACCGATCCGGACTGATCCCGGAGCAGGTTCGACGGCTTGATATCGCGATGCACGATGCCGCGCATCGCAGCCGCCTCCAGTCCCCGGCAGGCGTCGCGTCCGGCGGCACACGTGTCGGCCGTGGAGAAGCGCCCCTTCTGATGCAGTTCGTGGGAGAGCGAGTGAGGCAGCAGCTCCATGGCCGCCCACGTCGTGTCGCCCTCCTCGCCCGCGCCGTAGAGCATCACGATGTTGGCGTGCTGCAGGGCCGCGACGACTCGCACCTCGCGCAGGAAGCGTGCGCGCGCGTCGGCGTCGCCGCCCTTCAAGACCTTCAGCGCCACGCTGCGTCCAAGCCGCTCGTCGAGCGCGCGATAGACGGTGGCCATGCCGCCGACGGCGATCGGTCCCTGGATCCGATAGCCCCCGAGCAGCGTGCCGGCGCCGAAGAACGGGGCCGTCGCGTTGTCGCTGAGATTGGTCGGGGTCTCGTCGGCCGTCTTCGTGGGATCGGGGGGATCCGCCATGGTTCCGCCGCGAGTCTACCAGGACCGAAACAGCTTGGTGATCTTGACGACGAAGCTCCGGTTATCCAGAAGCGGAAAGCCACGGCCGGTGGTGTTTCTGCCATCGCCCCACGGCGTCTTGAAATGGTTCAACGACACCGTCGGCTCCACTTGAAAGCGAGGCCTAAACTCCACCCGGCCTCGCCAACTGACCTCGCTGATTGTTCCACCATAGAAACCCCCGCGTGTCAGGGTGAGCGTGCCCGACACCGGACGTTGGGCCGAGGTCGTGAACAGGAACTTGCCCTGCGAAAAACTATAGACGCCTGGAGGAACGACGACCTCCGGATGGCCCTCGGGATTCTCGATGTAGTCGACGACGATAGTCCGTATTAGCGGCCTCTCCGGGTGCTGCGCGGGTGCCCGCTGTGGCGGCCGTTGGCGGCGACGTGCTCGAAGTCCGCCATCACCGCGTCCGTGTCCAGGGGATCGATTGGCAGATCCGACGCGAGCAGTTTGGTGAGATCCCCGGGGTTATTGGTCGGGTAAATCGGTAGCCGCGACTGCGCCTCGAGATACTTCAGCGCCCAGTCGAGGGCGGCGCGGCCGAGCTCAGCGCGATCCGTTGCAGTCAGTTCGAGTAAGTGACGGGCTGGTGGAGGCGTTGCCACCAGCCCATTATTGCCGACCCTCTAAGCGCCCGATCCACGCCATCGCCGGCGCCGCCAACATGATCGCCACCACTACCGCCGCCGTCATTCTTCTGACGATTTGTCCTCCTGAATGGATGTTGGTTGCTATTGACCCTTTGGAACACTCACTGTTGCCGTCGGTTCAAAGGTTTAGAAAGCGAGCCGGATGCCCGCGCGGAACATGCGGGGGTCGAGCCAGGACAACGGTTCGCCGAACGTCAGATTGCTGTTGTCCACCACCGGGGTAATCGCGTCGGCGTTCGGCACGCCCTGATTCCACACGTTGAACGCCTCGACGAAGAGGCCGAGTGTGCGACCGGCGCGTCGAAGGACGAGCGTCTTCTCCGCGCGCAACGCCAGATTGTTGAGCGCTGGCGTTCGCCGGGTACCGACCGGCTCGATACGGACGTTCTGGTTGCCCTGCGGCAACCCGCGAATGATCGCCCGGCGGCCCCACGCCTGCCCGGTCGTGTAGCGATAGACGCCGCTCAGCATGGTGCCTCCCCACCCGGGCACACGGTAGCTGCCAAGAAGCTTGACCTCGTGAGTGGGGTCAAAGGCTGCCCGTCCGAACGCGTTGATGTTGCTGTTCGGGTTGACGAATCGCCCTGGATCGCCAAGGTCGAACCGCGCGGCGTTGACATGCCAACGATTGCCAACCGTGCCCCGGTTCTTCGACCAGGTGTACGAGCTCTGCATCTGCCAGTTGCGCGAGTAACGCTTGCGCGCCACCACTTGCACGGCGTCGTAGCGGTTGTAGGCTCCCGCGGGATTGGTATAAACCAGATAGCGCGCGCCAGGGTTGGTCGCCGCAAACACCGGCAGGGACCCGCCATCGTCAGGCGTATTGAGCCGGCCGTCAGGTCCGGGGTCAATGCCCGTGGCCGGCCGATAGATTGTGCCGGTGTCGATCATCCCCATGAAGTCATCGAAACGGCGGCGAATATACTGCGTCTGCAGTGAGAAATCCGTGAACAATTCTCGCTCGACGCCGGCCACGATCTGATCGACATGCGAGTGCTTGAGGTTCCGATCGATCTCGAAGCGGCCCGCGGGCGAAGTGCGCGAGATCTCCACGAACTGATCCGGGCCAATCACGCGGGCGCGGATCACCGGATAGGTTTCGGAAGTGTCGTCCTGCATGATCCGGCTGGCGAAGATTGGGTCAAAGTAACGCCCGTAATGCGCCCGCACCACCGTGCGATGGTCGGCGCCGAGTTCCCACGCCGCGCCGATCCGTGGCGCCACGGTGTTGGTCGCAAAGACGTTGGATTTTCCCGGAACCGAGCCACGGTTGAATTCCAGGCGGATCCCGGGTGTGACGGTCAGCCGATCAGTGACCGACCAGACATCCTGGGCGAATGTCACGGTGCGACCGGTTGATGCCGTGCCCGCCGAGCCTTGCGCGAGCGTGACCTCGTTGGGCTCGCCGAAGAGGTCCTCGTAGAAACGGTCGCCAGGGTATCCGTACTCCTGGCGCGCACGCGTGGCCTCGTACTCGATGCCAATCTTCAGCTCGTGGCTGATTCCGAACCGATCGGTGAAATGCGTCAGCGCGGCGGAGGTGGTGTGGATTCGAGAGTGCTGTTCAAAATACAGCGTCGTGTTGATGGAGTAAACGTTGGTACCGGCGTCGTAACGGGGCGGCGGGCCCAGACGCGTCGCGGGCGCATGCGGGTCTACGACATGACGAATGTCGTATCCGCCATGCCGGAATTCGGCGACCGTCGCGTCGCTGACGGCCCACGTCGAGCGGGCATTCCAGCTGATTTGGCCCTGCCGCACGTCATTTGAGGTTTCGATCGGCGTATCCGTCCCGATGTATTCACCGTCGACGTGGCTCTGCCCCAGCGAGGCAAATCCGTCAACGCGGATACGCGGCGACAACGACGCCGTCGGTTTGAAGACGAATTGCAGGTCGCGCTCGTCGCGCGATCCCGGCCCGCTGAAGCCGGCCGGCCGGTCTTCGTGCTGCGCGAACTGCAGGCCGGAGAAGAACCAGAGCCGATCGCGCCGGATCGGACCACCAGCCTGCACGCTCGAATCGTTCCAATGAAAGATTTGCCGAGACAGGAATCGCTTCTGCAGGGACTCGGACAGCTGCCCGGTATTACTCGCCAGCCAGCCGGGTTGCGTCGTCCAAAACTCTCCCAGGCTGTTGAAGCGATTGGTGCCAGACCGTAAGGTCACCAGGGCGGCCGCGCCGCTGAAGCCGCCGTGTTCGGCGGTCGCGCCGAGCGACACGACCCGCATTTCTTCGACCCAGTTCTGATTAACCCGCATGACCGGATCCTGGAACAGCGGCTCGGTTCCGCGGACGCCATCGACGAGTATCTCGTTGCTCTTCTGGCTGCCGCCAAACGAGACATCTGCCGAAATCCCAGGCACGAGGTTGATGAGCGAGGCATACGAGCGCGAGGTCGGCAGGTTGTGCAGGAGGTCCGCGTCAAGCCGGGTCGGCACTGAGGCTGATTTCACGTCAACCATCGGCGACCGGCCCTGGACTTCGAGCCGATCCTGAATCGCCGCCAATTCGAGGGAGAAGTCGATCACCACCGAACTGCTCGACGGGACGCGAACGTCCGCGCGGCGAATGGTTCGAAAGCCGTCACGCTGGACGCCGACCGCGTAGGTGCCCGACGGCAAGACCGAGAATCGATACACGCCCTCGGCGTTGGTGGCGGTCGCCTGTTCTCCGCCAATCAGCGTCGGAGCCGCGATGGTAATGGCCGCACCCTGCACGACCGCACCGGTATGGTCGTGAACCGTACCGGTAATTATGGAACTACCGGTCTGGGCGGCGGCCGCGGGTACCGAGCACATGACAGCAAGCACTATGGTGGCGAGAGCAACGAAGGGGGCAATCACGATTCGAATCCTCACTGACGCCGCATCGGCGCCGCATAGCGTATCAAGGCACATCCAGGGCTTGTAGTACGTTCGTACCTACGGCGGGCAAAAAAATTACCGGCCTCTGCCGTCGTCGGATCCTAGACCATGGCGCGCTGCATGGACGGCGAGCTCCAGCCGATTCCGGACGCCGACCTTCGCGTAGATGCGCGACAGCTGGTTCTTGACCGTCTGCTCGCTAACCCTCAGCCGAAGAGCAAGCTCGCGGTTGGTCCCGCCTTGCGCCAACAGCCCCACGATCTGCCGTTGTCGATCTGTTAAATGCGTGCCGATCACGGGCGCGTCGCCACGGCCGTCGCTGGACGGCCGCGGCTCGTTAACTACGGCTTGGTGATGATGAATTCGAGCGGCACGTTTTCGGACCACTTATACACATATGCCTGCGTCTTGCCCCCGACCCAGACCTGGTAGGCCGCCATCGCGGTGGCATCGGCCCGAATGACCCACACGTCCGAAAATGGGTGGTAGACGCGAAGGTGAGACGCTGTACACTTGTTGGGCACGGGATCGCTGGTGGGACACTCGAGAGGCCGGTCAATCGCCGACACGTTGAACCCGAGACGCGCCTCGCCTCCGAAGCCCACTGATCCCGCGCGCAACACGTAGGCGTTGCCGCTGGCGTCCACGCCGCAACCGGCGTAGTTGTCCTGATACGAGCCGTCGGCGTTTTTCACGATCTTCCCGTCGGAGGTCTTTTGCACGCCATTGGTGCAGAACGGCGAGCCCAGCCACGGCGCGCGTTCTTCGTAGGTAAACAGTGACGACGGCGTGACGGGGACGCTTCGCACACGGTCAAAGTTCAGGAATTGACTGGCGATGTTGCCAGTTGGAAGCGGAAGCAGCGCGACCAGCGAGCGGTTCGAATTGCTGAAGTTGGGCGTGAAATCGTGCGTGCAGTTGTCGACTTGAAAGCGAACCAGGACGTTACTGGACTCGCCGTTCTTGTAAAGCCCTTTGCCGTCTGACACCAGCACTTTGTAGTTGGGCGCCGTCGGCGTCCCGATCACCTGTAGGTTCAGATACTCGTCGGGCCCACAAGACGTCGTTTTGCCTTTCTGGGCGGAAGCATCGGCGGCCAGACCAAACGCCAGCGCCAGACCAAAAATCACAATGGGGGTTGTTTTCAATTGCCGCTCCTGACGCGGTGAATTCCGCTATTTGAGGAAACGCCTGTGCCTGCAAAATCGGACAAAGTTATTTTTTGTCCGTCAAATCGGTTAGGATGAGCGCCTTCCCCTCCCTATGGACGACGTCTCCGACCCGCAGCCAGCGAGCCCGGCCGACTCCACCATCTCCCTGCTCGAACGGGCGCGCGCCGGTGATACAGCGGCCAGCGAGGCGCTGTTCTGCCGCTGTATTCCCCCACTACAGCGCTGGGCCCGCGGTCGATTGCCCCAATGGGCGCGCGACGTGGCCGACACGCACGACGTTGTCCAGGATGCGGTGGTCCAGACGTTTAAGAGAATTGAGACCTTCGACGCGCGCGGCGAGGGAGCCCTGCAAGCGTATTTGCGGCAGGCGGTGATGAACCGCATCCGCGACCACATTCGGCGGGTCGGGCGACGTCCCGAGATGAGCGAGCTCGACCCGGAACATGCGGATGCGGGGCCATCGCCGCTCGAACAGGCCGTGGGCCAGGAGGCCGTGGATCGGTATGAGTCGGCGCTGGCGCGCCTGACCGATACCGATCGCGAGTTGATCGTCGCCACCATCGAGCTTGGTTACGACTACCAGCAACTGGCCGACGCCACCGGCAGACGTTCGGCCGATGCGGCGCGCAAAGCGGCAAAGCGAGCGCTCATCAAGCTCGCCGAGGAGATGCGTGGATAACGACAGAGAGACCCGGCTCGGCATTCTGGCGTCGGCGATCCTTGACGGCACGCCGGTCGACTGGCCGACGGCGCAGTCGACCGGTGATGCCGACGATCAAGCGGTCGTCAGGCAGCTGCAGGTCCTCGCCGAGATCGCGGCGCTGCATCGCGATCTCGACCCTTCCCGCTCATCGATGCCTGGCGCGGCGGCCGCGCTCGACGAGACGCGCCCGGCGATCGCCTGGGGTCATCTCCGGCTGCTCGAGACGGTCGGACGTGGCACGTTTGGTGAGGTGTACCGCGCGTGGGATACACATCTCGATCGCGAGGTCGCGCTGAAACTCCTGCGGGCCGGCCCTTTATCTGAAGATCCGTCCGCGTCGCTGAGCGACCCAGCGCGCGTGGTCAACGAAGGACGGCTGCTGGCGCGTGTCAGGCATCCCAACGTGATTACGGTGTACGGCGCCGAGCCACGCGATGGACGCGTCGGCCTCTGGATGGAATTCATCAGCGGCCGGACACTCCATCAGATCGTCGAGCAGCAAGGCGTGTTCGGGGCTCGCGAAGCGGCCACTGTCGGTATCGATCTGTGCCAGGCGCTGGCGGCCGTGCACCGCGCCGGCCTGCTGCATCGCGACATGACCGCGCGCAATGTCATGCGCGAAGAAGGCGGCCGGGTGGTGTTGATGGACTTCGGCGCCGGCCATGATTATCGCGGCGATCCCTCAGCGCGACCCGAGATGATGGGCACGCCACTATATATGGCGCCGGAGCTCTTCACGGGCGGCGTCGCGGATCAGCGGACCGATATCTATGCGCTGGGCGCGTTGCTCTACTACCTCGTGACGCGCAGCTTCCCGGTCACTGGTCATTCACTCATCGAAATCAGGGATGCACACGAGCGAGGAACGCGCGCGAGGCTGCGCGACGTGCGCCCGGATCTTCCGGCCGCCTTCGTGAAAGCGATCGAACAGGCCACGGCGGCTGAGCCATCGACGCGATTTGCAACCGCGGGAGATCTCGAGGCGGCACTCGATGCTGCCACGCGCGGTACGGCGGCGATCGAACCCACCGTGCTGCCGCATCGCGGTCGATGGCGGCTTCTCGCGGCGACCGCCGTCGTGGCGATTGGTATCGCGGCCACGTGGGCGGTACGCGCCGGCGTGCTCTCAGGCTTCGGCGGTGCGCCCAGATCAGGAAATGCCGCAGCCCTCACCGTTACCGCCAAGAAGATGACGCCGCCGCCAGGGATTTTTGTCATGAGCAACCCGTCCGATGACGGACGGTACGCCGCCGGGATGGCGATTGAAACGGGCGATGCCGCGATTGTCGACTTCAGTGCCGGCACCTATCACCCGCTGGGAATCCTCAATGAGGACCGGACGAACGGCGGTGTGGGAAACGTGGCGCTTTCTCCAGACGGTACGACCGTTGCCGTCGCTTGGTATTTGCGCGACAAAGGTTCGCTACACGTCGTTGGCGCAGACGGTACCGGTCACCGCATCTTGCTCGACGACGTCGATCTCGTTGTTCACCGATGGTCACACGATGGCTCATTGATTCTTGCCGTCATTGCCGAGCCCGATGGTACAAACAGCATTGCGCTCGTGGCTGCGGCGGACGGTGCGGTGCGAAAGGTGCACACGCTCGGCACCGAATCACCGGAGCTGATGACGTTCTCTGCTGATGGCCGGTACGTCGCATACGACTATCCGCAGGCCGGCTCAAAGCGGGAGCGCGATATCTTCGTGCTCGATACGCACACCGGCGCGCAATGGCCGGTCGCGGCCTCGCCAGGTCAAGACACCAAACCGCTCTGGACGCCCGATGGCGATGCGATTGTGTTTTTTAGCGATCGCAACCGTGCGCTCTCGGCGTGGATAGTGCCGATGGCCAACGGCCGTCCGAAGGCTGAACCGCGCCTCATCAAGGAGGATGTCGGGCGCGTCTGGCCGCGCGGTTTCACGCGTGATGGCGCGCTGCACTACCTGCTCTCGGTCGGTTTTGCCGAGGTGTATGTCGGTGCCCTCGACGGTTCCAAATCCGCACCGGAAGCCGTTTCGCCGCGGCAGGCAGTATCGAATTTCTATCCGGTATGGTCGCGCAACGGCCGCTTTGTCGCATATACATCGGAACGCCGTGCCGACGGCCCGCGCGAGATCTGGGTATACGACACGACGACGGGTCTCGAGGAACGTGTGCCGTCGGACCAAAAAATGGGACGCCCGTGGGCATGGTCGGAAGACGGCCGACAAATTCTCGCTTTCGGCCAATTTGTTTTCAGTCTGTTTATCGTCGACCGCTCAACAGGGGCGACGCAGATGATGAGTAAAGCCGCGCGAAAGGCTCGCTGGTTGCCGGAGGGACTCGTCTACATCCAGCAAAGAGCTGTTGTGCTGCAGGATTCCGACAGCGGCCGTCCGATCCGTCGCCTTGATTTCTCTGACCCGGCCGTCGCCATGTTCGATCTCGATCTAAGCGGCCGGATGGCGATGGCCGTATGGAAGGATGGACACATCACGGTGACCGATGTACTGACCGGGACGACGCGCAAGTGGGCGGAACCGGGTGTGACGCGGGTTGGGTTTCAAGCCGCGTCACCTCGCTCCTCTGCGGTCGCTTACACCGCGTTTGGCAAAGACTCAACCGGTGAATGGGTGGCGCTCAAGGTTCAAGAAGGCAAGGGCGAAGCCCGCGAGCTATTGCGCGCGCGGGGCGAACGGGTCGTCGTGTGGGGCTGGACCGCTGACGCCAAGCACATACTCGTGACGAGATGGACGGAATCAGCGGCCGATTCCCCAACGCCGATCCGTCCGACGACCTTGTGGCGCGTGCCCGTCGATGGCGGCGCGCCGGTGTCGACGGGACTCGAGATGGAAGGGTTGCGCGACATTTCAATCCATCCGGACGGACAACGGATCGCGTTCAACGCCGGCTTCAAGAACAGCGAATACTGGGTGTTAGAAAATCTGCTGGCCCGGCAGTAGGCCATCGCCGGGCACCCCCTGAAGGGGTGCCCGGCGCGCAGATCCGGGAAGTCAAGCCACCGGCAAACTTGCCGGTTCACAAGACCCCTTCCCTCTGGTAGAATGCGCGCGAGGTAAAGTAGATGGCCATGACGCGCTTCGGCTACATCAGTTCGGGCGTCCGGATCGGCACCCGGGCACTTGCGGTGGCGATGCTCTTCGCTCTCGCCTCGGCCCTGCCTGCCGCCGCCCAGTCAACCGGCCGGGATGCGGTGACCTTCGCCAAGGACATTGCCCCCATCTTCCAGAAGAACTGCCAGCAGTGCCACCAGCCTAATGCCATCGGGCCGATGCCACTCACGACGTTCCAGGAAGTGCGCCCCTGGGCTCGGGCAATCAAGCAGAAGGTCGTGCTGGGCGAGATGCCGCCCTACCGCTACGACCGCCACATTGGCATTCAGGACCTGAAAGAAGACCTCCGGCTGACCGAGAAGGAGACCCAGACGATCGTCCGTTGGGTCGACAGCGGTGCCCCCCAAGGTAATCCTTCCGACCTGCCGCCGCCCGCCAAGTTCGCAGATCCCGCCAAGTGGGCCTACGCGGACGAATTCGGCCCGCCGGACATCGTGGTCCGCACCAAGCCGTTCACGCTGCCAGCGCGCGGACAAGACGTCTGGTGGCGACCGGTTGTTCCGACCGGCTTGACCAAGGATCGATGCATCAAGGCGGTCTCCGTCAAGCCATCCCCGAAGGGGCGCGCCGCCGCTCACCACGCCAACAGCGAGCTGCTCGTCTTCGATGAGAAGACCGGCCAGTATGTCGAACAGGAGCGGCTCTCCGAGTACGCCCTCGGTAAGATCGGGGAAGTCGTGCCTCCGGACGGCTGCCGGACGCTCCCGGCCAACTCGATGGTCCGGTGGGACGTTCACTACTACCCAATCGGCGAGGAGCTCAAGGACGACGTCCTCGAGATGGGCGTGTGGCTCTATCCCGAGACCCATCAGGCCACCTACAAGCAGGACCTCAAGCTGTATTCGCTGCTGATGAAGGGCAGCGAACTCGAGCTTCCGCCCAACACGACGGCCATGACCCAGGGGTTCCACACGTTCAAGACCCCGGTCAGGATCGACAGCTTCCAGCCCCACGGCCACTTCCGCCTGGTGGCGAAGACCCTTGAGATCTTCTACCCCGAGACGGGCAGACTCGAGATGGTCAGCTCGGTCTCCAACTGGACCAACTACTGGCATACCAGCCACATCTACGCCGACGACGCCGCGCCGCTCGTGCCGAAAGGCGCCGTCCTCGTGATCACTGGCTACTACGACAACACGAGCGCGAACAAGCAGAACCCCGATCCGAGTCAGTTTGTGGGGCCCGGCTCCCGGACGGCCGACGAGATGTCCCATGCCTGGATCGCGGTGACGCACCTGGACGACAAAGGCTACGACCGGATCGCCGCCGAACGCGAATCGCGCAGGAAGACGACCACACAGAACAGCCAGCAACGGTAGGAGGACTCGTGCTCGGACGATGGCTTGTCAGCGCCCTGGTGGGGGCGACGTTGGTCAGCGCCACACCGGTGGGAGCCCAGGTGCCGCGACCGCTTTATCCCCTCTCGCCGAACGGGCTCAGGGTGGCGCCGTTCTTCGACGGCTGGTACGCCAATCCGGACGGCACGACCACGTTTTCGTTCGGCTACTCCAATCTCAATCGGACGGAGGTGCCGGAGATTGCCCTCGGCCCGGACAACCTGATCGAGCCGAAGGAGTTCCACGGACGGCAGCCGACCTCGTTCCCGCCTGTCATCAGTGACTTCGGTGACGGCGCCGGCGCTCGCATCGACCGTCGCGATCGGGAACGAGGCGTGTTCACCGTCACAGTGCCGACCAGTTTTCGTGGCGAGGTGGTCTGGACACTGCGCTACCAAGGGCAAATCCACCGCGTGCCCGCCAGTACGAAAACGGGCGCCTACCAGCTCAGCTGGCCCATGGCCATGGGGTCGGTTCCCCCACTTCTCCGCTTCAGGCCCGACGGTCCAACGGGCCGCGGCCCCACGGGAATCCAGGGCGACCCGTTGAACGTCGCGGTCGGCACGCCGCTCGATCTGACCGTCTGGATCAACGACGACAGCGTACGGGAAGTGGAAACCCTGTCGATCAAGCCGCGCGGAGGGGTGAAAGCCGCGATGAACGTGTGGTGGTACAAACACTCCGGTCCAGGCCCGGTCGTGTTCAGTGTGCGGAAGCAGCCGATCCCGGAAACAACGGGGACGGTCAAGGCCTCGGCCACCTTCTCAATGCCGGGCGACTATGTCATCCGTGCCCGGGCTGACAATTTCGGCCGCCTCGACACGTCCCCCGGCAACCAGTGCTGCTGGACGAACGGTTACGTGAAGGTGACGGTCACGCCCTGACAGCAGCCCACGGGACGATCGTGGGCGCGATAGACCTCTCCCATGCCGCCCACGCCGATTTGGGCAGTGACTTCGTAGGGGCCAAGGCGCGTGAGTGCTATCCCGTGAGTTCCTTGAGGAGCGTGTCCGGTGTTGCGGCTCTGACCGGCGAGCGCACGTAGTCCCGCGTGTTGCGCGTGGCCACCGTATGCGCCCCGCACGCCACCGCCGCAGCCACTTGCAGGGCGTCTTCGAAGTCGCGCATCGGCAGGCTGGCCGCGTACCGCACGCTGTCGGTCGATGTCGGTGCCACCTGGATGAACCGCAGGAGTTCCAGCAGGAACGCCTTGGTCGCCGACGCGCCCTGCTTCGAGACGACGAGATAGTGGAAGTTCGCCACGCTGTGCCAAGCCATGAACCCGGTCGCGGCACGCCGCTCGAGCGCATCCAGCAAGTCGCCGGCGGCGCCGGCATGGGGACGCCGATCCAGCGCGACATCGATCAGGATGCCGGTGTCGACGAGCAGGATCACAGGTACTTCTTCGCGAGCAGCGTGTAGCGCGCGTCTTTCCGGCGCGACGCCTTGAACTGGGCACGCCAGCGCGTCGAGAACGTCGGGGTCCCCTCGGCGCTGATGTCGCGCAACGCCTGCTCGATGACGCGCGACAGCGACAGACCCTGCCGCCGCGCGTAGCGTTTGGCCGCGGGCACCACGCGTTCATCGATCGTGACGGTGAGCTTCGCTCTCATCGTAAGGCTCTATACGTATCACTTTACCACGTATACGTGTAGGTGCCGCGGCGAGTCTTACTTCTTCGCGTCCGGCCGCCAGTTGAGGATCAGCGTGATGGGCGTCGCCGCCGCGTCGTCCAGGACGGTGTTGATCA
>JBCKZH010000007.1:0-59765 GCA_038919385.1 Vicinamibacterales bacterium | reverse complement strand
TGTGTACCGCGGCGGTGGTCACGTAAAGGGCCGCCGGGAGGAACACCGCACACAGGACGGGCCACCAGCCGAATACAGACACCGGAAGTGCACGGGCGGCGATATTTGCGGCGATCCACCCCAACACCAGGCTCCAGAAAAGCGCGCCCGTGACCTCCCGCAACTCGCCCGGCAGCCGCTCCGAATCGTCCTCGAGCGCCGCACCGGGCGATTGCTTGAACGCACGAGCGTCGGACCAGCGTGAGGTCACCTCTCGTGCGAGACAGCGCATGATGGCGGCCCCGAGGTCAGGTGCAATGTCGGGCACTCGGCTTACGAGCGGGGGCGGATCTGCGCCCGCCTGCTGGGCCACAAAAGCCGCAAAGGTACGCGCGTCATAAGGTGTCTGGCCGGCGAGCATCACATAACCCACGACGCCCAGAGAATACAGATCGCTGCGGCCATCTACCGACGTGGCACCGATCGCCTGCTCCGGCGACATGTAGTGCACCGTTCCCACGACCTCGGTCACCGTTCCGCCGTGTCCCGCTGCCCTGGCGATCCCGAAATCCGCGAGCAGCGGCTGGCCCGTCTCGTCGTCGAGCAAGATGTTGTCCGGCTTGATGTCCCGATGAATCACCCCTTTGCCGTGGGCATATTCGAGCGCCTCGCAAAGCTGCGCGAGCTTGAGCCTGCTTTCCTCCTGTGAAATGCGGCCCTCGCGACGCAAGCGATCGGCGAGCGATTCTCCGCAGACGTAGCCCATGACGAAGTACATCAGCCCGTCACTCTCGCCGAAGCTATGCAAGGGCACGATGTTGGGATGGGTCAGTTTCGCGGCAAGCCGTGCCTCACGTCGGAATCTCGCCCGGCTCTCGGCGTTTCCGCCAACGTCAGGTGGCAAAACTTTGAGCGCCACGAGCCGGTCCAGCTCTCGATCCCGCGCGAGGTATACCGCCGCCATCCCGCCGCGACCGAGCAGCCGCAGCACCGCATATTGCCCCTCGACAGCCTTCTGCAAACGTATCTGCAGCGAATCGATCGGTTGCGACCCGGGTTCTTCCGCTCGCGCCGCACCTGTCGGGCAGATGTGGTTCCCTTCGGGCCGATCGGCTCGACACACAGGGCATGTCATTAAGGGCGCATTCTACTGCGCCGGCCGGTCGTGGTCCAGCGTGACGTAGCCAGCGCCCGGATCGGCCGGGCGACGGCGTGGCTGCAGGACGCGGAGAGTCTGTTCGGCCGCGACGTCGATGCCTTTCTCTCAGCGACCAAGGACCGCGACCTCGCCGTCTTCTATTTGTCTCTTGCGCTTCAGGAGTGCATCGACTTGGCCGCGCATTGGGTGGCCGATGCGGGTGGCGCGTCCCGGACGATGCGGGATCCACATTCGATGGGCGGTCGGAGCGCGGGGCAATTCCGCGAGACCTGGCAACTGCGCTGCGTGAAGGGGTGGGCTTGAGGAACCGCATCGCGCACGGATACGCGTTGCTGGTCGCTATCACACATACGCCGTGTCGCCTGACGGGCAGCGCTTTCTGATTCCGCGTCCGGAGTCGACTGCCGCCGCGGAGACGACGTCGCCAATCGTCGTCGTGCTGAACTGGGCGGACGGGATCAGGAAGTAGCCAGTTGCAGCGCCGACAGCTTCGCGACTCGCCGGAATACGGCGTCGTTCGACAGGAGCAGAGCGTCACGCTCGATGGCGCACTGCGCCACGTGCGCGTCGGGCGTAGAGACGCTGAGGCCGCGTCGCCGGAGGGCCGCGCGCAGATCGCCGACGGCGATCCAGTGGGCGAAGGGGGTCGGATGCAGCGGAAGATCGGTCAACAGATCGATCAGGGCCGAGCGATCGCGCGGGTGGCGCGCCCCGCTCAGCAGCTCCGCGGCGACGACTGGCGATAGCACCACCGCGCCGAGACGCAACGCCTCTTCAAGGCGCTCGGCCGGCCGGCCGGCGAAGAACTCGATCCACACCGACGTGTCAACGACGACGCCGCTCACGGGAAGTCTCGAGGTCGACGGTCAGGCGCACCCTGCCCTTGAGCGCCAGGGCTTTACGGTGAGCGTCGGCACGGCGGAGACGCTCGAGGCCCTCGACCAGCGTCTCCGTAATACCCCGGCCGGTCGACCGCATGGCCTGATCGAGCAGATCTTCCGGCAGGTTCGCGGTAATGCGGCGGGTCGCAGCCATACGTTGATGATAACAGGCGTACTGATGACTATCAATACGAACACCGGGAAGTCCACGAAGGAGATGACCGAGACGGGCGTGTGGAGCACGCGCGACCTGAAAGCGGCCACCGCCGAGCGGGGACGTGAGGATGCCGAATCGTTGGTGGCCGCCGCGGTGGCCTTCATCGAGCGGTGGAAGCAGCTGCGGCCGCTGGCGCGGTGACCCCGCCTCGCGGCGCGCTGGGCACGGCGCAGGTTCTTCGGCGTCCCTTCAGCCGCCGAGGTCCTCTACCGCGCCTTCCACCGCGCGGCGGAACGACGGCGGGTCGATGGCCGGATAGCGATACAACTCCGGCGCGATCTGGTCGAAGAACGCCAGCAGCCGTGCCGGCTCAATCAGGTTCCGCTTCGCCATCTCGCGGACATCGTCCAGATCCCTGGCGTGCGCCCGTTCGATCTTCGCCAGCGCCTGCGCGTAGAAATCGTTTTTGGATCCTCGCGAGCCTGGAGCGGCGCCCCGAGACGGTCACGATGGCCGTGGTCGCTCCCACGTGAAACGGCATCAAGGAATAATCTGCATCGTCATTTCCCCCGGGAAGTAGCTAGTGTCCGACGTGGCAGGACCAGATAACATGGGACCTCTGTCCCGATTTGGCTAGAATCCGAGGCGCCCATATGGGACAAATGTCCTCCCAGCTCATCCGTTACCTGCAGGCCAGCGATGGGGTGCGGCTTGCATGGGCCGAAGCCGGCACCGGACCCACGCTGGTCAAGGCTGCGAACTGGCTCACGCATCTCGAGTACGAGTGGGAGAGCCCGGTCTGGCGCCACTGGATGCGGTTCTTTGCCGGCCACTTCCGCTTCGTGCGGTACGACGAGCGGGGCTGCGGGATGACAGACTGGAACACCGCCGACCTGTCGTTTGAACGACAGCTCGCGGACCTGGAAGCCGTGGTGGACGCCGCGGCCTGCCGCGAGCCATTCACGTTGCTGGGCATCTCGCAGGGTGGGGCCGCGTGCGTCCGTTACGCCGCGCGCCATCCCGAGCGCGTGTCACGGCTGCTGCTCTATGGCGCGTACGCCCAGGGTTGGGCCCGTCGTACCGATCCGGCTCCAGCGCGGGAATACGACTCCATTACTGAACTGATGCGCGCCGGGTGGGGCCGGAACAACCCTGTGTTTCGTCAGCTGTTCACGTCGCGCTTCGTTCCGGAGGCGACCGACGAACAATTGGCGTGGTTCAACGATCTCTGTCTCAAGACGGCCTCCGGACACAACGCAGCCGAATTGTTCCAGAGCCGATCGGAGATTGACATCGTCGATTTGCTCCCGCAGGTCAAGGCACCGACGCTCGTCCTCCACGCACGTGAGGATGCGGCCGTTCCGCTTTCGCAGGGCCACGTCCTTGCGTCCGGCCTTCCGAACGCCCAGTTCGTGGAGCTCGACTCCAAAAACCACATTCTCCTCGAGCACGAGCCGGCGTGGGCCCGTTTCCGCGAGGCGGTGCTCGACTTCATGGGGGTTGCTGCGCCTGGCGACCACGAGGATCCGGCGTTTGGCTCACTCTCGGTGCGCGAGCGCGAAATTCTGTCGCTCGTTACCGAAGGCCTTGGCAACACGGCGATTGCCGAGCGCCTGTCGATCAGCAACAAGACGGTTCGCAACCACGTCTCGAACGTCTTCGACAAGCTGGGCGTCTGGACGCGCACACAGGCGATCGTCTTCGCACGCGATCGTGGGTTCGCCCGAGCAGAAGGGCTGCGTCATCCATGAACGCTCTTTTCGCGGACCGCAAAAGAGCGAAGTCTGACCTTCCACAGCGCCGACAGCCACCCACACCGGCCAATTATCGCGATGTGTATCATCGCCGTAAGTTCTCGATGCAAACGCGAAGCCTCCAAGCCATGGTCGCGGCATAGATCAGCTGTTCGCCGCTGAAAGCAGTAAGCTGAATACTGATCGCTGAAGGCTGAAGGCCGACGGCTGAAGGCTGAATTGGCCCTGTTCCCCCAAAGTTTCATCGACGAAGTGCGCGCCGCAGCCGACATCGTGACCGTGGTGTCGGACTCGGTGTCGCTGCGCAAGGCGGGCGCCACCTACAAGGGCCTCTGTCCTTTCCATGGCGAGAAGACGCCGTCGTTCACGGTGAATCGCGACAAGGGCTTCTTCCATTGCTTCGGCTGCGGCGTCGGCGGCGACATCTTCAAGTTCATCGAGCTGCAGGACAAGATCGGCTTCCAGGAAGCGGTGCGCACGCTGGCGCTGCGTTTCGGCATCCCCATCCCCGAGATGGAAGCCACCGGTGAGCAACGCGAGACGGCCGCAGAACGCGAGGCACTCGTCAAGATCCACGAGATCGCGGTCACGCATTTTCGCGAACAACTCGAGTCGGCGGCCGGTGCGCGCATCCGCGAGTACCTGCTGAAGGAACGCGGGCTCACGCAGGAGACCATTGGGAAACTGCAGATCGGCTTTGCCCCGCAAGGCCGGGATGCGTTGCGGCAACGGTTGCTCAAGCAGGGCTTCTCGCCGTTACAGCTCGTGACCAGCGGCCTCATCAGTCGGCGCGATGACGGGAGCGAGGCGGATCGGTTCAGGAACCGCTTGATGATCCCGATCGCGCGTGACACCGGCACGGTCATCGCCTTCGGCGGCCGGGCGCTGGACAAGGATCAGCAGCCGAAGTACCTGAACTCGCCCGAGACGCCGATCTACACCAAGAGCCGCACGCTCTACGGGCTGAACCTGACCAAGGCCGATCTGCGCAAGGTGCGCTACGCGATCATCGTCGAGGGGTATTTCGACTTCGCACAGGTCTACCAGGCCGGCGGCTTTCCGGTGGTGGCGACCTGCGGCACGGCGCTGACGCCGCAGCAGGCGCGGATGCTGCATCGCTTCACGTCGAAGACGGTGCTGTGCTTCGACCCCGACCGCGCCGGCCAGACCGCGGCCGAACGCAGTTCGGAACTGCTGGTGGCCGAAGGCTTCGTCGTCAACGTGATGACCCTGCCGGGCGGCGGCGACCCGGACACGTTCATCCAGAAGCAAGGTGCCGAGGGCTTCAGGGAACAGCTCAAGCACTCCCGCCCCTACCTGGAGTTCCTGCTCGATCGCGCGGCGGCGGAATTCGACCTGACTCGCGACGACAACCGCCGTGAGTTCCTCAAGCGGATGCTCGGGGTTGCCGCTCGCATTCCCGACCCGGCCGTCCGCGACCAGTTCGCCGACCGCCTCGCCCACAAGGCGAGGGTCACGGAAGACGTGGTTCGAGCCGAGATCAGGAAGGCAGCCGCCAATCGCAAGACCGAATTGCCGGCCGAGCGGGTGCCGAGCCTTCAGGGGAATGTCCGGAAGGCCGAAAAGGGCCTCATCTGGAGTCTGGTTCACGACCCGGCGGGCACCATGCAGTGGCTGAGGCAGCTCGAACCAGAAGACTTGAAAGGACTTAGCACGGCCAACATTCTCCGGACGGCGCAGGAACTCGACGTGAAACCAGACGATGTGCCAAGTGCGCTGATGGAGCGTCTAAGTACTCAGGAGGCGGAACTGCTGGCCTCGGTGGCCGCTGAACCATCTGCTCCCGCGATCCTCTCGGATTTATGCGTCGTGGCCCTGAAGTACGTGCGGCTCGAGCGTGAGCTGGCCGACGTCCAAAGGGAGCTCAACCGCTTGCAGAATATGGGAGATCGCGGTCCCGCATCGACGGCGCTGCTGGCGCGGAAAACGCGAATGGTTCGCGCTCTCGAGGCGATGAAGCCGCCAAAAGAGCTATAATAGAGGGCTCCGCTCTCTGGAGGACAAACCTAGCAGGGGTTGTCCCTACACACCGGTTTTGGGGGTCGCACGCGATATGGCCTTGGCGCTCGAAGAGAAATTCGATGAAGTCCGTCAGCTCATTGTCATTGGCAAGGAGAAGGGATACCTCCTGTACGACGAGGTCAATGACCTGCTGCCAGCGGATCTGACGGCCAACCCCGATGACCTCGAGGAATTGCTGGCCGTCTTCGCCAGCGCCGGCATCGAGCTGGTGGATTCGGAGAAGGGCTACAAGCTCGAACGCGAAGGCATTGAGCGTCACGAGGGTCCCGAGGGCGAAGGCCCCGAGCTGGACCTGACCCCGGGCTCGCTCGACAAGACCAACGACCCCGTCCGCATGTACCTGCGCGAGATGGGCACCGTGCCGCTGCTGACGCGCGAAGGCGAAGTGGAAATTGCCCGCCGCATCGAGCGCGGCAAGCTCTCGGTGATCAAGTCGATCTCGCGCATGCCCGCCATCACCAAGGCGGTCATCAGCATGGGCGACGGGCTGAAGGCCGGCAAGCGCACCATTCGTGAACTGGTGATCTTCAACGACGAGGAGATCACCGACGACCGCATCGAAGCGCGCGCCCAGCAGTTCCTGAAGCAGGTCGACGCCGTGCGCAAGGCGCGGCTCGCGGTCGAGAAGCACGACGAGAAGCTCGAGGCCATTCCGAAGGCCGACAAGAAGAAGTACCGCCGCCAGCGCTGGAAGCTGATGCGCGGCCAGGTCGAGGCCTCGCGCTACATCCGTAAGATCGCGTTCACCGAACCGGTCAAGCGCCGCCTGATCGAAGAAGTGAAGGACATCGTCGAGCGCGTCTCGAAGCAGCAGCGCGAGCACGACAAGCTGAAGAAAGAGCTCGCCCTCAAGGTCCGCAAGCCCAAGCTCAAGGACGACGAGCGCAAGGCGATGACCAAGCGGATGAACGATCTCAAGGCCGAGATCAAGACCCGCACCGAGGATCTCGAAGAGAGCGTCGAACACCTCCGCCACACGCTCGAAGTGATCATGCGCGGCGAAGCGCAGGCCGAACAGGCGAAGAAGGAGTTGGTCGAAGCCAACCTCCGGCTGGTGGTGTCGATTGCCAAGAAATACACCAACCGCGGGCTGCAGTTCCTCGACCTGATCCAGGAAGGCAACATCGGCTTGATGAAAGCCGTGGACAAGTTCGAGTACCGCCGCGGCTACAAGTTCTCGACTTACGCGACGTGGTGGATTCGCCAGGCGATCACGCGCGCGATTGCCGACCAGGCGCGGACCATCCGCATCCCGGTCCACATGATCGAGACCATCAACAAGTTGATCCGCACCTCGCGGGCGCTGGTGCAGGAACTGGGCCGCGAACCGACCTCGGAAGAGATCGCACGGCGCATGGACATCCCGGTCTCGAAGGTCCGCAAGGTCCTCAAGATCGCGCAGGAGCCGATCTCGCTCGAGACCCCGATCGGCGAAGAGGAAGACTCGCATCTCGGCGACTTCATTGAGGACCGTTCCGCGGTGTCGCCGTCGGAAGCGGTGATCAACCTCGACCTGAAGGAACAGACCGAGTCGGTGCTGAAGACGCTGACGCCGCGCGAGGAGAAGGTCATCAAGATGCGGTTCGGCGTGGGCGACGGCAGCGAGCACACGCTCGAAGAGGTCGGCCAGAACTTCGCGGTGACCCGCGAACGCATCCGCCAGATCGAGGCCAAGGCGCTGCGCAAGCTGCGTCACCCGTCGCGATCGCGTAAACTGCGGGCGTTCCTCGAAGGTCGTTCGTAACCGAGGGCCCATAGCTCAGTTGGTTAGAGCGGCCGGCTCATAACTGGTTGGTCCCTGGTTCGAATCCAGGTGGGCCCACTTTTTTAAGGACTAATGCTTCCCGATCTTGAACGACTGATCCAACTGCAAGAGATCGAAAGCAAAGCCGCGGTGGCCGCCAAGGCCATCGCGGAGGCCCCCGGCCGCATTGCCGCGCTCGACGCCCTGCTGCACGCCGCCACCGCCGCTCTCGACTCGGCCAGGCACGCCCTCGCCGAAAGCAAGACCCGCCGCGGCCTTGCGGACAAGGACCTCGCCGCCGTCCAGCAGCGGCAAAGCAAATACCAAGACCAGTTGATGCAGGTCAAGACCAACGAAGAGTTCAAGGCGATGCAGCACCAGATCGAAGCCGCCGCGATCGGCGTTGGGCAGCAGGAAGAGAAGATCCTGATCAACATGATGGAGGCCGACGAGATCAACGCCGCCATCAAGAAGGCCGAGGCCGCCCTCACAGCGGCGCAGGTCAAGGTCGGCACCGAGCGCGGCGCCATCGAGGCCGACGTCAAGGTGCAGCAGGGCGTGGTTGCCGAATGCGGCGCCGCCCGCGAGAAGGCGATTGCCGGCCTGAGCGACAAGGGCCTCATCGACACATTCGTTCGCATCGCCAAGGTGCGCGGCACTGCGGTCGCCCGCGCCGAAGGCGAGCGCTGCACCGTGTGCCAGGTGCGCCTGCGGCCGGCCGTGTTCGTCCACGTGCTGAAGAACGATCGGATCGTGCAGTGCGACAGCTGCAACCGCATCTTGTATTTCGTTCCGCCCACACCCGCCGCACCCGCCCAACCAGCCCCCGCCTCCGCTCGCGTTGAAGACCAGGCGAGCTTCGGCGCGGCCTCGCCGAAGCGGCCTGACGGCCGCGAAGGCGGGCCACCCGCCTGATGGTGACCGCGTATTTCGACGGCGGTTCGCGGGGCAACCCTGGGCCCGCCGGCTGGGGCGCGTACATCGTCGACCATGCCGGCAACGTGCTGGCGGAGTTGAGTGGCGCCTTGGGCGTGGCCACCAACAACGTGGCCGAGTATCACGGCTTGATTGCCGCCCTGCAGTGGGCGGCGGACCACGATGTCACCGTCCTGGCGATCAAGGGCGACTCGCTGCTGCTGGTCGAACAGATGCGCGGCAACTACAAGGTCAAGAACGAGGGCCTGAAGCCGTTGCACATGAAGGCCCGCATGCTGGTGATGCAGATCGGCAACGTCAGCTTCGCGCACGTGCCCCGCGAGAAGAACCAGGACGCCGACCGGCTGTCCAACGTCGGCATGGACGCCAACGGCGGGTAGTCCTCACACCAGGGTCTTCAGCAGCGCGATGGCCGGCGACACGCGAATGCCCTCGGACGTGACGTAGTCCTTCGTGCCGGTAGCCGAGACCTGCCAGGCGTCAACAGCGGGAAATCGCGCCGTCAGGTAGCGCAGGCCGCGGCTCACCTCTGCGTCGCCCGATTTACACTCGATGAACAGTTTGGGCGTGCGACCCTCGACCACTACGAAGTCGACCTCCCGGCGGTCGGTGTCGCGGAAGTAACGCAACTCGAGGTCGCGGCCCTTGGTGTCCTGCTCATGGTGCACCCACTTGAGCAGATGTGACGCCACGAGATTCTCGAACCGCAGCGCGGGATCGGTTACCAGCGTCCAATCCCAGTGGTAGTGCTTCTGCGCCTTCTTCACGGCGCGAATGCGCGGCGCACCGAAGGGCGAGAGCCGGAAGATGGCGTAGAGCCGTTCCAGCACGTCGAGCCAGTTGGCCACGGCACGGTGGCTCACCTGCAGATCTTCGCGGACGGCGTTGATCGACAGCGGCGAGCCGACCAGTTCAGGAAGCCTGAGCACCAGGAGCTCGAGGTGTCCCAGGTCCTGCACGCGTTCGAGCCCGGCGACTTCCTCACGGATGAGGCGAGTGCGATAGTCTCGCGACCATCGCTTGGCCTCGACGTCACCACCGCCGAAGAACGGTTCCGGGAACCCACCTAGCGTGAGCAGTTCCTGGAGTTCATGGGGCTTGGCGATGCCCAGCTCCGCAACCGATAGCGGATGAAGCCGCAGCAGATGGTAACGGCCCTGGAGGGAGTCGCCGCCGAAGCGGTAAAAGTCCAGACGGCCGCTGCCCGTCACGAGAATCCGTCGTTTGGCCGGACGCGTGTCGTAGAGCCCTTTGAGGTAGTTTCGCCACTGCCGGTATTTGTGCAGTTCGTCGAATATCCAGAGCGGTGCATCCGGAAGTTCGCGCTTGAGAATGCGTTCGCGATGGTCGGCGGCGTCCCAGTTCAGATAGCCGGCCTTGCCGCCGGGGAGCGCGCGGGCCAGCGTGGTCTTGCCGACCTGCCGGGGGCCCGCCAGGAAGACCATCTTGCGGACGAGATCGCGACGAATCTGCGGCACGAGGTAGCGCTGGTTGGCCACCTGGGTAGGGTATGACTATTTTCGATAACTGTCAAAATTACTCGCGTGTATTTTCACATGTAAGCAAAGATACGCGTAGACGTCCCACTTCTTACTTCTTCAACCCCGCCGTCCAGTTCACGGCCACCGTCAGCGCGGCAGTCGTTGTAAAGCGGCTTCCGCCGACGACGAACCGCTGTCCGTCGGACGAGACGTCAACCGACACGCCACCGTCGGGCGGGTAGTCGAAGAGCGCTGTGGCCTGGCCAACGGACAGGCGCGGCGTACTCGCCACCGGCACCGACATGATCCGGCCCTGCTGCCAAAAGAACAACTCGCGGCCGTCACGGCGCCAGCGAGGCGACCTGGCATCCAAGCCGGACGCCGCCAACTTAGCGCCGCCGGAATCGGGAAACGGCTGGATGAACACTTGCGCTATATCGGTTGACGAGGAGGCCATCGCGTAGGCCAGCCATCGCCCGTCGGGCGAGAGATCCGCCCCCAACACCGGCGCGTTCGGGAGATATTCGACGGGCTTTGCGGCACCTGCGGTTGGAACGGTCCAAAGGCCTTGCGATCCCATGCCGTATCCTCTGAACCTTGAGAATACAAGTTGTCGATGGTCGAGTGAGGCTGCTACCACAGTCGGCTGCCGGCCTGCGCCGTCGTTGAGGCCAAGCTCGATTGCGGTCGCTGCCGCGCCCGACACTGGTTGGGACACGATCGACGAGGCACCATTCTCGCCCTGGGTGCCAAAATACAGTTGCGACCCGTCGCGGGAAAATTGCGGAGTGGTGATACCGCCGGCCGCCGTGGCGAGTCGCGTCTCGACGTGGCGCTCCATGTCAAAAAGCCACAGCTCTGTCGGCATTCGGAGCTGATTATTGCCGCGAAGGAAGGCCAGATGCCGTCCATCGGGCGATAACCGGACGCCCGACGCCACGTTCTGTGGCAACGATGGCACGGGGAGGACACGGCCGGAGCGATCCAGCATGATCGTTGAGAGTGCTGAACCGCCTGGACCAGCACCGTACACGAGGACTCCAGTTCGAGACGCGGAAGCGGCAACGCGGCCGCCTGTGGTTCGGAGGATCCCGTTGACCACCAGCTCCGGCTCGCCCATCAACTGGAGTCGCTCGAGATCGAATCGCTGTGCCACCAGGGCATCGTCTCGCACGAACAGGAAACGGTCAGGCGGCGCCACCCGGACCATGTAATCGGACTCCATGAGCCGCTTCGGGGTGCCGCCGTCAAGCGAGGCGACATAGATTGCCGATGAGACTCCCGCGCGTGTGGCCAGGTAAAGGAAGTGACGGCCGTCGGGGAGAAACTCGGGCCACAGATGACTGATTTCCTTCGCACTGGCGTCGAGTGTCGTGACCTGATCTACCGCCCCGCCCGACGCCAACACCCTGCGCACGCCACCGGAGGTCGCGGTGGACATGATGATGACGCCGTCGGCATTCCAACTGCCGGCGTATTGGTTTCGAGGCAGATCGCAGAGCGTCTGGACCTGTCCGGTTCACGACTTGCCTTGGGTGAACGGTTGGGCGACGGTGACCGTCTCGGCGCTTCCACCTTCCGACAGATCCAACCGCGCGACGCCGATGTGCGGCAGCCGCTTCTTGGGATCTTTCTGCAGGCATCGCTTGAGTAGCGAGGTGATGTGCGCGGGTGTTGATGGCGGGAGTTTCAGCCACGCCGGTTCATCACGCATCACCGACACGAGCACGTCACTGATGTCTTCGCCCGCAAACGCGCGCGTGCCGGTCAGCATCTCGAACAGCACGCATCCGAAGGCCCAGACGTCGGCGCGTCGATCGACGCTGCGGCCCTTCGCCTGCTCGGGGCTCATGTAGGCCGCCGTGCCGAGGATGATGCCTGCCTGCGTCATCGCGGGGCTGGCGATCGTGGGCGAGTTGGCGAGGTTCGCCCCACCAGCCCCACCAGCCCCACCCGCCCAATCCATCGCCTTCGCCAGACCAAAGTCGAGCACCTTGACCGTGCCATCGACCCGCACCTTGACGTTGGCCGGCTTGAGATCGCGGTGCACGATGCCGAGGTCGTGCGCGCTTTCGAGCGCGTCGGCGATCTGAATGGCAATGGGCACGGCTTCGTCGAGCGGGACCGGTCCGGCGGCAATGCGATCCGCCAGGGTCGGCCCTTCGACCAGCTCCATGACGAGCGCCTGTATCTGCGCCCCCGCGGGGCCGCTCCGCTCGAGCCCAAAGACTTGCGCGATGTTGGGATGGTTCAGCGACGCCAGCGTCTTGGCTTCGCGTTCGAAGCGCGCCATGCGTTCAGCATCGTGCGCCATCGCATCGGGGAGCACCTTGATGGCGACCGCGCGGCCCAGGTTGGCATCGACGGCGCGATAGACTTCCCCCATACCGCCGACACCAATCTGGGCGGCGATTTCGTAGGGGCCGATGCGGGAACCAGCGGTCAAGGACATCGCGGGCGGATCATACCCCGCCCTCGACCCCGGGGCTACCGACGCGAGCAGTGCTACTTTGCCGGCGCTCCGGCCATCGCGTCCAGCCACTCCAGAAACTGTCGCGGATTGAGAATCGGGATGCGCTCGTAGGCCCCGAGAACCAGAAAATCCTGATCGCCCGTCACAATCAGCGCTGAAAGGCTTCGTGGCAAAGCCCCTTGGCCACGAGGGCGGCGACGAGGACGTTGGTGTCGAAGACGGCGGTCACGACACGATCGTAAAGACGTCCTCGTCGGTGTAGATCCCCTTGGCGCGAGCCTGCTTCATCAGGTCGGACCGGGCGGCCTCAAATGCACCCAACAACTGCTCGGCCTCAAGCGCCCGGCGGACGTATTGGCTGAGGGTGAGCTTTTCGGCTCGCGCGCGCCGCTCCAGCTTTCGCCGGGTGCCCTTGGGTACGCGAATCGTCAGCACTTCTTCCATGTGTATGACTGTGTCATGCGTGTAATCAGCGCGTCAACCGAGCACCTGCTTGAACACGACCATCGCCTTCTGCATGTCGTCCATGGTGCCGAGCGAGATGCGCGCGTAGGTCTTTTCCATCGGCGGGAAGTCGCGGCCGACCGACACACCCAGCGCACGGCAGGCGTCGCGGAACCCGACGGCGGGCCGGCGAATGTTGACAAAAATGAAGTTGGTCTGCGAGTCCGGCGCGTCGTAGCCCATCGCCTTGAACTGGCCGATCGTCCATTCGCGAATGCGGCTATTCTCCTGCCGCTCCCAGTCCATATGGGCGGTGTCCTTGAGCGCGGCGATGCCCGCCACGGCCTGCAGGTCGTCGATGTCGCCGAGGCCCCACGCGCCGCCAACCTTGTTCATCGTGTCCCGCTGGCCAAGCGCGTATCCCATGCGCATGCCGGCCATGCCGTACGCCTTCGAGAACGTTCGGGTGATGAAGACACCCGGCAGTTCGAGCGCGAGTTTCGACGCGCTGCCGACCCCTGGAGCCGTGGAGTAGTCGATGTAAGCCTCGTCGATCAGGATGCCGGTCTCCGGCGATCGCTCCTTGATCGTCCGGACGGCCCGCTCGACGTCGGCCAGCGTGTGAATGGTGGACGTGGGGTTGTTCGGGTTGCAGAGGAACACCAGGCCGGAGCCGATGGCACCACGAATCAATCCTTCCAGATCGATGCGTAATTTCGCGTCGACCGGGATGGCCCTGATTCCTGCCTTGATTCGCTCCGCCGTGTCGGCCGGCGAGCCGTACGACGGGTCGGCGGTCACCAGCGGGCGATTGCTCGTGGCGTAGGCCCTGACCGCCGCGGTCAGGATCGCACCCGACCCGGTGGACAGGATCACGTTCTCGGGCTTCGCGCCGTACATGGCGGCGATGGCCTCGAGGAACGCCTGAACGTTGGGCGGCGGGTAGCCCAGTCCGAGTTCCTTGGACGGGTGCTGCCTCAGGACCTCGAGCACCTTGGGGCTCGGCCCCCTGAGGTTCTCGTTGCTACTGAGGCGGATCGCGCTGGCAGCGGTTCCGCGCTGCCCCTGCTCGCCGACGCCACCCGTAAACGCCAGCAAGTCTTCGCGGCCGTAGCAGATGATGTGTGAAGCCGAGGCCACCGCTGCCCCGCCTGCGCCAAGCCGGCGAACGAACTCGCGACGTGAAAACGCCATAACCCGACCTCCTGCGGCGGCATGGTAGCACCGACTGGCCGTGGCGCCGACCTCGCCGGCCTGACGCTGGCGGTATACTGACGTGAGCTTCTGACTGCGCTTTTTACATTGGGTTACGTTTCCTGTTGCTGTTTCCTGTTGCACTCTCCTGGAGGTCAGAAATGAAGGCACGAATTTGCACGTGGCTGGTCGTGTTGCTGCTGTCGGCAACGGCAACGGCAGCCCAACAAGGCACCTCTGAATTACGCGGACGGGTGGTTGACGCGCAGGGCGCGGTACTTCCCGGCGTCACCGTCACCGTCACCAACCAGAACACCGGCATGTTTCGCGAAACCGTCTCTGGCGGGGACGGCTCCTTTATCGCCAGCGGCCTGGCCCCCGGCACTTACCGCGCCGCGGCGGAGCTGCAGGGTTTCAAGAAATTCGACCGCCAGGACCTGCGCCTCGAGGTCGGCAAGACCACGAGCATCGACGTGACCCTGGCGGTGGGCGGGCTCGAAGAAACCGTCAACGTCACCGCCGTCTCCCCCATCGTCGACCTCACGTCGAAGGAACTGGGCGGCAACATCACCAGCGACACGCTCGTGAAACTGCCGAGCGTGAATGGTAACTTCATCGGCTTCGTCGGGCTGTTGCCCGGCATCGTCCCCTCGGTCAGCACCGAGTCGTTCGGCAGCGACTCGATCTCGGTGAACGGCCAGGACCCGCGCAACAACAACTATATGGTCGACGGCGGCAACAACAACGACGATGTGATCGGGCAGCGGGCGGGCATGCAGGCACGCACACCGATCGAGGCGATCCAGGAGTTCCAGGTGATCACCGGCCAGTACGACGCGCAGTACGGCCGCACCTCCGGCGCCGTCGTCAATGCCGTGACCAAGGCGGGCACCAACAACTTCCGCGGTGTCGCCTTTGGCTTCCTGCAGAACACCGACCTCACCTCCCAGGCGTTCTTCGCCAAGCAGAACAACCTGCCCAAGCCGGAAACCAAGTACGAGCGCTGGGGCGGCACCTACGGCGGCCCGATCGTCAAGAACAAGATCCACTTCTTCGGCAGCGTCGAGCGTTTCTCCATCGACCGGCCCAACGCCATCAACATCCCGGCGCGGCCCGAGCTCAACGGCACGCAGATGACGCGCGACCGCGTCTGGAACACGATCATCCGCGGCGATCATCAGATCAACAACAGCACGACTTACAGCGTACGCTGGCTGCGCGAGCAGTCGCCGCAGGTCAACCAGATCATCGGCGCGGTCACGCCGGCGGCGGCGCGCGAGGAATCCGACGTCGACCAGACGGTGTCGGGCAACCTCAACATGGTGTTGTCGAACACCAAGGTCACCACCTTCCGCGTCACCTGGACGCGCGAGAACGTGGCCTTTGCCAATAACTGCTTCAACACCAACGGTCGCGACCTGTCGCAGTGCCCAGTCACGCTGGGCTACCAGGACTACATCGATCAGCAGGACAACACCGCGCAGGCGCGCATCAACGACGGCATCCAGATCGAAAACACGCTGGCGTGGTTCATTCCCGGCAAGGGCGGCGACCACGACGTGAAGTTCGGCGCCCAGTACTCGTATTCGGCCGCCTACAACACCAACCAGGGCAACCTGAACGGCACCTTCTCATTCGGTCGCAGCAACGTGCCATTCAACCCGGCGGTGCCGTCAACCTATCCCGATCGCCTGACGGTTCGCGTCGGCGGCCCGAACGTGTTCTACCAAAAGGCGCATTACATGGCCGGCTTCGTCCAGGACAAGTGGCGCCTTGGCAACAACGTGACGCTCAACCTCGGCGCCCGCTACGACGTGGAGCTGATTCCGTTCCCCGAGGTCGATGATGACCCGCTCGTCGACAAGCACCCGGTGGACAACAACAACCTCGCGCCGCGCCTGGGTTTCACCTATGACATCGGCGGCAAGAGCGTGGTCCGCATCGGCGTCGGCCGGTTCTACGACAAGACGCACTTCGAAGTAATTGGCGGGCTCTATACCGGCACGCCGTTCACCAGCTCGTTCACGGTGAACTTCCCTACGGCGGCGGCTGACAATGGTCCGCGCACGGGCGTGCTGCCGACGGATCCCTTCCTGGTGAACGGCCCGGTCATCAACCGCGCGCTGCTGAATCAGCTGTATCCCGGCGGGCAGCGGCTGCGCAACACCGGCGCCACCTGGGACAACGCGGATCGCCGCACGCCGTACACGGACGAAGTGAGCATCGGCTACGAGCGCCAGCTCTTGGCCGAACTGAGCGTGAGCGCCGACTACGTCTACTCGCGCGGGCGTGACCTGTTGATGGCCCGGGTGCTCAACCCGCAGATCCGCTCCGTTCCGACGGTCGCGGCCTCCACCCTGACGCGCGTGTCCAGCGCCGACCTGACGACAGCGGTCGCGGCACTGGCGGGCAAGTACCCGGGCTTCGGGCCCTTCACCACCAACGTGATTCAGTACCTGAACGTGGGCGAGCTCGACCACAACGCGCTGATGCTGCAGTTAAAAAAACGCTTCAGCAACAACTACAGCGCCCAGGTGTCCTACACGCTGGCGAAGTCGAACGGCAACACCTCCGGGAACGGCGCGCCGCAGAGCGGCTTCCAGTTGCGTGACGACCTGCGGCTGGATCTGAACGAGGGACCCACGGACTTCGACAACCGCCACAACTTCACCGTCAGCGGCACGGCCCTGATCCCGCGGACCGGCGGCCTGAACGTGAGCTGGGTGGGGCGCGCGATCAGCGGCCGGCCATTCAGCCTGGTCAACCAGAACGTCGACCCCGACCTCAACGGCATTCTGGCCGAACCGCTGCCGGCGGCTGAGTACAAAGGCAGCGGCAACAACGCGTACACCGTGTCGAACTACAAGGCCGAGCGCAACGGCGCCTACGGCCCCGGCTTCTTCGGCCTCGACATGCGAGTCGGCTACGGCTTCCGCGTTCGCGGTCAGCGTAAGCTCGAGATCTCGGCGGACCTCTTCAACCTGACCAACCGGACCAACTTCGCCAACCCGACCGGCAATCAGGCTTCGGCGCAGTTCCTGCTGCTGACGGCCTACAGCACCAGCTACTCGCCGAGGAAAGTCCAAATCGGCGCGCGTCTCGAGTTCTAGGCCACCGATTAACACTGATTAGCGCCGATTACTCGGACGGAGTTCTGAGCCTCGACTCGCCGAAGGCCGGTGGATTCGCGGGTGACTGTCTCGGCTCGGTGTTGAACGTCACGTGGCCGCCAGCGGGAACGCGATCTCCACGATGCCGTCGACCGGGATTCTGTTGCCCGACCGGATCACCACGCTGTCCCCCGCTACGACGTCAGCGGTCGGCAGCTCGACCTCGGCACCATCGCGAATGACATAAATAATGGCCAGCTTCAACAGCGCCTTCGACGGGCGCGCCAGACCTCGCTTCTCCTCGCGCCGATCCACAAGCTAATGCTCAGGCTCAGGCTTCGCTTTCAACTTCGCGTCGTGTTCCTTGATGAATGCCAGAATCTCATCGGTCATTG
This sequence comes from Vicinamibacterales bacterium, assembly GCA_038919385.1. Taxonomy (GTDB): domain Bacteria; phylum Acidobacteriota; class Vicinamibacteria; order Vicinamibacterales; family UBA2999; genus 12-FULL-67-14b. The sequence goes on along the minus strand of JBCKZH010000007.1, from coordinate 42,015 downwards.
CCAGCAGCTTCGTCCACTGCTCCTTGTATAACGTGACGGGAAAGCGGCCGAGCCCGTAAACCGACACGCCACCCTTCTCGCTGACCTTCAAGCTGACGCTGCGACCACGTTGGCCTTTGAGGCGCTCGTTCTCAGTCTTGAGACGTTCCAGTTCCGCTTTCAAGTCCTCGTCTGCCATCTGGCTTCCTCGATTCGAGTTACGGCACGGTGACGTATGCTTAGGCGCCGGGTCGCGATTGTATCACTCGCGCGCGTTGCTGAAAGTCCTATCGCGTCGATCGGTTGATCGCGGTTGGCGGACCACAGGTCGAGCAAGAGCCGCGAATCGCGGCGCCTGAACCACCGGGACAGGTCGCGGGCACGATGGCCCGCCTGCTGGAACGCCTCGACCAGCGCATCGCCCACTTCGTAGTCATCCGGCCCAATGCTGGGGCCGACGCGCGCGCAGGTCCCTCGCCAACCGGCATGGATGGCGCCGGCCGCGCCACTGGCGCGGTCGGCGACCATCACCGCCAGTACCAATCCGGACACGTTCGAGACCACGGCATCGCCATCGGGCTTGGCGTCCACGTCTGCCTCGCTGGTGGCTCCGCGTGCCAGCACGCGCACCACGGTGCCGTGAACCTGCTTGACGCGCCGGACCAAGTCGAGTGACCCGCCAATCGTTGCGGCGGCCACGGCCCACCCATCCAGGTCCGGTAACTTCAGTTGCTTCGACGTAAACCCGTGTTGCGCGATCGCTTCGAGCGGCGAGCATCGCAACGCAGACCCCCAAGGCTCGGCGGTCCAACGAAATGCGGGATCTGGAATCGGCAACCTCATCGCAACCCCCTGATCGTCGCGCAACTGGGGTTGGCGGCGGCGAATCCCGCGACTCGATAATCGGCCTGTTTCTGAAGGTTTCGCCGTGGCATCGCCCTTGATAGCTCTCCGGTCGTGAACCAACGCAACAGACGGGGCCGGTAACGGCCTCGTGGACTGGAGACAACCATGGTGGTCAAGATCATGCCGAATGAAAAGGGAACGCCGTCAGGAAAGCTGGCGGATGCGGAAGTGCACTTCATCGAGGGCGAGTTGCAGGGGCTCAGGCTGCTTGGGTTTGCGGTGTGGGAGCGCCGCACCGGCGTCGGCCGCAACGTCACCTTCCCGGCCCGAACCTACTCGGTGAACGGCGAGCGGCGCAGCTTTTCGCTGCTCCGTCCGATCACCGACCAGAACGCCCAGGACAAGGTGCGCGACCTGGTGTTGCAGGCGTATGCGGAATACGAAACCCAGGTCGCTGTCGCCAGCTGAAAGGCACCGCACCGGCGTCTGCTGTCGTGCCGGCCCACTAGGTGAGCACCGGCAGCAGGCCCGCGTTCTCTTTCGCGCGCTTGGGCGGCAGTGTCCATTCGGCGCGGGTGCTCTTTTCGAACTCGGCGCGGAAGAACGTCTCTTTCATGCCGCCGTCGATGATGTTCCAGGGCAGCACGGCGTCGTTCGAGCGATCGCGGTAGATGTAGAATTCGCCGTCGAGGCCAGTGTCGGCCAGCGCCTTGCGCCACTGGCCGCCGTTGGCTTCGGCGTGCTCAATGGCCGGGGCAATGCGCCGGTCGCCAAGCGAGAGCAGTGCCTGATAGTACGAGTGCCGCTCGCTCTTGATATTGAAGTAGACGTTGTCGACGTCGGCGACGAGGCCGCGCAGGCGCTTCATCTTCGCCTCGATGACCTCGGTCCGTTCCATCGGCAGCCACTGATAGGCGGTACCTGGCTTGGGCACCAGCGGGTTCACGCTCGCGACAATGCGGCCGATGCGGCCGCGTGGGCGCGCGTGCGTGAGCATGATCTCGTGGAGTTGCAGCGTGAGGTCGCGAATCGCCACCAGATCGTCATCGTCTTCGGTGGGCAGGCCGATCATGTAGTAGAGCTTGAGGCTCTCGATGCCGCTCGAGAAGATCAGCTCGGCGCTATCAAGAATCTCGGCGTTGGTCACCGTCTTGTTGATCACGCGGCGCAGGCGGTCGGACCCGGTCTCGGGCGCGATCGTCAGCGTGCGCTCGCCGCTTTCCTTGAGCAGCGAGACGATCGTCGGCGTGATGTCGTCGAGGCGTAGCGAGGCCGGGCTGATCGAGTAGCCCATGTCGCGCAGACTCCGCAGGATGTGCTCGATGTCGGGGTGATCGCACAGGGCAATCGAGACCAGGCCCACCTTCGACGAATGCGCGCGGGCGGCCTGGGCGAGCGCCAGAATGCGCTCGGTCGGAAACGGGCGGACGGGCAGGTAGTTGTAGCCCGCCCAGCAGAACCGGCACAGGTTCGCGCACCCGCGCACGACCTCGATCAGGAAGCGCGAGCCGAACTCGGTGTCGGGCGTGAAGATGGTGGTCGACGGCGGGTCGACGGCCTCGGTGGCCTTGAGCGCGGCCTTTCTCACGACTGCCGGGGCGCCGGTACCCTCGCGGGGCACGTAGCGGACGATGGTCCCGTCCGCCGCGTACTCGACATCGTAGAACGATGGGATGTAATAGCCGCGGGCCTGGGCCAGGCGCTTCAGTTGCTCGCTGCGCGACGAGGTCGCCATGGCGTCCACCAGGGCCGGGACCAGCACCTCGCCTTCGCCGGCCGCGATCACGTCCGCGAACATCGCCAGCGGTTCCGGGTTGACGAAGGTCACCGCGCCCCCGATCACGACCAGCGGGTGCGTGTAATCACGGTCGGCGGCGCGCAACGGCACGCCGGCCAGCCGCAGCATGGTGAGGACGTTGGTGTAGTCCCACTCGAACGACACCGAGAAGGCGATGACGTCGAAGTCCGCGACCGGCGTCTGCGATTCAAGCGTGACGATGCGCGTGCCGGCTTCGCGGAGGGCGGCCAGTTCCTGCTTCGGCGGCAGGAACGCGCGCTCGCACACGATGTCGGGCTGATCGTTGAACAGGCGATAGATCGTCTGGAAGCCGAGGTTCGACATCCCGACGAAGTAGGTGTTGGGGAAAATCAGGGCGACCCGCAGCCGGTTGGCGTGCGGCTTGCGCACGTAGCCAATTTCCTTGGAAAGGATTTCCTGTGCGATCTCGCGTTGGTGCCTGGGCTTCATCTGGATTCCACCAGGGGGTCGTCGAGCTGTCGCTGCGCCGGCAGCGCTCGCGGCTCCCCTGGATCTGTCTACTATATCAGTCCTACCCTTCGCTCCGGCGGAGGAAGGCCGGCACGTCAAGGTCGAGGTCGAATTCCCATGGCAGCCCCTCCGGCTCAGCCAGCGGAATATCGCCGCTATTCTGCCCCACGGCCACCGGCCGGGCCGCGGCCATTGGCATGTCCAGCGCCGGCCGCCGTACGATCGACGCTCGCGGCTGAGCGACCGACGTGGTGTCGATACGGATCGGCTGCGAGTACGCCGAGATGTCCACCGGCGTCCGCATGGGGGCATGGGCCGGCGTCGAGTGCTCGGTCTTGACGCGATCGAAGCCGGTGGCGATCACGGTGATCTTCACCTTGTTGGTCAGCGCCTTGTCGACCACCGCGCCGAAGATGATGTTCGCGTCTTCGTGCGCCGACTCCTGGATGATGGTGAGCGCTTCGTTCACTTCCATCAGCGACAGGTCGGGGCCGCCGGTCACATTGATGATCACGCCGCGCGCGCCTCGCACCGAGGCGTCTTCGAGCAACGGGCTCGAGATCGCGCGGTTGGCGGCGTCGACCGCCCGCGACGGTCCCTCGGCCATGGCCGTGCCCATCATCGCCACGCCCATGCCTGACATGATGGTCTTGACGTCGGCGAAGTCGAGGTTGATCAACCCCGGCACCAGGATCAGGTCCGAGATGCCCTGGATTGCCTGCCGCAGCACGTCATCGGCCGTCACGAAGGCGTCGAGCATCGAGGTGTTGCGATCGATCACGGCGAGCAGCCGTTCGTTGGGAATCGTGATCACGGTGTCGACCGCGTCGCGCAACCACTCGAGGCCGGCCTCTGCCTGACGAAACCGTTTCTTGCCCTCGAACTTGAACGGCTTGGTCACCACCGCGATGGTGAGCGCGCCAAGCTCGGTCGCGAGACTGGCAATCACCGGCGCCGCGCCCGTGCCCGTGCCGCCGCCGAGGCCGGTGGTCACAAACACCATGTCGGCCCCCGACAGCGCCTGGATCAGGGCCTCGGTGTCCTCGAGCGCGGCCTGCCGGCCGACGTTCGGATCCGCGCCGGCGCCCAGCCCCTTGGTGAGCTTGCCGCCGATCTGGATCTTCACCGGCGCCAGGTTGGCCTTGAGTGCCTGGGCGTCGGTGTTGACCACCATGAATTCCACGCCCGAGATGCCGGCCTGCACCATTCGCGAGACGGCATTGCTGCCGCCACCGCCGACGCCGATCACCTTGATGCGCGCGCCCATGCGCGCTTCCTCGTCGAGTGTCAGCCGCAGCGCCTCGAAGCCGTCCTGGTCCGCCATCGTGCCTCCTTCGTTAACCGTTTCGAATCGAACTGTCTGTTCCAGATCCCAGATCCCGGATCCCGGATCCCGATTTAGAAAAACTCTTTAAAGACCGTCCGCAGCCGTCCCATCACCCGCGTCAGGGCACCGCCGCCGCTGGCCCCCGCCGCGGGCCCACGATGGCGGGCCGCGTAGAGCACCAGACCCACCGCCGTCGCGAACGACGGGTTGCTGACGTGATCGGCCAGGCCGCCCACGCCCGCCGGGCTGCCGCGCCGGATCGGCAGGTCGAAGATCTGCTCGGCAATCTCGGACATGCCTTCGAGCTGCGCGCCGCCGCCGGTCAGCACCAGGCCCGAGTTGAGTGACTTCTCGTAGCCGGCTCTGCTGATCTCGTCCCAGATCAGGTGGAACATCTCTTCCGCGCGCGGCTGCAGGATGTCGGACAGGATGCGCCGCGCCATCAGCCGCGGCCGCCGGCCGCCGACGCTCGCCACCTCGATGGTCTCGTCTTCCTCGATCATCGATGACAGCGCGCAACCGGCGCGACGCTTGACCTTTTCCGCATCCGGGATCGGTGTCCGCAGGCCGACCGCGATGTCGCTAGTGAAGTGATCGCCGCCCACCGCGATGACGGCGGTGTGCCACAGGCTGCCGCGCTCGAAGATCGCCAGGTCCGCGGTGCCACCGCCGATGTCGACCACGGCCACGCCAAGCTCCTTCTCGTCCGGCGTCAGCACCGTCTCGGACGCGGCGAGCTGGCCGATCACCGTGTCGATCACTTCGACCCCGGCCCGGTTCACGCACGCGACCAGATTCTGTGTGGCGGTCTGGCTGCCGGTGATGATGTGGACGTTGACCTCGAGGCGGGCGCCGATCAGGCCCACGGGCGCGCCGATGCCCTCCTGCTCGTCGACCACGAAGTCCTGCGGCAGCACGTGCAGAATCTCCCGGCCCGCCGGCAGCGATACCGCCCGCGCCGCGTCAATCGCCCGCCGGACATCGTCGCGCGTCACTTCGCGGTTCTTGCCGGCCACCGCCACGACGCCGCGGCTGTTGAAGCCCTTGATGTGCGGGCCGCTGATCGCGAGGTGCACGGAGCCGACCTCGACACCGGCCATCAACTCGGCTTCCTCAATCGACTTCTTGATGGATTCGACCGCTGCCTCGAGGTTGACGACCACCCCGCGCTTGAGGCCCTTCGATTCGGCCACGCCGATGCCAATGACATCGACGCCGCCTTCCTCGAGCAGCTCGCCGACCACGGTGCATACCTTGGTCGTGCCGACGTCGAGCCCCACTACGTAGCGTTCCTGTCGTGCCACGATACCTCCCCGTCCTCTACTGTCTCGCCTGCGCCGGCAACGCCGCGACCGGGCGCACGTACAACCGTTCGTCGAACCGCAAATCCACGTAGTCGATGCTCGCCAGCCGCTCGCGCAGCGCCGGCTGCAAGTCGAGGTACTGCTGCAGGCGCGCCACGAAGTCCGTGTCGCCCAGCCGCAACAGCGCCGTGTCGTTGTCGAGAATCACGACCGCATCGTGCAGGTCACTGACGTCAATCTGCGAAACCCGCTTGGCCAGCTCCGGGCGCGTCGACAGCGCGTCGATCACCCGGCCGGCAAACACGGTCCGCGCCGGATCGATCAGGGCGCCCCCGTCCTGGGGCGCGGCGGCCAGCCCGTCGATGATCGGCAGGTCGATGTCCGCATACGCCGGTCCGTACTCGTCGACGATCACGCCCTGGCCATCGATCAGGTAAAGCGATGTGCCCAGGCGGCCAATGCCCATGGGCGCGCGCTCGTGAACCATGATCTCCAGCGTCGCCGGCAGCACGCGGCGAATGGTGGCGCTGTCCACCCAGGGCGAGGCGAGCAGCTTCTGCTGCCAGTCGCTGATGCGAATCGTCAGGATGTTCTGCCCGCGCAACCCGTCCACTAGCGCGAGCACCTCGCCGGTTGACAGGCGCTGGTGGCCGCGAACCACAAGATGGCTGACCTGCAGCGTCTGCGCGGCAACGATCGAGGTGACGCCGCGATAGCCGCCATAGCCAAGGACCATGACGATCGCGAACGCGCGGACCGCTGTCCAGGCGTGCCTGGAGGCAGGCGTGCGCTTGCGCGACGGCTTCACGTGGGCGCGCCGGAAGCGCTTGTCGGTGGCGGCGGCAACGGCTTGGGCCCCGGAGCCGTGGCGGAGGGGGCCGGACATCAGCGCGCCTCCCGCGGGCCGTGCCGCCGTTCGAGTTCCGCGAGGAGCGCGGTGGCGAGGCCGCCAATCGAACCGGCGCCAAGGGTCAGCACGAGATCGCCGGGGCGTGCCAGATCGGCAACCGCCGCTGCGACATCGTCAAGGCGGTGCACGACACGGGCCGGTTGCGCGCGGCCGCTGCTGACCGCGGCGGCCAGGGCCTCAACCGTGATCCCGGCGATCGGTTCCTCGCTCGCCGCGTAGATATCGGTCAGGACCACTTCGTCGGCGGCGGCCAGGGCCGTCCCGAACTCGGCCATCAGGTCGCGCGTGCGGGTGTAGCGATGCGGCTGGAACGCCACGACAATGCGTGCCGGCTTGGCGGCGCGAGCGGCCGACAACACCGCCGCGATCTCGGTCGGGTGGTGGCCGTAGTCATCCACCACGCTGATGCCGTGGACGATGCCGCGCCGTTCGAAGCGACGTTCGACGCCGTGGAACTCCGCCAGCGCGGAAGCGATCTTCGCAAACGGAACCTCCAGTTCGAGGCCGACAGCGACCGCGGCCAGCGCATTGCGAACCGAATGCAGGCCAGGGACCACGAGGGTCAAGGCTCCGAGCTCGGTACCATCACCGGTGCGGACGTCGCGGTGAGTGACGCGGCAACGCGAGCCGAAACCGTCGAGCACAACCCCGGTCGCGTTGACGTCGTAGCCACCCTCAATGCCATAGCTGATGACGCGGCGGGTGAAGCGCGGCAGGACGTGCGACAGCTCCACGTCGTCGGCGCACGCCACGACGGCGCCGTAGAACGGCACTTTGTTGGCGAAGTCGACAAAGGCTTGTTGCAAGTCGGCGAACCCGCCGTATGCGTCCATATGCTCGCGATCGATATTCGTGATCACCGCCACCGCCGGCGAAAGCTTGAGGAACGAACGGTCGCTCTCATCCGCTTCCACCACCATGTATTCACCCCGGCCCAGCCGGGCGTTGCTGCCAAAGGCACTGAGCCGGCCGCCAATCACCGCGGTCGGGTCCAACCCCGCCCGTTCGAGCACCAGTGCGACCATCGAGGTCGTGCTGGTCTTGCCGTGCGCCCCGGCAACCGCGATGCCAAACCGCAGCCGCATCAATTCCGCCAGCATCTCGGCTCGCGGGATCACCGGAATGCGCCGCCCCTTGGCCTCGGCGACTTCCGGGTTGTCCGGCCGCACCGCCGATGAGTAGACGACGACATCGGCGTCACCAACGTTGGCGGCCGCATGACCCAGCGCCACCGTCACACCGAGCGACGCGAGCCGGTCGGTCACGCTCGAACGCTTGGTATCCGATCCCGACACGGCGTAACCGAGGTTCGCGAGCAACTCGGCGATGCCGCTCATCCCGATCCCGCCAACGCCGATGAAGTGCACGCGCTTGGTCTTACCCAGCACGGCGACCACCCAACTGCTCCACCCGGTCGGCAATCCGCGCCGCGGCGTCGGGCCACGCCAGCGTGCGCGCCGCGACCGACATCTGCTGCCGCTTCTCTCGATCGGCCACCAACTTCGCGATGGTCTCGGCCAGCCGCGACCCGCTCAGGTCGCGCTCTTCAATCACCAGGGCCGCGCCGGCGCGGCCGAACACCTCGGCGTTCTTGCGCTGGTGGTCGTCGGTCGCCGTTGGCAGCGGCACCAGAATCGCCGGCCGTCCCGACGCGGCCAGTTCCGCCAGAGTGGTCGCCCCCGCGCGGCAAATGACCAGGTCGGCTGCCTTCATCTCGCCGTCGATTTCGAAGATGAAGGCTTCGACTCGTGCCGCGAGACCGGCGCGGTGGTACGCGGAGCGCACCAAATCCAGATCGCGCTCCCCGGTCTGGTGGGTGATCGCGAGTTGGAGCCCGGTGGCTGCCAGCCGCGACGCTGCCTCCACCATGGCCAGGTTGATCGCGTGCGCGCCCTGAGAACCGCCAAAGATCAGGACCCTGCCCTGAGCGAGATTACCTCCGCGTGCGGAGTCAATCGAGTCGAAGGGCCGTGCCGTGTCTCCATTCGCCTCCTCGTTCTGCGCCGGGAAAAACTCCGGTCGCACGGGGTTGCCGGCCACAAATCCCGTGCCCGGGAAGTACGACAACGCGTCCGCGAAGTTCACCGCCGCGGCCCGCACGAAACGGGCCAGCAGCCGATTGGTCAGGCCCGGCACGGCGTTCTGCTCGAGCAGCATGGTCGGGTACCCGCGTACTGCGGCCAGCGCGAGCACCGGCCCCGAGGCGAACCCGCCGACACCGACCACCACGTCCGGCCGCCGCCGCGAGATCACGCGCCAGGCATCGCCCGCGGCGGTCGGCAGCAGCAGCAAGCCGCGCAGCCGTTCGGCGCGGCCCTTGCCCTTCAGTCCGGCGACGCGTATCAAATCCAGTTCGAAACCCTCGCGCGGCACGACCCGCGCTTCGATGCCCTGGGCCGTGCCGACGAACGAGACCTCCGCCGACGGGTTGCGGCGCCGCAGCTCGCGCGCCAGCGCAATTCCCGGGTACAAGTGCCCGCCGGTGCCTCCGCCCGCGATCAGGATGCGCACCGGTCACGCCGCTCCCGTCTCCATCTGCTGGTGCTGCGAGATGTTCAGCAGCACACCAATACTCAGCAGGTTGATCAGCATCGACGAGCCGCCGCTGCTGACCAGTGGCAACGGAATGCCTTTCGTCGGCACCAGCCCGAGCACGACGCTGATGTTGAAGAACGCCTGCAGCACGATCGTCATCGTGATGCCGAGCGCCAGGTAGGCGCCGAAGCTGTCGGGCGCGCGCATCGCCGTGCGCAGCCCCCGCCAGCCGATCACGCAGAAGCACAGCACCACGATCGTGGCGCCGATCAGGCCGGTCTCCTCCGAGATCACGGCAAAGATGAAGTCGGTGAACGGTTCGGGCAGGTAGAACAGTTTCTGCACGCCGGCCATCAGTCCCTTGCCAAACACGCCGCCGGTGCCGACGGCGATCAGCGATTGAATGATCTGGAAGCCATCACCGAGCGGGTCGGCCCATGGATCCATGAAGGTCAGCAGCCGGCGCCGGCGATAGTCGGCCTGCATCAGGATGACGTAGAGCGCCGGCAAGGCCAGCAGCAGCGCGCCGAACAGGTAGCGATAGCTGAACCCGGCGGCGAACACCATCACGCCAATCACCGCGAGCAGCGACACCGAGGTGCCGAAGTCGGGCTCGAGCATGATCAGGCCAACGAGGCTGCCAACCACCACGCCGATCGGCAGCAGTGAATAGCCGATCTCGTCGATGCGGTGGCGGCGACGCTCGAGCACGAGCGCGGTGAAAATGATCGCCGCGAGCTTGGCCAGCTCCGAAGGCTGAATGCCGAAGCCGCCGATCCCCACCCAGCGCCGGGCGTTGTTGATCGGTCGCGAGAACAACACCGCGATCAACAGCACGCCGACCAGCCCGAGCAGCGCCCAGATCAGCTTGTCGTTCTTGTACCTGCGATAGTCGATGCGCATCACGATCGACAGCACCGCGATGCCCATCGAGGCCCACATCAACTGGCGCGTCACGAACAAGTACGGCTGCTGAAAGCGCTCCAGCGCCACCAGTGCCGATGCGCTGTAGACCATGACCACGCTGGCGCAGATCAGCACCAGCGTCGCCACGAACAGCCACTTGTCCGACTGCAGCTTCCTTGCCATACTCCTCGCCCCCCTCCTTCAGGGGGGGTACTAAAGTTCGACGGCTTCGACTCGATAACCAGGTGGCACGTCGAAGCAGTCAGTAGTCGCCAGTCGTTCAGGGAATTGAGACACCAGCCTCGCAGACCGGGGCAGCCTGCGCTCCCAGCGACCAGCTCTCAATTGCGTCCAACCGGCTGACGACTACTCACTGCTCCCACCTTCGCCTGCGGCTACGGTGGGCAAGCCCACCCTTCAACCGCGGCGTTCGTGGCATGCACCGCCACCTCTGCGATCACGGCTCTTCGACGAGCCGCCGCACCTCCTCCTTGAACCGCTCGCCGCGGTCAACGTAATCCCGGAACATGTCGAAGCTCGAACAGGCCGGCGCCAGCAGCACCACGCCGTCGGGCACCGCCAGGTCCCACGCTTGCCTCACCGCGTCGGCGAGCGTGGTCGCCTCCACCACCGGCACGACACCGGCGAGCGCCGCCCGCACCAGCGGCCGTGCTTCACCAATCGCCACGACCGCGCGCCCATGCGCGCGAAGCGGCCCGGCCAGGTCGGCGAAATCGCCGCCCTTGAACTTGCCACCGACGATCGCCACGACCTTGTCGAAGCTCTCGATCGACCGCGCGGCGGACTCGATGTTGGTGGCCTTCGAGTCGTTGACGAACCGCACGCCGCCACGGCGGCCCACTGGCTCCATCACGTGCGGGAGCCCGGTGAATCCATCGAGGGCCTGGGCCAGTGATGCCTCGGTGGCGCCGGCGAGGTGGCTGATCGCGGTGGCCGCGACGACGTTGCTCAGCATGTGACGGCCGGCTAGGTGCACGGCTGCCAGCGGCAACAACGGCACCTCGCCCTCCGGGGTGCGCTGCCAGACGAACCCGCGACCGGCGTGGACTTCGGCCCGGGCCGTGTTGTCGATCGCGTAGCGCACGACCTGCGCGCGCGTCTGCTGCGACATCTGCAGCGCTTGGGCGCTGTCGGCATTCACCACCGCCCAGTCCTGCGCCTGCTGGTTGGCGAAGATCCGCGTCTTGGCCGCGGCGTACGCCGCCTGATCGGGGTGGCGATCGAGGTGATCGGGCGAGAAGTTCAGGAGCGCGGCAATCCATGGCCGGAACGTGTCCGTGGCTTCGAGCTGGAAGCTGCTGGCCTCAATCACGTGGACCGTGTCCGCGGTCGACGCCTCCACTTGCGCGCTCACCGGGTAACCGATGTTGCCGCCCACCATCACGCGCCGGCCCGCCGCTTCAAGCATGCGGCCGACCAACGTGGTGGTGGTCGACTTCCCCTTCGTGCCGGTGATCGCCACGATCGGGCCGCGCAGCCAGCGCGACGCCAGCTCGAGCTCGCCAATCACGGGTATCCCGAGTGCTCGGGCGCGCGCCACTTCCGGCAGTTCCAGCGGCACCCCAGGGCTCATCACGACCAGGTGCGCGATCTCGAACGACCGCACGGTGTGGCCGCCCAGCTCCAGCCGTACGCCGGCCGCCTGCAGATCCGCGGCCTCGGGCACCTCCGGCTTCCGGTCGGTCAGTGTGACGCTGGCACCCCGGCGTACGAGCAAGTGCGCCGCGGCGACACCGCTTCTCGCGGCGCCCACCACCAGCACCTGTCGTCCGCTCACGGAGAAGGCCGGCGTCGTCATCTGAGCTTCAACGTCGTCAGGCTGAACAGGGCGAACAGGATGGCGACAATCAGGAACCGCGTGATTACCTTCGGCTCTTCCCATCCGCTCAGTTCGAAGTGGTGATGCAGCGGCGCCATCTTGAAGACGCGCTTGCCGCGCAGCTTGAACGACACGACCTGAATCACCACCGACGCGGCTTCGATCACGAAGACGCCGCCGACGATGACCAGCAGCAGTTCCTGCTTGATCAGGATGGCGACGGTGGCAATCGCGCCGCCGAGGGCCAGCGACCCGACGTCGCCCATGAAGATCTCGGCGGGGTGCGCGTTGTACCAGAGAAAGCCGAGGCTGGCGCCCACCAGCGCGCCGCAAAAAATCGTCAGCTCGCCGGCCGGCGCGAAATGCACGAGCAGCAAGTACTCGGCGAAGACCCGGTGGCCGGTGATGTAGGCCAGCGCCGTGAAGCACGCGGCCGCGACGGCGAACGTGCTGATGGCCAGGCCGTCGAGACCGTCGGTCAGGTTCACCGCGTTGCTCCACGCCACCAGGACGAAGGCGGCGAACGGCACGTAGAACCAGCCAAGATCCGGAATCAGCTGCTTGAAGAACGGGAAGATCAGCCGCGTGTTGTAGAGGTTGCGATCGGCAAGCCACATCAACACCAGGCCGACGATCAGGCCGACCAGCACCTGCAAGCCCAGCTTGTAGCGCGGCGCCAGCCCGCCGGACGAACGCCGCGTCACCTTGAGGTAATCGTCCAGGAACCCGATGCCGCCGAATGCGGCGGTTGTCACCACGGCAATCCAGATGTAGACGTTCGTGAGGTCGGCCCATAACAGGGTCGGCACCAGCGCCGCCGCCAGGATCAACAACCCGCCCATCGTCGGCGTGCCGGCCTTGGCACGGTGAGACTCGGGGCCTTCCTGTCGAATCACCTGGCCGATCTGGAAGGCACGCAGGCGCCGGATCAACCACGGGCCCAGCACCAGGCTCACGACCAGGGCGGTCATGCTCGCCGCCGCCGTCCGGAACGTGATGTAGCGCGCCACGTTGAAGACCGGCACCTGAGGGTAGAACGAGATCAGGAGGTGATACAGCATCAGCCGAACACCGTCATGAGTTGTGCCACCACGAGATCGGTTCGCGTGCCCCGCGAGCCCTTGACCAGCACCACGTCACCCGCCGCTACCTGGCCGTGAATCGCGGCCGCCGCGTCGGTGCTGCTCTCGAAATGCGTCACCGTGTTCGCGGCCAGGCCCGCGGCCATCGCCGCCTCGCCAAGCGCGCGAGCGGACGGCCCGCCTACCGTGATCAGTCGCGCGAGGCGACTGGACGCAGCGGCGCGGCCGCACTCCTCGTGCAAGGCCAGCGACAGGTCACCCAGTTCGAGCATCTCGCCAATCACGGCGATGCGGCGGGTCGCCCAGGTGCGCGACAGCACATCCAGCGACAGCTTCAACGCGGACGGACTCGAGTTGTACGAGTCGTCGATGACGGTGACGCCCTTGGCCAGACGCAGCGTTGCTCCGCGCCTGGACGAGGGCTGCAGGCGGGACGCCGTGTCGATGATGCGATCGAGGTTGACGTCCATGTGGAGGGCGACGGCGGCACCCGCCAGCACGTTCATCAGGTGACCGCGGCCAAGCAACGGCACGCGCAAATCGCGTTCCCCCGCGGGCGTGATCAGCCGGCTGCGGGTGCCCGCGAGGCCCAGGTCCTCGACATCCACGGCGCGAACCTCTGCCCTCGCGGAGAGGCCAAACCGGATCTGACGGCCGGGAAACGCGCCGGTGCGCGCCATCACGCGTTGGTCGTCGGCGTTGGCGACCAGCACGGTGCGTTCGCTGGCGCCCTCGAGAATCTCGGCCTTCGCATCGGCAATGCGATCGGCGGAGCCGAAGTGGCCAATGTGGGCTTCGCCGACGTTGGTCCACACGCGGACCTCCGGCGTGGCCACGTCGACCAGCATCCGGATCTCGCCCGCGTGATTCATGCCCAACTCCATCACCGCCACATTCGCCCCGTGTCTCAGCTCCAGCAACGACAGTGGCAACCCCAGGTGGTTGTTCAGGTTGCCCTTGTTCTTCACCACCCGGTGCGCCGCGCCCAACAACTCAGCAATCACGTCCTTGGTCGTGGTCTTGCCGGCACTGCCGGTAATGGCCACGACCGTCGCGCCCGACTCGCGACGCACGTAGCGGGCGAGGTCCTGCAATCCGCGCGTGGTGTCGGCCACCTCAATCACGAACGACTCGCTACCCTCCGGCAGCGTGACGGCTCGTGCCACGACGACCCCCGCTGCGCGCCGCCGGGCCGCCACGCCGACAAACTCGTGGCCGTCACGTGCGGCGACGATCGCAAAGAACAGGTCGCCGGTCGCCAGCGTCCGGCTGTCGATCGAAAACCCGGTCACGTAGTGGTCGCTGTCGCCAGCAACCAGTCGGCCGCTCATCGCCGCCGCCAGCGTGCCGGCCGCGAGCGGAATCGCCGCCGCCACTAACGGCCCCTGGCGCCCGTCCGGCGCTCCGCCAGCGCGGCGCGCGCCACCTCGCCGTCGTCGAACGGCAGCACGCGATCGCCCACCTGCTGGTACTTTTCGTGGCCCTTGCCGGCAATCAGCACCAGATCGCCGGCTTCGGCCATGGCAATCGCGCGGGTGATTGCCTCGGCCCGATCGACCGTCGACACCACGATCGGCGTGCGCGGCGACGACTGGCTGCCGGCCGGAATGCCGCGTTCGATTTCCTCGATGATCCGCTTCGGATCCTCGGAGCGCGGGTTGTCGGAGGTGATGACGACCACGTCGCTCAACCGCGCGGCGACCATGCCCATCAACGGCCGCTTGGAGCGATCCCGATCACCGCCACAGCCGAACACGGTGACGAGGCGCCGCGCGGTCAATGGCCGCGCGGTCTCGAGCAGGTTGCGCAAGGCATCGTCGGTATGCGCGTAGTCAACCACCGCCGTGACGTCGTCGTCCGGGGTCGACACCACTTCGAAACGGCCGGGTACGCCGGCGAGGCCGGCGACGCCGCGCTCGATGGCGTCGATCGGCAGATCAAGCGAGACCGCCGTCGCCGTCGCGGCGAGGATGTTGTAGACGTTCGGGCGGCCGACCAGCTTCGACTGGATATGGACCACGCCTTTCGGCGTCGTCACGTCGAACCGCAGTCCCGCCAGCGTCATCTCGACCTGGCCCGGCCGCACGTCTGCCGGGGCGGTAATGGCATAGGTCACCGGGCAGCCGCTGATCTCGACGAGAGTGGCGCCCCTGGGATCGTCCAGGTTGATCACGGCGGGCGCGTCGCGCGGCAACATCTCGAACAGGCGGCGCTTGGCGGCAAAGTACGCTTCCATGTCCTCGTGGAAGTCGAGGTGATCGCGGGTCAGGTTGCTGAACACGGCCGCGGCGAAGTGCATGCCGTCCACGCGCTTCAGCGACAGCGCGTGCGACGATACTTCCATGACGGCAGACTTGTTGCCGTGCTGCAGCATGTCGCGCAGAAGCTGCTGGACATCGGGCGCTTCCGGCGTGGTGCGAGAGGCCTCGCGGTCTTCGCCGCCTATGCGATAGGCGACGGTGCCAAGCATGCCGGCGCGCAGTCCGGCCTCATCGAGCATCGCCGTCAGCAGGTATGCCGTCGTGGTCTTGCCATTGGTGCCGGTGACGCCAATCACCGGCATGTGCCGGCTCGGACGATCGAAGAACCGATCCGCCAGCAGCGCGAGCGCCAGCCGCGCGTCGCGAACGATGATCCACGGCACGGCGAAGCCGGCCGGCGCCGGGGTTTCCGCGATCACCACCTGCGCTCCACGAGCGAGGGCCTGGTCGGCGAAAGCTACGCCGTCGGCCTTGAGGCCCTTCAGCGCCACGAAGACCGCCCCGGGGACCACCCGGCGTGAGTCGTACGCCACGGCTGCCAGAGGTTGGTCGCCCACCATCCCTGCCGGGCGTGGCTCAACCACCAGCTCCCGCAAGGTGTCGATCGCATCGCCGACGTTCACCGCTGGTCTCCAAGCACTCCGGTCGGGCGTGGTGGCGGACGGCGATTGAGCACGAGTGCGCAGGCGCCCCCGGGCTCGATCGGTGACCCCGGCGCCGGGGTCTGGCCAACGACGACGCCGGCGCCCTCCATTCTCGCGGTCAGGCCCAGGCGGGCCAGCTCGCGGAGCGCGTCGCGCGCGCTCATGCCGCGCAGGTCGGGCAGGCCACCGCCCTCGGTCATGCTCGCCGTCATCGTCACGACCGCGGGCGCGAGCGGCACTGCGGCCGTGGTCACCGGGCTGTCATTCCGGCGCGCCACCATGACTGGCGGCGGCTGGTCGATCGTCGGCGTGACACCGAGCTTTCGCAGGCTGGCGTCGGCAATACGCATGAAAATCGGCGCCGCAATGACGCCGCCAGTATCGCCGCCCACGCGCGGGGAGTCGACCATCACGATCACCGTCATCACCGGGTTGCGCGACGGCACAAAGCCGACAAACGACACGTTCTGCCGCGATGCCGAGTACCGGCCATTCACGAGCTTGTCGGCAGTACCGGACTTGCCGGCGACGGTGAAGCTGGCGAGCTGCGCCCGCTTGCCCGTGCCGTCGGTGACGACGGCCTCCATGATCGTGGTCAGCGTCGCCGCGGTCTCGGGCAGGATGGCGCGCCGCACGACCTTCGGCGGCACCGGGGTACGCACGCCGCCCTTGATGGTGGCGCGCACGACATGCGGTTCGTAGAGCGTGCCGCCGTTCGCAATCGCGCTGACCGCGGCCGCCATCTGCAACGGCGTGACGCCCACCTGGTAGCCCATCGACACCGACGCCAGCGCGCTGTCGTTCAGCTTCGACGGATCCCAGACGATGCCCGGACTCTCGCTGGGGAAGTCGGGCGACGACGGCCGGCCGAAGCCGAAGCGGCGGATGTAGAGGCCCATCCGCTCGGGGCCGACTTTCAGGCCCACTTTGATCGCGCCGACGTTGCTCGACTTCACGATCACGTCCGTGAACGACAGCGGCCCGTAGCGGTGCAGGTCGTCGATGACGCGACTGCCAAAACGAATCAGCCCCGCGCTGACGTCGACCATCTCGTCGGGCGTGATCACCTTCTCTTCAAGCGCGGCCGAAGCCGTGACCAGCTTGAAGGTGGAACCGGGCTCGTAGAGATCCTGCACGGCGCGATTGCGCAGCGCGCTGTCGCCCGCGCCGTTGAATTGGTTCGGGTTGAAAGTCGGCCAGCTCGCCATGGCCAGGATCTCGCCGGTGTACGGATCCATCGCCACCGCGGTGCCGCCATCCGCCCGCGCCGCTTCGACGCCCGCCTTCAGTTCCCGCTCGACGATGAACTGCAGGTGTTGGTCGATGGTCAGCTCGAGCGATCCACCTGTGGTTGGCGGGCGATCGAGCCGGCTGAAGGCATGGCCGCGCGCGTCGGTCTGCACCAGCATGGTGCCTTCGCGGCCACGGACGGTCTTGTCGTAAGTCGCTTCGAGGCCGTGGAGGCCGGCGTTGTCGGTGCCGACATAGCCGAGCAGGTGGGCGGCCAGCTCGCGGTTCGGGTAGAACCGCTTGCTCTCCTTCATGAAACCGATGCCCTTGATCCCGAGCGCGGCGATCCGTTTCGCCTCAATCGGCGTCGCCCGCCGCTTGACGTATTGGAAAGCCGTGAGGCCGCCGCGCGGGCGCTTGCGCGTCAGGCGTTCCAGCAACTGGTCGCGGTCTTTCTTGCCGCACTCATCGATGGCGCCGCACAGCAGCGCCGCCGTCTGGGCGGGATCCGAGATGTCGGTGGGGACCGCATAAATGGTGTCGGCGTCGACGCTGTAGGCGAGCAGCCGTCCGTGGCGATCGTAAATCTCTCCGCGCTTGCCCGGCGTCTTCTGGGTTTCCGACTGCTGCCGTTCGGCCCGCGCCGACAGCTCGTCGAATTGCATCACCTGCAACATGACGAGGCGCGCCTCGATGGCGAGCACCCAGCAGGCGAGCACTCCGGTGGTCACCATGAGGCGGCGCCTGAGCACCGGACGCCAATTGAGGTCAGGCTGGACGGCCACGATTTCGTTGGTTCCTTACCGGCTGGCGACGACCGACTTGGCCGGCGCCGGCGACGGCACTACGCGTTCCAGGACCACCGCTTCGGTGGCGCCCGGACTGACCATACCGAGGCGCTCGATGGCGAGCTTCTCGATCCGCTGCGGCGAACGCAGCGTTTCCATTTCCAGCCGCAGGTGGCGGTTGATGTCGTTCTCCGCGGCACGGTCGCGCTGCATCTGCTCGAGCCGGTAGCCATGGCGCAGCAGCTCGAAGTGCTGCCACGCCGAGAACAGCAGCACGACCACGAGCAGCACGCCGACGCCGAGCGACATCCACAGATCGCGCAGGCGGCGTTCATCCACCTCGCGCACGATCTGGTTGTTGCGGAAGTCCTTGCGGATTTCGTATTCGAAGGTCCCTGCCTTGTCCATCGCCCCTCCCCTACCTGACTCGCACTGCGGCCCGCAGCTTGGCGCTTCGGGCCCGTGGGTTGACGGCCGCCTCGGCGTCGCCCGCCACCACCGGGTGCTTGGTCAGCACCGTGATGGCGGCATCGTCGCCGCGCGCCAAATCTCGCAACGTGTGTTTCACGACGCGGTCTTCCAGCGAGTGAAACGAAATCAGCGCGAGACGCCCGTCGACCTGCAGCCGCGAGGCCGCCCGGCCGATAAACGAATCGAGTTCATCCAGCTCGCGGTTGACCCAGATGCGCAGCGCCTGGAAGGTGCGCGTCGCCGGATCGATCCGCTGCCAGCCGCGTGCGGCCACACCGCGCCGCACGATCTCCGCCAGCCGCCCCGTCGTCGTGATCGGCGACTGCTGCCGCGCCATCACGATGGCCCGCGCCACTTGCCGCGACCGGCGCTCTTCGCCGAAGCGATAGATCGCGTCAGCCAGTTCCGTTTCGTCGACCCGGTCGATCAGGCCGGCGGCGGTCTCGCCGCGGCTGCGATCCATCCGCATGTCCAGCGGCTCGTCGCGCTTGAAGCTGAAGCCGCGGCCGTCCGCAGCCAGCTGCATCGACGAGACGCCGAAATCCGCCAGCACGCCGGCGACCTCGGCCACACCCTGTGCCTCGAGGACGGCGGCGAGTTCGCGATAGTCGGCGTGCACCAACGTGACGCGATCCGCGAACGCGTCGAGCTCGGCCTTCGCGATCGCAATCGCGTCGGTGTCGCGATCGATCCCGATGAGCCGCGTCGCGCCGCCTCCCAGCAACATCCGGGCGTGCCCGCCGAGACCAACCGTGCAATCGACGAAGATGCCGCCGCGCTCCGGCTGGAGCAGCGATCGCACCTCGTCGAGCAGAACCGGAACGTGCGTGGCGCGTTCCACTAGATCCCGAAGTCAGAAAGGGCACGCGCGTCGTCGTCGGTGAACGGCTCGGTGAGCAACCGGGCGACGAAGCGTTCGTGGTTCCAGACCTCGAGGAAGTTCTGTTGCCCCAGGACGTCGACCTCGCCTGTCATGAGGGCGCTGTCGCGCAGCCGGGGCTGGATCAGGACGCGCCCCTGGGGGTCCAACTCCGCGGCCTGACCGTAAAAGTTCACGCGGTCCAGGTACTTCTGCCGCGCCGGATGCGTGGACGGCATCTCCGCAATGCGGCGCTCGATGTCGAGCCAGACCGGCATGGGATAGATGCGTACAGACTGGCCCGTCAGGCTCGTCACGAACAGTTCCGGGCCGTGATCCTTCTGAATCACGGCGCGAAAGCCGTTCGGGACCTTGAGCCGGCCCTTATCATCAATTTTCGCCGGCGAGTTGCCCCGGAGCACGTTTATGACTCCACTTCACTCCACAAAAATCCACTCGAATAGTAGACGGGGCTGGATGGCTTGTCAACGCACAAGTGCTTCAAATGATTACCTGTCTATCGTTTACGCCTTTGTTTCGCCAACAACACGAAGGCGTGTCAATATTTTGACTACCACCGGGAGAGGACGGGCGAAGGGGTGGGGAACCGCGTGCTACGATTGCGCCTTTCCCGGCCGAGGATTTTTCTTTATGTTGCACGCGGCGCTGATCGGATTCCCCTCGGCAGGCAAGTCCACCCTGTTCCAGTTGATGACGAGCGCCAAAGACGCGCCGCGCGGCAAGGGCGAGACCGCGGTCGGCATTTCGAAAGTGCCCGACCCGCGCCTCGATCGGCTGACCGCGATCTTCAACCCCAAGAAGCGCACGCCCGCCACCATTGAGTTCACCGACACGATCGCGCCGGGCCGCTCCGGGGCCGCCGCGTTGGTGGACGTGGCCGGATACAAGAACGCCGATGCCCTGGTGCACGTCGTCCGCGCGTTTCGAGACGAGGCTGTCGCCCACCCCAGCGGCTCCGTCGACCCCGCACGAGACGCGCAGGCCATGGAAGACGAGCTGATCCTCGCCGACCTGGGCGTGGTGGAACGGCGCCTCGAACGGTTGGAGAAGGAAGGCAAGAAGAACAAGGCCACGGACCTCGATCGGGAGAAGGCGCTGCTCGGCAAGTGCCGCGCGGCGCTCGAAAACGGCCAGCCGCTGCGCGCGCTCGGACTGGCGGGCGACGACCTGCGCCGGCTCCGCGGGTTCCAGTTGCTCTCGGCCAAGCCGCTGCTGGTCGTCATCAACCTTGATGAAGCGGATGTCGAGTCTGCCGCCCATGTCGAGCGGGCTGCCGAGACCACCGGCCTGGCGCCGTTCCTGGCGCGCGAAGGTACGCGCGCCGTCCCGGTGTGCTCGAAGATCGAGCTCGAGATTGCCGCCCTGGAGCCAGACGACGCGAGCGCCTTCCTGAAGGACCTCGGCCTCGGCGAATCGGGTCTCGATCGTGTCATCCGCGCCAGCTACGATCTACTCGGCTACCTGTCGTTTCTGACCATCGGCGAGGACGAGTGCCGGGCCTGGTCGATCCGCCGCGGCACCAGCGCGCTCGACGCTGCCGCCGAGATTCACAGTGACATCGCGCGCGGCTTCATTCGCGCCGAGGTGGTCGGCTACGACACGTTCGTCATGCGCGGATCGATCCCGGCCTGCCGCGACCACGGCGAGTTCCGCCTCGAAGGCAAGGACTACGTCGTGCACGACGGCGACATCATCAATTTCAGGCACGCCACTTAACCGATGGCATCACCGGACACAGTGACCATCGTCGTTCCCGCCTTTAACGAGCGCGAGAGCATCGGCGCCGTCGTCGCCGGCCTGCGCGCGGCCGCGCCGTGGCATGAAGTGCTGGTCGTCGACGATGGCTCGACCGACGGCACCGGGGCGGCCGCGGCGGCGGCGGGCGCCCGCGTGGTGACCCATCCCTACAACAAGGGCAACGGCGCCGCGGTGAAGTCCGCCATCCGGGCAGCGTCCAGCGAGTGGCTGACGATTGTGGATGGCGACGGCCAGCACCGCGCCAGCGACGTCGGCCGGCTGGTGGCGCGCCTGGGCGAGTACGACCTCGTGATTGGCGCCCGCTCGGCCGACAGCCAGGCCACCACCGGGCGGCGGCTCGGCAACGCGATCTTGAACCGGCTGGCCAGCTACCTCACCGAGCGCCCGATTCCGGATCTGACCTCAGGCTTTCGCGCCGCGCGCCGCGAATACCTGCTGGAGTTCATTCACCTGCTGCCGAACGGCTTCTCGACCCCGACGACCACGACGCTGGCCTTCATCAAGGCCGGATACAATGTGGCGTTCGAACCGGTCGGAGCGCTGCCGCGAATCGGCACGTCGAAGATCCGGCTGGTCAGCGACGGCGCGAAGTTCCTGCTGATCTTGTTGAAGGTCATCACCATCTTCAGCCCGCTCCGGATTTTTGCCCCGGTTGGCGCCGCGACGTTCATGCTCGGCGCCGGCTACGGCGCATGGAATTTCGCATATCACGATCGCATTCCCAATGGCGCGGTGTTGTTGCTGATGTTTGCGGTAATGGTCATGCTGGTCGGTCTGGTGTCGGAACAAATCGCATCACTGCGCTTCGAGGGGCGGCGCTAGCGGATGAAGACCCTGGTCCTGGTCCCGACCTACAACGAGCGGGAGAACCTGCCGATTATCGTCAAGGACATCCTCGCGGTGCCCGGCACCGAGGTGATGGTGCTCGACGATCGGTCGCCCGACGGTACCGGCGCCGTCGCCGACGCGCTGGCGGTGGAGTACCCGGGCCGCGTGCGCGTGCTGCATCGCACCGGGCCGCGCGGCCTGGGGGTGTCGTATCTCGAAGGCTTCCGCCACGCGATTGCCGGCGATGCCGACCTGGTCTGCCAGATGGACGCGGACCTGTCGCACGATCCGAAGTACCTGCCGGCGATGCTCCAGCTCGCCGCCGACGGTGCCGACCTCGTGATCGGATCGCGCTACCTCAACGGCATCAGCGTGGTGAACTGGCCGCTGCGCCGGATCGTTCTCAGTTCGTTCGCGAACTTCTACATTCGCACGGTCACCGGACTCGGGCTACGCGACATCACCACCGGCTATCGTTGCTGGCGCCGGACGTCGCTCGCGAAGCTGCCGCTGGACAAGATCGTGTCCGAGGGCTACGCCTTCCTGCTCGACGTGACGTTCATGGCGGCCAACGCCGGCTTGCAGATCGTCGAGTCGCCGATCATTTTCGTGGAGCGCCGCCAGGGCGCCTCGAAGCTGTCGAGCGGCGTGCTGTTCGAATCGCTGATCGCGCCCTGGAAGCTGGTGTTGCGTCACGGCCGGATCCGGTCGCGGCGGCCGGCAGGTTCGCAGTAAAGTGGCCCCGATGCCTGGCTTGAGCGTGTTCTTCCCCGCCTACAACGACGCCGGCACCATCGCCAGCCTCGTGATCACCGCGGTGCAGGTCGCCGGCACGCTCACGCCCGACTACGAAGTAATCGTCATCAACGACGGCAGCCAGGATGACACGCCGCGCATTCTCGACGAGCTCGCGCGGGTCTACCCCGATCGCGTCCGCATCGTCCATCACCAGAAGAACCGCGGCTACGGCGGCGCCTTGCGATCGGGATTTGCCACCGCCACCAAGGACCTGGTGTTCTACACCGATGGCGACGCGCAGTACGACCCGGCCGAGATGGTGCTGCTCTGGCAGCAGATGAACGACGATGTCGACTGGGTGAATGGCTGGAAGATCAGCCGCTCGGACCCGATGCACCGCATTATCATCGGCCGGATTTACCACCACACCGTCAAGCTGTTGTTCGGCCTGACGG
The DNA here is from genome assembly GCA_038919385.1 of Vicinamibacterales bacterium. Classification (GTDB taxonomy): domain Bacteria; phylum Acidobacteriota; class Vicinamibacteria; order Vicinamibacterales; family UBA2999; genus 12-FULL-67-14b. The sequence continues at coordinate 18,964 of JBCKZH010000007.1, read as the reverse complement.
TCCGCGACGTCGATTGCGACTTCCGGCTCATGCGGCGGCGCATCTTCGACGTGGTCCGGCTCGAGAAGGACAGCGGCGTGATCTGCCTGGAGATGATGAAGAAGTTCCAGGACGCCGGCTTTCGCGTGGCCGAAACACCGGTGCATCACTATCACCGCGCCTACGGCAAGTCGCAGTTCTTCAACTTCCCGCGCATCTTCCGCACCGCGGTTGACGTGTTCAAGTTGTGGTGGGCCCTCGTGATTCGCCGCGAGCACCTCAAGGCCAGGACCGGCGCAACGACGCCAGCGGAGCCGCGACGATGATGAACGCGCAGTTCTACCGTGGCCGGCGGGTCATGATTACCGGCGGCCTCGGCTTCATCGGCAGCAACCTCGCCCACCGGCTGGTCCAGCTCGGCGCCGATGTCCTGCTCGTCGATTCGTTGATCCCCGACTACGGCGGCAACCTCTTCAACATCAGTGGCATCGAGTCCCAGGTGCGCGTGAACGTCGCCGACGTGCGGCAGGCCAGCACGATGAACTACCTGGTCCGCGACCGCGAGGTAATCTTCAACCTCGCCGGCCAGGTCAGTCACATCGACAGCATGAAGGACCCTCACACGGATCTGGACATCAACTGCCGCAGCCAGTTGACGCTGCTCGAGGCCTGCCGCCATCACAACCCCGGCGTCAAGGTGGTCTACGCCAGCACGCGCCAGATCTACGGCCGGCCCGACGCGCTGCCGGTCACCGAGCGCCACCTCGTGCGGCCGACCGACGTCAACGGCATCAACAAGGCGGCCGGCGAGTACTACCACCTGGTTTACAACAACGTCTTCGGCGTGCGTGCGTGCGCGTTGCGACTGACCAACGTGTATGGGCCGCGCCAGCTGCTGCGCCATAACCGGCAGGGCTTCATCGGCTGGTTCATCCGCCTGGTGCTCGAGAACCGCGAGATTGAAGTATTCGGCGACGGCTCGCAGGTGCGGGATTTTGTCTACGTCGATGATGCGGTGGAGGCGTTCGTCACGGCGGGAGCGAGCGATGCCGTGAACGGCGAGGCCTTCAACGTGAGCGGCCACGAGCACATCGCCCATCGCGATCTCGTCGCGTTGCTCGTGGAACTGGCCGGGCAGGGCAGCTACAAGTTCATCGAGTGGCCGGCGGAGAAGAAGGCGATCGACATCGGCAGCTTCTACGCGGACTCGTCGCTCTTCATGGCGCGCACAGGGTGGGCGCCCACGGTGACGCTGCGGGAAGGCTTTGCGCGAACCCTAAGCTATTACCGCGCGCATCTCGCTCACTATGTCGATCCAGGTTCCGTTTAACGCGCTTCGTCCCGGCGAAGATGCGGCGGCTGTCACCGCGGCCATTGAGCGCGTGATCGCCAGCGGCTGGTTCGTGCTGGGGCCGGAAGTTGAGGCGTTCGAGGCCGAGTTCGCCGCCGCCAGCCAGGCGCCGTTCGCCGTGGGCGTCGGCACCGGCACCGATGCCATCACGCTGATCCTGCGCGCGCTCGACATTGGTCCGGGCGATGAAGTGATCACGCCGCCGCTGTCGGCGGCCTACTCCGCCCTCGCGATCATGATGGCGGGGGCCCGCCCGGTGTTTGCCGACATCGACCCCGAGCGGCTGACGCTCGATCCGGACGCGGCTGAAGCGGCTATCACGTCGCGCACCAGGGCGATCGTGCCGGTGCACCTGTACGGCCAGGCGGCCGACATGCGCGCGTTCGAAGCCATCGCGGCACGGCACAACCTGGCCCTGGTTGAGGATGCCGCGCAGGCGCACCTGGCGACCGTTGATGGCCGAGCGGTCGGCACGATCGGCATCGCCGGCGCGACCAGCTTCTATCCCACCAAGAACCTCGGCGCCCTGGGTGACGGCGGCGCGGTGATTACGCGCGACGCGCAACTCGCGGCCCGCATCAAGCGCTTGCGCAACGGCGGTCAGACGTCGCGGTACCACCATGCCGAAGCCGGCGCCAACAGCCGTCTCGACGAGATCCAGGCCGCCATTCTGCGGGCGCGCCTCCCGTACCTCTCGGGGTGGACGGCGCGGCGCCGTGCGATCGCGACGCACTATCGGAGCGCACCCGTGCCTGCGTCGGTCACAGTGCCTGTCGAATTCGACGCGGGCCACGTTTACCACCTCTTCCCCGTGCTCACGCCTGACCGCGACGCCTTCCAGGCCCACTGTCGCTCACAGGGGGTGGAGACGCTGATCCATTACCCGGTACCAATTCCACGGCAACCCGCCCTGGCGTCAACCAACCCGGCGATGTGCCCGGTGGCCGACCGCGTGTGCGCGGAAGTCGTGTCGTTGCCGATGTATCCGGCGCTTTCCGGCGAGCAACTGGCCGCGGTCGCCGCGGCCTTCTCGTCGTTCAGCCCGCCAGCGCGTTGACCGTTGGGCTGGCGGCACGGCCAGGGGGGCGCCGCCGACGTCTGAATCGGGCAAAGGCGTATACTCAGTCAGGCGTTGTCCATGCGTCACACCCTTCTCACATTTGCCCTGTCGCTACTGATCAGCCTGCCGGCCGCCGGGCAGCAGCTGAAGCTGACGTTCAACAACGGCCGCGTCTCGCTTGATGCGACCAGCGTGCCGGTTCGCACCATTCTTACGGAGTGGGGCAAGCTGGGCGGCACGAAGGTCATCGGCGGCGAGCAGATCACCGGCAGCCCGATCACGCTCAAGCTTGAGAACGTCCCGGAATCGCAGGCCCTGGAGATCGTGCTGCGCAGCGTCGCGGGTTACATGGCCGCGCCGCGCAGTGCGTTGGCCGCGTCGGGCGCCTCGATGTATGACCGCATTCTCGTGATGGCCACGAGCGCGGCGCCGCCTCCGGCCGCGCGTCCGGCGCCCAATCAGCCGGGCGTCGCTCAAGGCAATCAGCGATTCGTTCCGCAGCGACAGCCCGCACGTCCGCCGGACGAAGAGGAAGAACCCGAGGAAGAGCCGGATCCGAATCCGCCGAACGCACCGGCGTTCACGTTCCCGCAGCCGGGGATGATCCAGAACGCGCCGCCGGGCGTTAATGGTCAACCGATGATCACGATCAACCCCAACACCGGCGCGCCGCAGAGCATCACGATTAACCCGGCGCCAAACCCGGGTATGGTTCCCGCCATCGGTTCGCCGACGCCAGGAATGATCGTCGCCCCGCCGGTGCAGTCGCAACAACCGGGTGTGATGGTTCGCCCCCCCGGCGGCGGGGCCTGAGGCCCTCAAACGGTGTCGCGCCGCTCGCGTACAATTGACGCTTCCCTCGCAGTTGTGACCGGCGCGACTTGTGTTGTCCATGGCGGAAATCGAACGCTACACCCCTGACGATCGACGGGGCATCGAACAGCTTCATCGGCGGACGCTCGGCAACGAGGCCGCAGATCGCCTTCGCTTGCGCTGGGATTGGGTGCGCCGGAATCCCGCGGGCGGCGTCGAGCCGCCGTATTGGGTGGTTCGCGAGGGCCCCACGCTAATCGCCGCGGTTCCGCTGCTGCCGGTGATCGTGACCGTCGGGGGCAAGGAAGCGGCGGGCACGTGGAGCACGGATCCGCTGGTCGTCGCCGAACGGCAGCGCCAGGGCCTGGGCGGTGCGCTGCTGCGCGCGTGGGATCGCGGAACGAGTGTGGCGCTCGGCGCCGGCCTGTCGCCGGCGACCTGCGCGCGACTCGATGAGATGCGCTGGCCCAAGGCGCAGCCACTGTCGTGCCTGGTGAAACCGATCAGCCGCCGCGCGCTGCGCATTCCGACCTGGCCGGTGGCCCTCAACCGGCTGGTCTCGGCGCTGGCGCTGCCGGTCGTGCGACTGGTGTCGCGCACGCAGCCGTTGCGTGAAGAGGTGGAGGTCGTCCGCCGCTTCGATGCGCGATCGGATCGCTTGTGGGCACGCATGGCCGGCCGGTTTGCGATCGCCGTCAAGCGCGATGCCCGCTACCTGAACTGGAAGTACGTCGAACCGCCACACGTGCGTTACACGGCCGCCTTGTTGCGTCGCGGCGATGAGGTCGACGGCTACGTCGTCTACCGGCACCTTCGCGAGCCGCAGGGCCGGGTCACGCAGATCGTCGACCTGCTGGCCGATCCCGCGGACGAGCGCGGTTTGAAGACGCTGGCGCGCTGGGTGGACCGCGAGGCGCGCGTGGCCGATTCCGACAAGATTCGCTGCTACACCACGCACGCCTCGTTCCGACGCGTGCTGAGGCGGTCGGGCTACTTCATGGTGAAGTCGGGTATCGACCTCACGGTCAAGGTCAATGCGCTGCCGGCGCCGAAGGGTTTTTACCAATCCACGGATGACTGGCACTTCACGCTCGGCGACGGCGAACTCGATCATTGAAGGAACCATGACATGTCGTTAGAACAATCGCTCACCGCCGATATCGTGGCCGCCATGAGGGCGAAAGACGCCACGCGGCTCACCGCCCTGAGAATGCTGAAGACCGCGCTCACCAACAAGAACATCGAGAAGGGCCGCGCGCTCGAAGTGGCCGAGGAACTGCAGATCGTGTCGATGCTGGTCAAGCAGCGCCGCGACTCGATCGAGCAGTTCACCAAGGGCGGGCGCGTGGACCTGGCCGACAAGGAGCAGGCGGAGATCGCCATCCTCGACGCGTTCCTGCCGGCCTCGGCGAGCGATGACGAGATCGCCGCCGCGGTGGCAGCGGCCGTGGCCGGGACCGGCGCGACCATCGCCAAGGATATGGGCAGGGTGATGAAGGCGGCCATGGCCGCCCTCGCGGGGAAGACCGTCGACGGCAAGAAGGTCAACGAGGCCGTCCGGCGGTCCCTCGGTTAGTCACAACAACCGTGCAAATTGTGGGACGACGGGGCAAACATTTTCCCCGGGTGGGCCGTCTATACATTTGAAAGGCCTAGTCAGCCTCTCACCATCCTCCTCAGGGCTCCAGCCGAACGGCTGGAGCCCTGTTTTTTGCCCATGGCGCGCGGGGACATTGTTCGCTGTGGGACGCGTTCCACCAGCGGACACAAACGCCATGCTACGCTTGCGCTGACTGATGCCCGACTCCCCACCACGCCTGGCCCGGTCGGCCGGGGTCTTCGGGCTGGCCACCATCACGAGCCGTATTCTCGGATTGGTGCGGGATCAGGTCATCACCTATTACTTCGGCGCCGGCAACGCGGCCGATGCCTTTCGCGTCGCCGGGCGCATTCCCAACCTGGTCCGCGACCTCTTCGCTGAAGGCGCCATGAGCGCGGCCTTTGTGCCGACGTTCACGAGGCAGCTGACCCTCCACGGCCGCGATCGCGCCTGGACCCTTGCCAGCTCGGTCATCAACGCGCTGGTGCTGGTCACCGGCGTCCTGGTGTTGGCCGGCATCATCTTCGCCGAGCCGCTGGTGCGGACGTATGCGTCAGAGTTCAGCGTCGTGCCTGGCAAGCTCGAGCTGACGGTGCACCTCACGCGCATCATGCTGCCCTTCCTGACGCTGGTCGCGGTGGCGGCAGCGTTGATGGGGATGCTCAATTCACTGGGGCACTTCTTTGTTCCCGCACTGTCGCCGGCGATGTTCAACGTCGCCATCGTGGCCATCTCCGTGGTGTTTATCCCGCTGGCGCCCGCCATCGGCGTGGCGCCGATCACGATCGTCGCCATCGGCACGCTGGTGGGGGGCATCGGCCAACTGGCCATCCAATGGCCTCCGCTGCGCAAGGAAGGTTTCCGCTATCGCCCGATCATCGACATCCACGACGAGGGCCTGCATCGCGTGCTGCTGTTGATGGGGCCGGGGACGATTGGCATGGCGGCGACGCAGATCAACGTGTTCGTCAACACCGTGCTGGCCACCGGCGAGGGCACCGGCGCGGTGACCTTCCTCGATCTCGCGTTCCGCCTGATGTACCTGCCGATCGGCCTCTTCGGCGTCTCGATTGCGACAGCCGCGACGCCGGCGGTATCGCGCATGGTGGCTGAAGGCGACACCGGCCGCATCCGCTCGACGCTCGCCGGTGCGATCGGACTCATGCTGCTGCTGAACGTGCCGGCGACCCTGGGCCTGATCGTCCTTGCGCGTCCCATCGTTGCGGTGATCTTCGAACATGGACAGTTCACGGCGGCCGACACCGCCGCCACTGCGGCTGCGCTCCAGTTCTACGCCATCGGCCTGGTCGGCTATTCCATCGTCCGCATTGTCTCGCCGACCTTCTATGCGCTGCAGAAGAGCCGCATCCCGGTGATGGTGAGCGCGGGCTCGGTGGTGGTGAACGTGGCCCTCAACTGGTCGTTGGTCGACGTGATGGGCTATCGCGGGCTGGCGCTGGGGACGTCGATCGCCGCGCTGCTCAACGCGGCGCTGCAAATGTGGCTGATGCGCCGGGAGTTGAACGGCCTGGAAGGCGCGCGCATCGCGAGAACGCTGGTGCGCGTGGCCGTGGCCTCGGCGGCGATGACTGTCGCGGCGTGGGGCGCGAACGAGCTGTTGACGCGGTGGCTGCCCGGACCGGCGTTTGTGCTGCAGGTGATCCGGTTGACGCTGAGCATTGGCGCGGCGCTGCTGACGCTGGCGATCGCGGCGCAGGTGCTCCGCATCCAGGAGTTCGGTGAAGCGCGCGATCTGGTGCTGGGCCGGTTCAGACGGATGGTGAAGTGAAGGACCGCGGCTGGCTCGGTCTGCACACGTCGATCTGGAAAATTGCGTCGACCCACGTGGTGGTGGACGGCTACACGAACATCTACGCGCCGCTGCTGCCGTTGCTGATCCCACACCTGAACATGTCGTTGGCTACCGCCGGGACGGTGGCAATGTGCTTTCAGATGGCGAACTCGGTGTCGCAGCTCGGGTTTGGCGCGCTGGCCGATCGCTGGCGCCCGCGCGTGCTCGTCATCACCGGTCCCCTGCTCGCCGTCGTCGTGTTGAGCTTTGTCGGCCTGGCCACTTCACCGTTGATGCTGGGGGTTATCCTGGTCGCGGGTGGCCTTGGTGGCGCGGCGTTCCACCCGCCGGCGGCGGCGTTGGTCTACCGCATGGCCGACCACCGCAAGGGCCTGGCGATGTCCACGCACCTCTCCGGCGGGTCGCTGGGCTTTGCCGCGGCACCCATTCTGTTTGCGCCGTTCATCGCCTACCTGGGTCTCGGGTGGTCGCCGCTGATCATGATCCCCGGGCTGATCGCGCTGTCGTGGACGCTCCGGCAAGTGCCGCCGCTGACCCTGCCGGAGGCGCACGAGCGGTCGACGTGGGCCACGCTCCGTCCCGCCGCGGTGCCGCTGGCGTTGCTGTATTTCACGATCGTGCTGCGCACCGCGACCACCTACGGCTTCATGACGTTCACGCCGACCTTGCTCACCCGGCAGGGCTACACGATTGGCGAGGCGAGCGCGGCGGTGTCGTTGTATCTGTTCGCCAGCGGCATTGGCGGGTTTGTGGGTGGGCCACTGGCCGACCGCGTCGGACCCCGACGGGTCATTCTCTGGTCGCTGATTGCCGCGGTCCCCTTCATGGCGGTGGCGCCACGGCTGTCGCCGCTCGGGTTTACCGCGATGCTGGCGATCGGCGGCTTGCTGCTGCAATCGACGTTGCCGATCGGCGTGACCTTTGCGCAAACCTTCGTGACAGGCGGCGCGGCCACGGTGTCGTCGCTCATGATGGGCTTTGCGTGGGGCATGGGCAGCCTCGCGGTGCCATTGATTGGTGCCGGCGCCGATCGGTTCGGGATCGAAAACACGCTGGGCATGCTGGCCTTCCTGCCCCTGATCGCCGCGGTGCTGGCGGCGGGCCTGCCGTCAGGTCATGCGGCGCCGCACCGGCCTGCGGCCGATGTTACACCGTAGCCGCGGGGCTGACGTGGCGCGGCAGAATGACCACGAAGCTGCTGCCTTTGCCGACCTCGCTCGTCAGTTCGATCGTGCCTCCGTGCTGCGCGACGATCGAGCGACAGATCGCCAGCCCGAGCCCAAGGCCTGCGAACGAACGCCGCAGTCCGGCATCGGCCTGCACGAAAGGATCGAAGATGACCTCGTGCTGATCCGCGGGAATGCCTATGCCGTGGTCCCACACTTCGAGTCGCAGGTGCGCCTCGCTGACCGACGCCGCCACGCCAATCGAGGCGCCATCATTGGAGAACTTGACGGCGTTGTCGAGCAGGTTCTTTAGCACCTGCCGCGCCCACCTGGCATCAATGGTGGCGATGGCCGAGGGGTCGTCGACCTGGACCTGGACGTCGATGCGTCGCTTCCGCGCCTGCGCCTTCACGGCGCCGGCCGCGCCCTGCACGAGATCGCCGATCGGCGTGGGCATCAGCTCATACGCGACACTGCCCGATCGCAGCTTGGTGTAGTCGAGCACCTCGCGAATGAGCTGCGTCTGGTCGGTCGCGCTCTGCTTACACACCGTTAGCGCCTGGCGTTGGCCGTCATTGAGTGGGCCGTAGGTCTCGGCCAACAGGGCCTGGGACAGAGCGAGAATGGAGGTGATCGGCGTTCGCAATTCGTGGCTCATCGTGCTGAGGAACACGTCCTTCACACGGTCCGCTGCCACCAGCTTGGCCACGACCTGTTCGAGGTCGGCGGCCTTCTCGCGCAGCTCGAGCGACCGCTCATCGACCTTCTGCTCGAGGCCGCGGTTCGCCTCTTCCAGATCGGCCTCAAACCGCAGGCGCGCCGCCAGAGTGCTCTTGAGCGCCTGGCCCAGTACCGCCACATCAGCAGGTCCATCCACCGGAATCGCCGACGGCCCCATCGTGGCCGACCGCGCCAGGCCGTCCAGCAGTCGGCTCAGGCTGCGGGTCACCGTGGCCAGCAATAGCAGGACGGCCACCACCAGCAGGATCGACGTGGCGGGGCCCAATCCCACCACCGTCCACGACGTGGCGACAATCTCGGTCGACACGCCGGCATGCAGCACCCACGGCACGCCATCAACCGCCCAAGAGCTCCACACTCGTTGGCGGCCGGTGCCGTCGGGCGACACCACGGCGACTTGTTGGGTCACGCGCGGCATGCCGTCGCTGCCGACCTCGAAGGGCCGGCCCTGCACCTGTTGTTGAATGTCGACGACTTCCGGCAGCACCGGCACTCGCTGCCCGACTCTCGCCTCGAAGTCGACCGAGCGCAGCACCGTCACGCCACCGGTATCCACGACAGTGATCAGGAGTTGCGGTGGTAACCCCGCGAAGAGGTAGTCGTTCAGCTTCTCGAGGTCAATCGCGACAGCGGCGGTGCCATCGAGCAAGCTCGCGCGCGGCAGTGCCACCGCGATGACCCAGCGCTTCGAAAGACTGCCGACGAACGGTTGCGACGCGCGTAGCCTTGGCGAATTGCTGGCGGGCTGCAACTCCCAAAACAGCTTGCCGTCCGCGTCGATCAGGGGCATGGGGCCTTCGAGCAACTGGCAGCGGACGGCCGATCCCCGCACCACGTACAGGTTGGTGACGAAGCCGCCGAGCGGACCGAGACGGGCCAGCTCCTCAAGGCGATGCCGGCACAGCATCGGGTCGGCGGCCAGTGCCGGATCGTCTTGCGTGCGGATGGTTTCACGAAGCAGGCGTTCGACGTTGGCGGCAACGAAGGCAAGCGTGCGGCCGGTGGCGGCCGCCGACAGCGTCGACGCGTACGACGCCACCAGCATGGCGGACCTCTGGCTTTCGCGGTAGACTTGATAGCCGGCGATTCCCGACAGCAGGATCGTGATGGCCGCCGCGATGGCTACCCGCTGCCGGATGGTGAGTGAAACTCCAAACAGGGGCGACATCAGTGGCCTTTCGCCGGGCCGGTAAAACGCATGGAAAACGCCGGCACGGTTCTGATCGTTGACGACATCGCGGCAATTCGCGAAAGCCTGTCCGCTGTCCTCGTGCCCGATCATTACACACTTCTGACGGCCGACAGCGGCGCGGCGGCCCTCGCCATGGCCGCCGCCCATGTCCCCGACCTCATTCTGCTCGACGTCATGATGCCGGGCATGAGCGGTTTCGAGGTGTGCGAGGCGCTCCGGCGTTCGCCGGACCTCGCCGAAGTGCCGATCGTGCTCATCACCGCGCTCGACGATCGCGAATCGCGGCTTCACGGCCTGCGCGTGGGCGCCGACGACTTTCTCTCGAAGCCAGTTGATTCCCTCGAACTCCGCGTTCGCGTGAAAAGCATCGTCCGCTTGAACCGCTATCGGCGGCTCCTCGACGAGCGCGAGCGGTTCCGCAACGTCGCCGATCTCTCGGCGGACGCCATTGTCTCGGTCGACGAAGCCGGGCTCATCACCTTCACCAATCAATCAGCGGTCCGGATCTTTGGCGAGGCGGCCACCGCGACCGAACGACCGGCTCTGGAACTGCTCGACGAGTCCGCGCAGGCGAAGTTCGCACGTGGTTTGGGCGACGCAGGCTCCGATGCGCCGGTCACCGCCCTCTGCCGCACCGCGGACGGCGGCACCTTCACCGCGGAGATCACGGCCGGCCACGGCATGTGGCGTGGCCGGCCGTCAACCACGTGGGTGATCCGCAACGTCACCGAGCGCAACCGGCTTCGCCAGCGGCTCGAGAACGCCGTGCGGCTGGAGGCGATCGCCGAGTCCACGTCGGGTCTCGCCCACGATTTCGCCAACTACTTGATGGCCATCCGCATGAGCTTGGAGCTCATGTCATTCCAGGTGGGCGAGGATCCCGCGTCATTGCTGGCGGATGTGTTCCGCCACATTGACGATGCGGCGACGCTGGTGCATCGCATCAACGTGTTCGCCAAGGGCAGCACCGCCCCGGTGCAGCGTGTGGTGCTGGCCGCGGTGGTGCGCGAACTCGAACCCTTCCTCCGCCATATGGCCGGCAGGGGCACCGTCGTCCTCGACCTGCAGGACACGCCGCCGGTCGTGGCCGACGGACTGCAGTTGGGCCAGGTCGTTTCCAACCTCGTGATCAATGCCGGGCACGCGATTGGTCCCGAGGGAACCATCACCATCCGCACGCGCGCGGTCGACGGCCACGCGGTGCTGCAGGTACAGGACGACGGCTGTGGCATGGACGAGAGCACGCGGGCGCGGATTTTCGAGCCGTACTTCACGACGCGCGCCGGGGAGGGCGGCACTGGCATGGGCCTGTCGATGGTGTACGGCATCGTCCAGCGCGGTGGCGGCGCGATTGAACTCGACACCGCGCCCGGCCGCGGCACCCGGTTCTCGCTGCGGTGGCCGTTCGCGTCAGAGGCCCAGGAAGCGTAACGGCATCGTGCGGGTCATCCTCGCTGAAGATCAGGAACTGATTCGCGACGGCTTGAGCCGGCTGCTCGCGAGCCTGCCAAAGGTGAGCCTGGTCGGCACCGCGGCCTCCGGCCACGACGCCTTGGCGCTCGCCTTGGCCGAGTCGCCAGACATCGTCGTGATGGACATCGGTATGCCCGGCCTGAGCGGCATTGAAGTCACGGCCCACCTGCGCCTGAACGCACCGGCGATCAAGGTCCTGATCCTCTCGGCCTTCGATGACGATCGGACGATTCTGAAAGCGATCAAGGCCGGAGCGCAGGGCTACCTCCTGAAGGCGTCGGCGAACCTCGACCAGCTGTCCGCAGCCCTGACCTGCCTAGCGCAGGGCGGCGGCTACTTCAGCCCTGCTATTGTCGCCCGCATGGCCAGGTGGCTGCGCGAGTCGGAAGTGGGCCCACCAGATCCGTTGGCGGCCCTCAGCGCGCGGCAACGCCAGATTCTGCCGCTGTTAGGAGCGGGGCGCAGCACCAAAGACGTGGCGTTCACACTTGGGATTGGACGCTCGACGGTCGAGACCCACCGCACGGCGCTGATGAAGAAACTCAACCTGCGCGACACCGCCGACATCATCCGCTACGCCTACACCGCCGGCCTAATCAGCGACCGCTAGCATCGCCTGTTTGGCTCACCCTCGACAAATTCACGAGGGTGGCCTCGCCACTTTCCCGAATGGTCGAGGTGTCAACGGTTTGCTACTGTTTTCCCGCCGATGCAAATTCATCATTCGTGGGAGAACGTTTAGTATGCCTGTCGCCGCCGTTCGCGAACCCGAACGCCTGCCTCTCGCCTCCGACCTTGGTCACGTCCTCGTTATCGAAGACGACGACCTGATTCGCAAGGTCATGGTCATCTGGCTGCGTGACGCCGGTTGGTCCACGTTAGAAGCGGGTGACGCCGAAACCGCGCTGGCGTTGGCCAGGATCACACCACCCGCGATTGCCATTTGCGACATCCACCTGCCATCAGGACCGAACGGCGCGTGGCTCAGCAAGCAGCTTCTCGCCTTGGATCCGACCATCGGCATCATCTTCGCCACCGCGACACCCGACCTGCCAGGTTCGCTCACGCTGCGGCCGGGCGTGATCGGCTACCTGGTGAAGCCATTCGGACGAGGGGAAGCCCTCGAGCAAGTGCGGCTGGCAAGCGTGTCGGTTGGGACCAGACGGCGCCAGGCCTTTCCGCGTTCGGTCGAGCGGTTCAAGGCCAGCGGTGCGATGGACATGACGGCCGCGCTCTTGGCCATTCCCGATCCGGACCCGGATGACGCCAAAAAGCGGCTCGCGGATCTCGCGGCCGCCTTCGGCCTTGATGTGCTGGCGTCGGGCCTGTCGCTGGCGGCGCGCTTCCGCAACTTGGGTCTCGAGGTGGTGCCAGAACGCCTGCTCAACGGGCGACGCAGCCTCACGGGCTTCGAGCGGCGGCTGATTCGGCAGCACCCGCTGGACGGCGCCGACGCTCTCGAAACCCTCGCCGGGCGCAACGCCTCGACGATTCTGAGGTGCCTGCGCGAGCAATGGAACGGCCTGGGCTATCCGTTCTCCCACGAGGGCGACGAGATCCCGCTCGCCGCGCGGATTCTGGCCGCATTCGACACGTTTGAGGCGGCACGGGCCGAGCGTCCGCACCGACCGGCACTCGGCGTTCAGGAAGCCATCGCCTTGCTCGAAAAAGGCTCAGGTGTCACGTTCGACCCGGCGGTGGTTTCCACGTTTGTCAGCCAACTCCGGAGAGCCGCGGGATCCCGTCCCTCTTCGTAGGCGGCGTGGTACGATCCGGGCCGATGGCCCGTTATCCTTCGTCCTCAGGCGCTTCCTCTTCGTTCGGCCCGGGCGGCATGACGCCGGCGGTGAAGTTCCTGGTCATCACGAACGTCGTCGTGTTCTTGGTCAACCTGATCGTCCCGGCCATGACCCTTCGGCTCGGCCTCGATCCGCGCGCGGTGTTCGAGGATTTTGCCTTCTGGCAGCCCGTCACCTACCTGTTCCTGCACAGCACCAGCGGCGTGGGGCATGTCTTGATCAACATGCTCTCGCTGTGGATGTTCGGCACGGAACTCGAGCGCACGTGGGGCACGCGCTTCTTCACGAAGTACTACCTGATTACCGGCATTGGCGCCGCGGCGACGAGCCTGCTGCTCTCGCTGTTCATCGACGGCATCTACGATTCGGTGACCGTCGGCGCGTCGGGCGCCATTTACGGGCTGCTGCTCGGCTACGGCATGTACTTTCCGAACCGGCCGATCTATCTCTATTTCATCTTCCCGATTCCGGCGAAGTACTTCGTGATGATCGTCGGTGCGATCGCGTTCTTCTCGGCGCTCGGCGGGCCGGGTGGCGGCGTCGCCCACACTGCCCACCTGGGCGGTCTGGTCGTCGGCTATCTGTATTTGAAGGGGTTGCGGGCGCGGCCGCTCGACGGACTGAAGTACCGCTGGCTGCGCTGGAAGATGGGCCGGGCACGCAGCAAGTTCGATGTCTACTCCGGCGGCCGCTCGTCAGACGATGACTGGAAGAGCGACTGGAAGAAGCACATCCATTAGACGCGGTTCGCTATTCGCTATTCGCCCACATCTGGGCCGGACGGAAGCCCGCAAGGCCGGCGATGATGATCCCGGGGAAGGCCGCGATCGCCGCGTTGTAACCGGCGGCCAGTCGGTTGTAGCGCGAGCCGTCCTTGGCGGCGCCGGTTTTCTCGGGCGCCTCCAGTTGCTTCCACTCCATCAGAATCTCGCGACGCAGGCGGTGGAGCCGGCTGTAGGCCGCCAGGGCCCACATTGCCAGGACGGCGAGGACGGCAAGGGTGAAGAGGACGTTCACGACCCGCTATTTCTTGTCGTGAAAGTAACTGTCGGTGCCGTCCAGCCAGTCCTGCCGGATGGGGCTGAAGATGTCCATCTCAAAGGTGTCGTCGATCGCTTCGGCCTGGTGCGGGATCCACGACGGGATGTGCAGCACCTCGCCTTCGCGCACCACGATCTCCTCGCCGTTGATCGCGAACCGCAGGCCCCCCTGCAGCACGTAAGTCATCTGTTCGCTTTCATGCGAGTGCATGGGCACGAGCGCGCCGCGCTTGAGGTAGATCTGGGTGACCATTTCGCGTTCGCCGGTAATGATCTTGCGGGAAATCATTTCCGTGACTTTTTCGAGTGCAATTTCGTCCCAGCGATAGAGGCGTACGGATGGTGAAGGCATGCGTCAGGGTTCCCGGTTGGCGCGGATTATAGCATCCACGTGAATGCTATAATTTTCGCCACATGAAGGCTTCGACACTGGCATCCAGACCCGACCCGCGCACGGCCCCGGCCGGTGACACGAGCGCGCGCTGGGGCGGTCTCACACGCGACCAGTTGCTGCGGGCCTACCGCACCATGCTGATGTCGCGACGCCTCGACGACAAAGAGATACAACTGAAGAACCAGAGCCTGATCTACTTCCAGATCAGCGGCGCTGGCCACGAAGCGGTGCTGACCGCCGCGGGCATGCACCTCCGCGCGGGCTACGACTGGTTCTATCCGTACTACCGCGACCGCGCCCTGTGCCTGCAACTGGGCATGACGCCGCTCGAGATGCTGCTGAGCGGAGTGGGCGCGAAAGACGACCCGTGCTCGGGCGGGCGGCAGATGCCGTCGCACTGGGGCCACAAGGCGCTGAACATTCCGTCGCAAGGCAGCTCCACCGGCACGCAGTGCCTGCAGGCCATCGGCGCGGGTGAAGCGGGGATGCTCTACGAGCGCATCTCGTCGATTGCCGACCGGCACAATCTGTTCCACGCGGACGAAGTCACCTACGTCTCGATCGGTGAAGGTGCGACGAGCGAAGGCGAGTTCTGGGAATCCCTCAACACCGCGTGCATACTCAACGTGCCGGTGCTCTACCTGGTGGAAGACAACGGCTACGCCATCTCGGTCCCGGTCGAAGTGCAGACCGCCGGCGGCGATATCTCGAAGCTGGTCGAGTCGTTCCCCAACCTTGCGATTTTCCGGTGCGATGGCACCGACTTCGTCGACAGTTACCGCACCATCGGCGATGCCGTGGCGCGCGTGCGCCGCGATCGCAAACCGGCTTTCGTGCATGCCAAGGTCACCCGGCCGTACTCGCACTCGCTGTCGGATGATGAACGGCTCTACAAGACACCAGACGAGCGCAAGGCTGAAGCGCTTCGCGACCCGCTGACCAGGATGCGCGCGTTCCTGATCGCCGAGCAGCTGACCACCGAGAATGACCTGACTGACGTGGCGACGTCGGTCGATCGCGAAATCGCCGAAGCGACCGACGCGGCGCTGAAGGCGCCCAAGCCGGCGATCGAGACCGCCGCCGCGTTTGTGTTCTCGCCCACGGTCGACCCCACTTCGTCGAAGTTCGAGACGCCGGCGCAGGCGGAAGGCAAGCCCGACACGATGGTGGCGGCGATCAATCGCACGCTCAAGGACGAGATGGCGAAGAACCCGCGCATTGTCGTGTTCGGCGAGGATGTCGCCGATGCGAGCCGGGCGTCGGCGCTCGCGCAGGTGCCCGGCAAGGGCGGCGTGTTCAAGGTTACCCACGGCCTGCAGAAGGCCCACGGCGCCGACCGCGTCTTCAACTCGCCTCTGGCCGAAGCCAGCATCGTCGGCCGCGCCGTCGGCATGGCGACCCGCGGCATCAAGCCAGTGGTCGAGATCCAGTTCTTCGACTACATCTGGCCGGCGATGATGCAGATCAAGGACGAGATGTCGATGCTGCGCTACCGGTCGGGCAACAACTGGTCGTGCCCGATGGTGTTGCGCGTACCGATCGGCGGCTACCTGCGCGGGGGTGCGCCGTACCACAGCCAGTCTGGCGTCAGCATCTTCGCGCACTGCCCGGGCATCCGCATCGTGTTCCCGAGCAACGCGATTGATGCCGCGGGGTTGCTGCGCACGGCGATTCGCTGCGACGATCCGGTGCTCTACCTCGAACACAAGCATCTCTATCGCCAGACCTACAACAAGGGCGCCTACCCTGGTGCCGAGTTCATGATTCCCTTCGGCAAAGGCTCGCTGCGGCGCGACGGCACCGACATGGTGGTGCTGACGTGGGGCGCGCTCGTGCAGCGATCGCTACTCGCGGCCCAGCAGGCGGAGAAGGACGGCATCAGCGTCGCGGTGTTCGACCTGCGGACGATCATGCCGTACGACTGGGACGGCATCTCGACCCTCGTGCGCAAGACCAACAAGGTGATCATCGCGCACGAAGACACGCTGACGTGCGGATTCGGCGCCGAGATTGCGGCGCGCATTGGCGACGAGCTGTTCGAGCAGCTGGATGCGCCCGTGAAACGGGTCGCGGCCATGGACTGCCCGGTCGCGTACTGCCCGGAACTGGAGGAGGCCATCCTGCCGCAATCGGCCGACGTCCTGGCCGCCATCAAAGGTCTTGCCGCGTACTAGCGCGACGGCGATCGTTTTTCTGTTGGCCACCACGGCGGCACTGGGTCACCAGGCCGCCGTTCGTGTTTCACCCGGTCGCGTCGAGCTGCTGCGATCGGTCAGCACGCTGGCGCCCGACGTGGTGGGCCTGTTCCGGGAGCCCATCGCTTTCAAGCAGACCGCGATTGGCGACTACTACGTCTTCGATCGGCGCGGTCACGCGGTGTACCGCGTGGACGAGAGCGGCCGCTCCAGCCGCAAGCTGGTGCAGATTGGCGCCGAAGATGGCCGCGTCATCGAGCCGAGCGCCTTCGATGTTGCCTTCAACGGCAGCTTCGCCGTGGCCGATGCGCCGAATGGCCGCGAGCGCGTGCAAGTGTTCGATGCCGCGGGGGTACGCAGCGGCGGATTCCTGCTGCCGGGCCGCGGCGCCGCCCGCGTGGTGCTGGGGTCGCTCAGCCTGAACGGGGTCGGCACGCTCTCGTTCACCGGCCGCTCCATCGTGATGAGCCAGCCCGACTCGGGCTGGCTGATTACCGAATACGGACTCGCCGGCACGCCGGCCCGAACCATGGGCCAGCTGCGCCGCACCGGGCACGAGTCTGACCGTCAGCTGCACCTCGCGCTCAACGCCGGCATCCCGATTCCTGATCCCTCTGGCGGGTTCTACTTCGTCTTCATGGCCGGACCACCCGCCTTCCGCAAGTACGACGCCGCGGGCGAGCTGGTCTACGAGCGCGCCATCCAGGGGCGGGAGATCGATCCGGTGATCGCGGCCATGCCGACCCGGTGGCCGAGGCGTACGGTCGGCGGCGGCGAACTGCCGCTGGTGGCCCCGACCGTACGCACCGCGGCGGTGGACGGCGCGGGCCGGCTCTGGGTGTCGTTCGTCGTGCCGTTCACCTATGTCTACGACGCCGACGGCGAGAAGGTGCGCACCGTGCAGTTTCGCGGGGCCGGCGTGATCGCGCCGTCCAGTCTGTCGTTTACGTCGCGCGGCCGCCTGCTGGTCACGCCGGGGTGTTACGAATTTCTCCCCGACTAGCCCGCGCAGACGCGGCGCTCAGGGCTAGACGGAGTGGGTGTCGTCTGTCAACATTGCGATCGGCTCGGCTTGCTGCGGCCTCTGAACTGTTTCAGCTTCGTCGTCGCGACGTCCCGGACCATCCGGTCGAGCAGAACGGTCGGCACGTCCGTCTGTTTCTTGACGTGGCGCCCAAGCGCTGTGTCTGGTTCAGCGGTCTCTGGGCGATCGCCGGCGATTCGATCCCGCTCTGACGCGACAGCCGCGGCGATAGCCGTGCGGCGGCTCGGAGGCAGCGTCTCATAGTTGTCGTACTCTCCGTCGCCGTACGCGTCGGCCAACGCCTTCTAACGCGCTCGTGAGCTGTGTGTCCTGGTGGCGTGGGCCCGGTGGCATGGCCACCAAGGTGGGCGTTTCTGCCGTGGCCAGGCTGGCGCGAGCTGGCAGTATTTGCGACGTCGCGGTTCGCCGACTGCGCACCGACGGCCTCAGACCTGAAGATTTTCACTGGCACGGCGTTCGCAGGTTCCCGCGCATGACCGATCCGCCCAAGCTTCTGGATCGCGTGCGCGACGCCGTGCGCACGCGTCACTACAGCCGTCGAACCGAAGAGGCGTACGCGGCCTGGATTCGGCGGCAACATCCTCACCTGGCTGGCGGTCGAGCGCCGGGTCAGTGCGTCCACGCAGAATCAGGCGCTGAGCGCGCTGTTGTTTCTGTACAAGGACGTACTCAGCATCGAGATCGGCGTGGTGCCACCAGTAGTGCGGGCGCGCACCCCGGAGCGGTTGCCGGTGGTGCTGAGCCGCGAGGAGATTGGGGCGCTGCTGAAGCAGCTCACGGGCACGATGCGTCTCATTGTCATGCCGTCCCGGTATCATCTGCACGAGTCCGTGGTGCAGAAGGCGATGGCCCGCGCCGTGGTGCCGGCCGGCATCACGAAGCGCGTGAGCCCGCACGTGATGCGGCACTGCTTCGCGACGCATCTGCTTGAAGACGGGTACGACATCCGCACGGTGCAGGAGCTGCTCGGTCATCGAGACGTACGGACGACCATGATTTACCTTCACGTGATGCAGCGTGGTGCGTTGGGGGTGAAGAGTCCGATGGATCGGATGTAGCGCGGCGTTACACGCGTGGATACGCGCGAGCCTGGCGCGTATCCACCCCACCTTCAATCGTGCGCTGCTGGCTGGAAGTGCTGGCGCATGAAGCGTTTACCCGACCTCGGGCCTGGTCGGGTTTCGTGGGATACGCGCCAGCGTCGGCGCGTATTCACGCCGATCGACCGTTTCGCAGGGGTTTCGCGATCGCCTTCGCGCGTATCCACGCGCAGCGGTGTCCTGGGGTTTCTGCTAGAATCCCC
>JBCKZH010000006.1:0-60689 GCA_038919385.1 Vicinamibacterales bacterium | reverse complement strand
TGGCTTCGATCAGGCGGGTGGCAAGCGTCGAGGCCAGGACATCTTCGCGATCGAATCGTTCAATATTCACTGAGGCATCGCACGGCAGGTATCGAGGTAAGGGGGCACGCGGACGCCACCACGCGCTTCCGCAAGGGCCAGGCGCACGGCGCCCATGGCCGGTTCCAGTTCAAGCGCCGAGACGATGCCGCGCGGCGCCACTTCGGCGAGTCGCGCGGTGACCTCGGCGGCCAGCCAGAGCGCCTTCCGGAGCATTCCTCCCGACAGGAGGATGGGAAACTGTTCACCGCGCATGTCGAGCCTGGCCACGACCGATGCGGCGGCCAGCGTCAGTTCGTCGGCGGCCTTGCGCATGATTTCGGTGGCGACGACATCACCCTCGGCCCGCGCCTGCTCGACCACCTCTCCCAGAGAAGCGATCGCGCGCTTGCCTTGCGCATGGTCGTAGATCTCCGAGACGAGCTGTTCGGGCCGCGTCAGCGAAAAGTGCGCGAGCACCAGCGGCGTCAGCCGGGTGTGCGGGCCGCGGCCATCGGCATCCCGGGTGACGGCCGTCAGGGCGCGGCGGCCAATCCAGTAGCCCGAGCCCTCATCCCCCAGCGACGTGCCCCAGCCGCCGGCGCGCGCCGCCTGGCCCTGCGCGTTGACGCCGTAGGCGATGGAGCCGGTTCCCGAGATCAGGACCACGCCCGGGCCGACGACCGTCGCCTCCTCGCGCAGTGGCACGCCCGCAACCAGCGCAATCAGCGCGTCGTTGACGATCAGCGTATGGGCGCGGAACCCCAGCCGGCGCATCACACCGCGAATCACTTCGCTATCGCCCTCGCGGTCCACGCCAGCCAGCCCGAGACAGACCGCCGCCGGTAAATCGGAACCTCCGCCCAGGGCCAGATCGATGACGTGGTGAAGGACTTTCTCGACCTCCAACTCTCCGTGGGCCTGGAGATTGGCGCCGCCAGCGCGCCCCTCGCCAATCACGCGACCCTCCGCATCCGCCAGAAGCGCCACCGTCTTGCTGCCTCCGGCGTCGATGCCCAGCACCTGCATTCCCTTAGCTTACAGCCCTGAGGGCGGAGGGCTTGGGGCTTGGGGGCTTGGAGGCTTGGCCGGTGCTCATGGACCCCAAGCCCCCAAGTCCTCTACAGCGTGATAAATTGACGTGTTCTCCATGCTGCGTTCCACCCCCCCCGTGGTCGCGCGCCCCGCCGACGGCGTTGCGCGCCAGGTTCGGCGATCGGCCTTCTGGCTGGCGATCGCGGCGCTGGTGGCCGTGCCGGTGTTTCGCACCGGCGCGGTGGCGCCCCAACAACACCTGCCGGCCGTAGTGCTTCGCGCGCAGGTGGGGACCCGCGCGCTGTGGGTCACGCGCACCACGCTGTCTTCGCCCGAGGCGATCCGGCAAATGGTTCGCGCTGCCGGGGCCGGCGGCTTCAACACACTGGTCGTGCAGGTGCGTGGCCGTGGCGAGTCGTATTACACCGGCACGATCGAGCCGCGCGCACCGGAGCTGACGAGCCAGCCGGCATTCGATCCGCTGGCCACTGTGCTGGAACACGCTCACGCGACGGGAATCAAGGTTCACGCGTGGGTGGCCGTGAACCTGGTGTCGAGTTCGGTGAGCCTGCCGGCCTCACGCGAACATGTGATCTACCGCGCACCGGAGTGGCTGATGGTGCCGCGCGAGCTGGCGGCCGAAATGAAGAAGGTCGATGTCCGCAGCCCGGCCTACATTGGTCGATTGGCGCGCTGGACGCGAGCCCATTCAGCCGAAGTCGAAGGCCTGTACACCTCGCCGGTCCACCCCGGCGCGCAATCACACGTGGCCGCCGTGGTTGGCGAACTGGTGCGGAAGTACGCGGTCGACGGTGTCCACCTGGACTACGTCCGCTTCCCCAACGAGAGCTTCGACTACAGTCCCTCGGCCATCGAGCTCTTCAAGACGACGATTTTGCCTGGACTGACCGACCAGGAACGCCGGGCCGCAACCGCGCGCGAGATCCTGGATCCCGCGGCCTATCCCAACCTGTTTCCCGAGCGCTGGGACGAGTTTCGCCGGACCGGACTCACCGAGCTGGTGATCAAGGTGCGGACCGCGGTCACGGCCGCCCGTCCCGGTACCATCGTCAGTGCGGCCGTGGTGCCCGACGCGAAGTTGGCCGCCCAGTCACGGCTCCAGGACTGGCGCGCGTGGCTCGACCAATCGCTCCTCGACGTCCTCTGTCCCATGGCCTACACCACCGACGCCCAGGTGTTTCAGCAGCAGATCGCGGCGGCGCGCGACTATGCCGGCGACGTCCCGGTGTGGGCCGGCATCGGCGCCTATCACCTGACCCAGGCACAGACGCTTCAGCACATCGCGTCGGCTCGCAAGCTCGGCACCGCCGGTATCATCCTGTTTTCCTACGACGCCCTGACCGCGCCGCCCAATAGCGCCGGCACCCTGAGCGAGTTGGGCCGTGCCGCATTCGGAGCCGGTTCGCACTAAACTGCGGCTCATTCCATGTCGCTGTCCGCGGTTGACTACGCCGTCATCGGCGTCTACCTTCTCGCCATCACCGCGTTCGGATCGTGGTTCGCACGCTACCAGAAGACCACCCGCGACTACTTTCTGACCGATCGCAGCGTACCGTGGTGGGCCATCTGCTTCACGATTGTCGCCACCGAAACCAGCACCCTGACCTTCATCGGCATTCCCGCGCAGGCCTACGGCGGAAACATGACGTTTCTGCAGCTCGCGATCGGCTACATCATCGGTCGCGTCCTGGTCAGCATCCTCTTCATCCCGGCGTACTTTCGCGGCGAGCTGTTCACGTCGTACCAGCTGCTGCAGCGGCGCTTCGGCACGAAGGTGAAGACGCTGGCGGCGGTCATCTTCCTCATCACTCGATCGCTGGCCGACGGCATTCGCCTGTTCACCACGGCCTTCGTCATCTCGATCGTCACGCAGCTGCCGGTGACCCTGGTCGTCATCGTGCTGGGCGCCGCGATGATTGTCTACACCATGCGCGGCGGCGTGTCGGCCGTGATCTGGACCGATGTGGTGCAGATGTTCGTCTACCTTGCCGGCGCCGCGGCGGTGGCGCTGGCGCTCCTCAACCGGATTCCCGGCGGCTGGCCCGAGGTCGTGCGCGTGGGCCAGGAGACCGGGCGGTTCGTGTTTTTCGATTCGGCGCTGGATCTGACCAAGGCGTACACGATCTGGGCCGGCTTGTTGGGCGGCGTGGCGCTGACGCTCTCGACCCACGGCACCGATCAATTCCTCGTCCAACGGTTGCTGTCGGCGCGCAGCGCGAAGGAGGCCTCGCGCGGCTTGATCCTGAGCGGCTTCATCGTCTTCGCGCAGTTCGTGCTCTTCATGCTGATCGGCGTGATGCTCTTTGCTCACTACCAGCACGTGCCCGTCCCACTCACCCTGACGCGCGCCGATCAGATCCTGCCGATCTTCGTCGTCAGCGAGTTGTCGAACGGTCTCGCCGGTTTCATCGTCGCCGCGATTGTCGCGGCCGCGCTGTCGCCATCACTGAACGCCATGGCCGCGACGACGGTGAGCGATTTCTACCTGCCGTACATCAACCCGGGAGCGGACCAGGCGACGCAGATGCGGGTGTCGAAACAGGCGACGGTCGCGTGGGGCATCGTGCAACTGGCGGTCGCCATCGGCGCGCAGTGGATGCAACGGTCGGTGCTGGATGCCGGCCTCGCCGTGCTGTCGTTTGCGTCTGGCGCCGTGCTTGGTGCGTTCCTGCTCGGCACGCTGGCACCGAAGGTCACAGAGCGTGACACGTTCACGGGCATGCTCGCCGGGCTGGCCGTGATGACGGCGGTCTGGTGGGGCACCGCGGTCGCCTTCACCTGGTATGTCCCGATCGGGGCGGTCACGACCTGTGCCGTGGCGCTCGTCATGTCGGCGGTGATGCCGCGGCCAGCCGCAACCCGTTCGTGATGCCGGCCAGCACGCTGCCCACGGTTGCCGCGGTTCTCGAGGATGCCATTCGGCGACGCGTGTTTCCTGGCGCCGTCGTTGAAGTGGGCCACGGGAACGGGCCTGCGGCCACCCTGTCCCGGGGGACGCTGACCTACGCGCCCGATGCCGCCGCCGCGGCTCCAGACACGGTTTACGATCTCGCGTCACTGACCAAGGTGCTGGCCACGACCGCACTCATGGCCGGTGAAGTCGCCAGCGGCCGCATGCGGATCAACGATCGCGTGCGGCACTGGGTCCCGTCGTGGACCGGCGACGAACGCCAGAGGGTGACGATCCAGGATTTACTGGAGCACTGCTCGGGACTGCCCGCGCACCGCCCGTACTGGGAGCACCGCCGCGGCCGAGCGTCATTCGAGCTGGCGATCTGTGAGGAGCCGCTCGACTACCTGCCGCGCCGGCAGTCAGCTTACAGCGACCCTGGCTTCATGCTGCTCGGGTTCGCGATCGAGCACGCGACCGGATCCACGCTCGATCGGCAGTTTGACAACTGGCGGGCGCGAGCGCTGGGCTCCGGCGCGGAGGTCACCTTCTGTCCTCCTGCGGCGTGGTGCGATCGCACGGCGCCGACCGAGGACACCGTAGACGGCGAAGAACGCCGCGGCGAGGTGCACGACGAGAACTGCGCGGCACTCGACGGTGTGGCGGGGCATGCAGGCTTGTTTGGCACCGCCGCCGCCGTCGGCGCATGCGCGCGATGGTGGCTCGCCTCTCCGGCTCTGCCCGACTTCGCGCGCCGAAGCCAGGCACCGGGCAGTTCGCGTGCGCTCGGCTGGGACACGATGCTGACCACTTCGTCGTGCGGCACGCGCATGTCGGCCCGCGCGATCGGTCACACGGGATTCACGGGAACCTCCCTGTGGCTCGATCCCGAGCAGGACTTGTATGTGGTGTTTCTTTCGAACCGCGTCCACCCGACGCGGAGCGGCGAAGGCATTCAGGACGCCCGCCGCGCGCTTCACGATGCCGTGATGGCCGACCTGGCGACGAAGCGCTAGAGCCCCGGGGGGCGCTGCTGGCCGGGCACCATCGGATTCACCGTCACACCACCGTCAGGCGGGGGGGGCCGATTGGGGGTCGAGCCGCCGGGCGAAAATGGCGAGAACGGACTCGACTGCCCACCTGGGCGCTGCCCGGGAGGCTGTCCTTGCTGACCCGGACCCGCCGGGCCACTTCTTCCCGGTTGCAGACCCTGACCCGGCCCTTGGGGCCGCTGCGCCGTCTGAACGTAGACGAACGCCCACTCGTTGTATTTGTCGCGACCGTTGTACAGCTTCAGGGAGGATTCGGTGCTCTTGGACGTGACGCCGATGATGCCTCCGGCACTGGTGGCACCCGTACTGTTGAAGCCCGACTGCAGGGTTTGGCGGGCAGGAGTGCTCAGTGTGGCACTGCCCTGCTGGCCCGGGCGAGCGGCACCAGTAGGCGCGCTGACGCCTTGCTGGGCCTGATTGGCGTAGATCGGCTGGAAATCGTCGTTAGTAATCGGATCCTTGTATTTCTTACGGAGAAAGCGTTGCTCAACCAGCACATCGATGGTCGGCGGGGCGGTATTGGCGTATTTGCGCTGGAACAGGCCGATGGCGCGGGCGTACTGGTTCCCGCGGAACACCAGTTCCTGCTCCTTCTCGCGCGTGGCCAGCGTCGTCCACTGCGGCATGAGCGCCCCCATCAGGACAGCCATCACGCTCATGGCAACGAGCAGGGCGGCCATCGCATAACCGCACGACGATCCTTGACCCGCTAACTTCATGCGTCTATTATCCTTAACAGGCCTTCAAGTGTCACGTTTCCGCCCGCTCCATCTTTTGGTCCTGCTCGGTGTGTGCGCGTCTTGGGCGTGCGACAAGGTGCCGCTCACGTCGCCCACCGGGTCGACCATTTCACTTTCAACCAACTCGAACATCGTCCCCATCAACGGCTCCGTTCAAATCACGGCGACGGTGACCGAGTCCGCAGGCACCGCGGTTCAGAACGGCACGACCGTCGTCTTTACTTCAGACTTCGGTCGCATGGATCCGGCCGAGGCCCGGACGCAGAACGGGCGCGCCACCGTCCGTTTCGTCGCGAGTGGACAATCCGGAACGGTCAAGGTCAATGCGTTTTCAGGCGCCGCGTCGACCAGTGGCGGCACCACGAGTGGCGCGCTAACGCTCCTCGTCGGCGGTGCGGCTGCCGGCCGCATCGTGGTGCGCGCCGAGCCCCCAACGATTCCACAAGCAGGCGGCACAGTTCAGGTTTACGCCAACGTCGTCGATACCAACGGCAATGCGCTAGTGGGCGCGCCGGTCTCGTTCACCATCGGTGGGGCGACTGGGACCGGCATTCTCGGCGCCGCTACGGTCGTGACAGATGCTAACGGCCAGGCGCAGACCTCGTTGACGACCAACCAGACCACGACGGTGACAGCAACCGTCGCAACCACGACGACGGCAGCCGTCACCGCCAATGTTGTGGTCACTTCCCTTCCCGCGCCCACACTAACGCTCGCTTGCACCGCTCCCGCGATAGGGTTCTCCGTCGGCGTCGCTGTCAACTGCACAATCACCCCGACTGTTCCTGCCGGCGGCAGCGCGATTCAGAACCTCACAGTGAATTGGGGCGACGGGAGCGGCGAACGGCCGTACGGCAACGTGTCCGGCGCCACGGTGGTGTCAAAGACCTACACCGCTCCGGGCACCTACGTCGTGACGGCGGCAGCGACCGACATCAACAGCCAGCGTGCCACCGCGGTCGCAACTGTCGTCGTGCAGCGGATTTTGCCGACCATCATGATCACCACCACGGCGACAGGCGGGGTCGGAGCCGTTGGAGTCCCACTCACCTTCACCGTCACGCCCGCGCCGGCCCCGCCGCAGCCCATCACCAACGTGACCATCGATTTCGGTGATGGCACCACTCGTGATCTCGGGGTGATCTCGAGTGCGACCACCGTGGCGAAGACCTACAGTACGGAAGGGACTTTCACGGTCACCGCGACCGTCACTGACCAGAGCAGCCAGCGCGGTAACGCCGCTACGCAGGTCGTGATCTTCCGGTCGGCGTCGCCAACGATTACCTTCGCGCAAACGGATACAACGACCGCGGTGAACCCAGCCATACCCGAGGGCTTTACCGTCTCAGCAACAACATCAAACACCGGTCTCGTGATCAGATCGATTGTGGTGACCCGGCATTCGAACGGCGCGGTTCTCTATAGTGGTTCTGGCAATGGCTCGTTCGCGGAGTTCGTGACCGTCGGCGAAATCCTGACGGCTACCGCCACTGATTCCGCCGGAAATACGTCGACGAGCCAATTGGTTGTGAGGTAGGTTCCGACGGCGTCACCCCGCCGAAACACAAAGAGCCAGCGTGCGATTCGCACCTGGCCCTTTCGCTATTCGTTATTCGCCGTTCGCAAGCCGCAAGCCGCAAGTCGCAGGCCGCAAGCCCTTCTGCTACCAATCCGCGTAACGCGTGCCGTCGAGCGCGATGCGGTCCGAGCCGCTCTTCACACTGTAGATGCCCACCTGCGACGCTGGATTGTTCGCATCCGGTTCCGCCTGCGTCGTCGTCCAGGTGTCTTTCGACTTGGTCATCGGGTCGGTCGGGATCTCGCGGATGTAGCCTTCCGACGCCAGGGAGGCCAGGTCGGCCGGCCACTTGTTCTTGTCGGCGTAGTACTGGTCGATGGCGTCGTTCATGCGGAACAGGTTTTCCTTGAGCACGGCTTCTTCGGCGCGGGTGACGCTGTTGCGGTACTGCGTCATGCCCATGCTCGCCAACACGACGATCAGGGTCATGACGATCAGTATTTCGATCATCGTGAACCCGCGCGCGCCCGCCCACCGACTGTGTGGCCTCTTCATACTGCCCTGCTCATTCCCAGTCGCGATACTTGGTGCCATCGAGCGCGGTGCCCTGATTCCTTGAATACACGTCGTAGACGTTCTGCCCGCCCGAGCTGGTTGAATCAGGCTTGTCCTGATAGGCCCTGACTCCCCAGTCGTCGGTCCCCAGGGTCGGGTCCACCGGAATGCGGCGCAGGAACTTCAGCTTGCGGCCGGTCGCGTCGTTGGCGACCGACACGCCATCGACCAGCGTCTGCAGGTCCGGCGGATAGCCCTCGCTGTTGGCCTTGAGCTCGGTGGTCGGGATCTGACCTGAGTCAGCGGCATCCTTGAACTTGTCGATCGCCGTGCGCATCTCCCGCAACACGCGCCGCAGTTCGGCTTCGCGGGTCCGCTGGATCGTCACCTTCGCCAGCGGCTGCACCGCCGAGGCGAGGATCAGGACAATGGTCATGACGACCAGTAGTTCGACGAAGGAGAACCCGCGCGCCATCATCAGCGCACCGTGATGCCCGCGGGTAGGTATTGCAGCGGCGCGTTTGCGCCACCGGGAATGCTGGCCGATCCAGTGATCGAGAGCGAACCGGTGCCGGCCGCGACGGGCTCCACCAGCAGCGCCGCCAGCAGGCCCGCGGTGGACGCGCCCGTTTGATCACCGGGCCGGGTAATCACGATGTCCACGCGTCCGCTCTTCTCGTCCACCTGGCTGCTGAACGCAGGCGCGGCACCGCCCTGCCGCATGAAGGTGCCTTCCTGCACGCTGCGCACCCGGATCAAGGCCGGGTTGTAGGTGATCGACACCGTCAGCGTCGACAGACGCATCGCGCCGGCGATGGAGATCGGCACCGTGTATGGACCACTGCCCATGCGCATTTCGCTCGGTGGGCTCAAGGTGATGCGCGCGGGTGCGGGCGGCTGCGCAGGCGCCGGCGATGGTGCCGGCGTGGCGGGAGCGACGACAGGCTCGTCCGGCGGCGGAGACACCACCGCCGGACTCGGCGCGGCCGCCAGCGGTGGTGCCGCAGGCATGGTCATGCCTGGAATAGGCGAACTGCCGGGCGGCACCACGGGCCGCTCGGTCCCGGGCGGCAGTACCGGCGCCACGGCCGGCTGCGTTCCGAAGGGTTGCGCAGCCGCGGGTGACGGGGCCACGCCAGGCGTGATCGGTGCAGCCGTCGGAGCCGCGACTGGGTTGGCGGCGGCCGGGGCCGCAGACGGCTCACCGCCAATCACGGCGGGCGGGCCGCCCAACGCCATGTTGCTCTGCGTGCCGATGTAGATCGGGCTGAAGTCCGAGGCTCGCAACTCGTGCGTTCGCACAATCCGGGGCGTCAGCAACATCACGATGTCGGTCTGCTTGATGTTACTGTCGTTGTTCGAAAACAACTGCTTCAGGATCGGCAGCCGCATGATGCCGGGGAAGCCCGTGAGCGAACGGCGCTCGTCCTCACGCAGCAGGCCGGCCAGCAGGTTCGACTCGCCGTCGCGCAAACGCAGCTTGGTCTGGACCTTGCGCGAGAAGAACGACGGCAGGTTCTGGCCCGCGATGTTGCTGTCCTGCCCGCGCGAGCTGTTCTCGAGGCTGATCTCCAGGATGATGTCGCCGTCATAAGTCACGCGCGGCGTCATCTCGAGAATGATGCCGATGGTCCGGTAACCGTACGACACCAAAGGATTGGCGGCGCTGCCACCGACGGCCAGCGGCGTAAATGTGGTGCTGGGCACGGGCACGTCTTCACCGAGGTTGAGCGACAGCTTCTGTCCCTCGGTCCCCCGCAAGTTCGGTTTGGCCAACACCTTAGTCTGCGAATCGCTCTCGAGAAAGCGAACCACAGCCGATGGCACCGATAAGTAGAAATCCGCCGTGCTCACACCTTGCGAGATGGTGTTCAAGTTGAACGGCTTGGCATCCGCGCCGGGCGCGGCTTCGGGCGAGAAGTTCAGGGCGGCGGAATAGCTGCCCAGGTCGAGGCCATAGCGCTTGGCGCGCTCGCGGCTCACTTCCAGAATCTGCACGTCTACCGAGACTTCCGCGCGCGGCTTGTCGTTGGCCTCGATAATCCGTTCGGCAATCGCCACCACCGGCGCCGTGGCGCGGATGGTTACGGTGTTGGCGGTCTTGTTGGCGATAATCTGGGGCTGGATGGCCATGCCGGCCACGCGGATCAACCCGGTGAGCAGCGTCTGCATCTCGGTGGCGTCGGCGTTCGAGATGAAGAAGGTGCGAATCACCTGGTCTTCGTACTGCGTCCGTTTCTGCGTGCTGTCGGCGGAGACGATGATCGTGCGCTCGTTCATGACCTTGTAAAAGAGCTGATTCGAGATCATGATCTGCTGGAGCGCCTGCTCCAGCGACACCCCTTCGAGCTTGAGCGTGATCGAGCGATCCTGGAAATCGCGATCGAAGGTGACGTTGATGCCGCTGTAGTTGCCGATGAAGCTGAGGATCTCGCGCAGGCTGGTGTTGATCAGATTGACGATCAACGGTTCGGGATTGGTCGGGCTAAGGACTGGCTCGATGCTGCGCCGCGCCTGTTGCCGCATCTTCTCGATCTCGGGCCGCGGCGTCGCCGCCTCGATACGATCGCGCAGCATGCGTTCGATCTCCGCCGCCTTGGCGCCAAGCGTCCGGTTCGAGGGTTCAAACTCCTGCGCCTTGCGATACGCGCGCAGCGCCTCGTCTGGCTGCCCGGCCGCCTCGAGCTGGCGGCCGCGCTCCGTGTAGATGGCCGCGGCCGAGATCATGGCCCGCTCCAGCGCAATCTTGTAGTCGGGCCGGTCGGGGTCGTCGTCCAGGGCCTGGCGGTAGAAACCGACCGCCGACTCCCAATCACCCGCCTGTCCCGCCGCCTCGCCGCGCGTAAACGCACGGCCCGCGGCACACCCAGCCGCCACCAGGGCCGCCAGGGCCACCACCACGACACCGCTTACCAGTCGCCTCATCATCATTCGCTCTACTGCCCTGTCAGCCGAATCACTTGCCGGCCACGACCATCGAGGTGCGTCACTTCGACGGATTCCGAGCCGATCTTCACGATCCGGTAGCGACCATCAATGCTATCCCCGTCCTTGCCGTACATCGTGACCTTCCCGTCGCTCAGCACCGCCCATTTCACGCCGTTGGCCCGCTCGACCAGCGCAATGAACTTCAGCGCGATCGGCGGCGGCGGTGGCGGACCCGTCGGGACGGGTGGCGCAATCGGGCGCGTCATTTCTGCCGGCGCGGCCTCCGGCCTCGGCGGCGGCGCCACGATCTTCGGCTGAAAGCGAAACGGGTTCCGCGCCGTTCCACTCGGCTCACTCCGGTCGGCGGTCAGCGCCTCGAGTCGTACCGGCTTGACAGCCTCGACGACGTCCGGGGTCACCGTCCTCGACGCCCGTGCCCGCGCCAGCGTCGCCGCAACCGTCACCGGCTCGGCTCGCATTTGCATCCAGACCCCGAGCGCCAGCACCAGGACCACGCCGCCGCCGATCATCAGACGCCGGCGGTCAGCGACCATCGCTCCTCGCGCGGTAATAGGTCGAGACGGCCAGGGTCAGCGACAACGGCGCGTTGTTCTCGCCGCTCTCGCTCAGTGCCAGGTTGTCGATCACCACGAAATCCGGCAGCGTCTCCACGGCGTAGATGAACTTCTGGACGTCTTCCCAATCGCCCGACAGGCTGAAATTCACCACCAGCCGCTCGAGCGACGAATCCTCCAGCGTTTCCGGCGTCGTGGAACTCTGCAGGAACACGACGTCGTGCGATCGCGCCAGCAGGCTCAACTTCGACTGCGTGAGCCGCTGCGCGGCGCTGACGTCAGCCGGCAGCACCTCGCGATAAAACCGGTCGAGGTCCTTGGTCGCACGGGCTTGCCCGTCCCTGGTCGCCCCAGCCTCCGCCAACTCCGCGCGCGCCGCCGCCACGGCCAGGCTCGACTCCTCCGCCCGGGCGCCGCCGCTTTGCACCGAGGCGCGCAGGGGCAACACCAGCAGCACCAACACCGCGATATTGATGGCGAGGAGTGCGCCGAGCGGCGCCAGCACACGGCGGTGTTCGGTGAGAACCCGTGCCAGCGGCACGTCACCTCCGATGGCAAACAGCGCCCTCATGGCCGTCCCCCCGCCACGACGTTCGCCGAGCTGCGGTTGCCGGGCGTATCCTTCTCAGGTTCAGACGCCGGCGGCGGTGTGATGGCCGCCCGGGGGGCGACGTGGTAGTAGGCCTGCAGCACGGACGACAGGGCCCCGTCCTCGACACTCGAATTCGACCGCGTCAACACCCCGCTGAAGGCACCGGACTTCTCCAGCGCCTCGATGAAGCTGTCGAGGTCCTCCTGCCGCCGGGACAGCACCCGGATCGCCACCAGCACCCGGCCCTGGTCGTCCACCTGCGGCTGCACCGACATGATGCGCACCGAGGCCGGCAGCGTCGCCTGGAAGTGATTGAGCAACTCGGTCCACGAGAACGCCCGCCGATCGATCAACTCGTTGGCCTCGCGCGCCGCGGCGTCGACCAGTGACAGTTGCGATTTGTCAATCGACTGCTGCACCGTCCGTGCCTTCTGCCGCAGATCGCGCGCCTCGTTCTCGTTCCGGTTCACGGTCTGGCCGAGTTCGCGATTGGCGCTCTGCAGCCGCCATAACTCGACGGCGTTGAACACCGTGAGCCCCGCCGCAATCATCGCCACGGCGATCAGGCCGACGCGGACGCCGCGGGAGTTGTAGAACGGACGCGTCGAAAGGTTGGCGTGGAGCATGCGGCTAGACCAACCTTCCTTCGCGCAGCAGGATGCCGACCAGTGGCGCCAGCACGTCGAGCAACTCCGGCGACGCGCCAATGCGGTCCACCAGTACCGCGGCGTTGCGCGGGTCGACCGACTCCACGCCAAGGCCCAGCCGTTCCTCGAGACCGCGACGCACGCTCTCGGCGCCGCCGGGCAAGCGGGCGCCACCGGCAATCAGCACGCGGGCAAAGCCTCCGCCGTGCAAGCGATCCTCGTAGTACATCGCCGTTTGGTGAATCAGGTCGGCCAGCGTGCCCTCCGACTCCTCACCGCGATGGCGGAAGAACAACAGCGCCTGGCCGCGCATGACCGCCAGCGTCAGGTAGGTGTCCGTGATGTGCACCAGCAGCCAGTCGCCCCTCGACGATGCTCGGGGCGGCCCTGAGCCTGTCGAAGGGTCGCCCGACGGTTCACCGGGCGCGGCAAGAATGGCGTTGAGCACGCTGAACGAGGCAATGTCCACCAGCCCGGCTTCGGCGCCCGCCATCAGGCAGGCTTGCTCGTACTGTTGGATCACATCCGTGCGGGCCAGCGACACCACCATCTCGGCGCTGCCATCCGCCGCCGTTGCCCCCGGGGAGATGCTCAACACGGCCTGCTCGATCGGGAACGGCGCGGTTTTGCGCACCTGCCACCGGACGATCTCCTGCAGGTCGGCCGCCTTGGCGGGAACCTTCTCCAGCTTCAACAGCGAGACCTTGGCCACCGTGTCGGGCACGACCAGGGCGACGCGCGAGGGCTTGCCGCCCAGTTCGGCCAGCACGCGGCCCACCGCCTTGGCGACCAGGGGCACATCGGCCATGTTGAGCGACGCCAGCGCCGGCGCGACCGCGCCCGGCGGCAACGCTTCCTGCGCGTGCGCCGAGACCACGGCCTGGTTGCCGCGCCACACCAGTCGGGCGGCGCCCACATGCGCGCGATCGATCTCGATGGCTACGTCGGGGGGCGGGGTCTGAAAGAGGGCGCGAAAGCTCATTCGACGAACGTCACCTTGTTGATCTCTTTCAGGGTGGTCTCGCCGTTGAGCACACACTCGACGGCCGACTCGCGCAGCAACCGCAGGCCTTGCTCCCTGGCCGCGCGCTTGACCTCCGAGATCGGGCGCTTGTCGAGAATGATCTCGCGGATGTGATCCGTCAGATCCAGCAGTTCGCAAATGGCCATGCGGCCTTTGAAGCCGGTGCCGCTGCACTCGATGCAGCCGGCCCCCTCGTAGAAGGTGTGCTTGGCGGCGACGGCGGCGTCGATCGCCGACTCGGCCAGTAACGCCGGATCGATCGTCACCGGCCGCTTGCAGGCGGCGCAAATCTTGCGCACCAGCCGCTGCGCCATCACGCAGTTAAGCGCGGAGATGAACTGGTACGGCTCGACGCCCATGTTCAGGAAGCGGCCGAGCACATCGAACACATTGTTGGCGTGCACCGTCGTGAACACCAGGTGGCCGGTCAGCGCCGACTGGATGGCGATCTGCGCCGTCTCGGGGTCGCGGATTTCGCCGACCATGATTTTGTCGGGGTCGTGACGCAGGATCGATCGGAGGCCGCGCGCGAAGGTCAGCCCTTTTTTCTCGTTGATGGGAATCTGCGTGATCCCCTTCAGTTGGTACTCGACCGGGTCTTCGATGGTGATGATCTTGTCTTCGATGGTCCGGATCTCAGCCAGCGCCGCATACAACGTCGTGGTCTTACCACTGCCGGTGGGCCCGGTGACCAGCACCATGCCGTACGGTTCGCGAATGTATTTGCGGAACCGCTTCAGCTCTTCTTCAGGAAAGCCGAGGATGTCGAGGCGCAGTTCGGTGAACTGCTCGCTCATCGACTGCTTGTCGAGAATACGAATCACGGCATCTTCGCCGTGCACGCTCGGCATCACCGAAACACGGAAGTCGATGGTCTTGCCGGGTACGCGCAGGCGGAAGCGGCCGTCCTGCGGTACGCGCTTTTCGGCAATGTCGAGTTCGGCCATGACCTTGATGCGCGACAGGATCGAGCTGTGGAACCGCTTGGCGATCGGCCGCATCGCCGACTGCAAGACGCCGTCGATGCGGTACTTCACATACACCCCGTCGTCCTGCGTCTCGATGTGGATGTCGCTGGCACGCCGCTGGATGGCGGTATAGATGGTCGAGTCAACCAGGCGGATGATCGGGCTGCTGTCGCTGGTCAGCCGTTCGACGGTGAGGCTCTCGTCATCGAGGTCATCGTCTTTCAGGACCTGAATCTGGAATTCCTCGGTCGCTTCGTCGAGCACGCGCTGCGAGCTTTCGCTCTTCTTTAGCATGCCCTCGATGGCCGAGCGCGCGCCCACCATGACCCGCACGGGCGTGCCGAGAATGACGCTGAGCTCGTCGATCATCGGCAAGTCGGTGGGGTCCGACACGACAATCACGAGCGAGCGGCCGTCGCGGCGGTACGGCACGAAGCCGTAACGCAGCATCAGGTCCGCGGGAATCGTCCGGAACAGTTCCTGGTCGATCCGGAACTCCTGCATGTTCAGAAACTCGAGGCGGTAGCGCTCGGCCAACCGGCGAGCCGCGGCCTCTTCGGCGCTGCGCTCCGCGGCCGACACCTCGAGCACGGTCGGGTCTTCGATCAGGGCGGCCGGGTCGAAACCTTCGTCTGGGGTCACATCCACCTGAACGATCCCTTCATCATGAGCCGCCAATCACCGAGGTCAGCTGGAACAGCGGCATGTACAGCGCAAGCACAATGCCGGCGATCACCGCACCCATGAAGACGAGCATGGCCGGCTCAATCACGGTGACGAAGCGTGCCACGTCGGTTTCAATCTCCTCGTCGTAAAAATCGGCGAGGCTGTTCAGCATCTCGGTGAGCGCGCCCGTTGACTCGCCCACTTCGATCATCTTGATGGCGACATCGGGCACCGTCTTGCGCTCGAACAGTGTGGCCGAGAAACTCTGGCCCTCGCGGACCTTGGTGGCGACAATCGACAGCTCCTCGCCCAGGTGGCGGTTGCCGGTGGCCCGCGACGCGATCTCGAGCGCGTTGACCAGCGGAATGCCGCCACCGAGCAGCGTCGCCAGCGTCCGCGCCAGTTGCGTCGTCGCGAACTTGTGCATGCTGGGGCCGATGAACGGCAACTTCAGCAGCATGGCATCGAACTTCGACCCGTGGCCCGGCTGCTTGACCCAGCTCCAGCCCGCGGCGAGGGCCGCGCCCAGCGCGATCGCGATAAACCAGAACTGCGCCCGCATCACATCCGACACCGCGACGATGATGCGGGTCGAGAGCGGTAGCTCGGCACCGAAGCTGAGGTAGAACTCCGAAAAGGTGGGCACCACCTTCAAGACGATGACCGACACCAGCACCACGGCCAGGCCGATCAGGATCGCCGGGTAGATCATGGCCGAGATGGTCTTCGAGCGAACGGTGCCCACCGTCTTCGAATACGCGACATACCGGCGCAGCACCGCGTCGAGGTTGCCGGCCCGCTCGCCCGCCATCAGCGACGCGGTATAGACGGCCGGGAACAACTCGCCGTGCGCCGCGAACGCATCCGACAGCGCGGTGCCGCTCCTGACCTTCTCGTAGACATCGTCCAGCACCGACTTGAACAACGGGTTGGTGAGGCGTGTGCGCAGGATGTCGAGCGACTGCACCAGCGGCATGCCGGCTTTCAACAACGTGGCCAGTTCCTGGTTGAACACGAGGAACTCGTGGCGGGTAATCTTTCGGCCGGCCGAGAAGGAGAAATTGCCGAAGCCGAAGCCGAGGCGGGGACGCAGTGCCAGAACGTGCAGCCCTTTGTCCTCGAGCTCGCGCCTGAGGGCCGCTTCGTTCTGGGCCACGTAAACGCCCTCAATGATCTCACCCGATGTGGTGCCGAGCCGGCAGCGGAATTCCATCCCTAATAGATTGACCTAACTGACCTAACTTTACTCCCCTTTAGACGGCCGTTCGGCTGGAATAGTCTAGTGGCCCGCCCGCTGCAGGATGCGGCGGACGTAGTTCTGGGTTTCGGGGAAGGGCGGGAGGCCGCCGTAACGCCGGATGGTGGCTTCCCCGGCGTTGTAGGCCGCCAGGGCGGTCGGCAGTTCCAGGCGGCTCAGCAGGTCCTTGAGATGCCGCACCCCGGCTTCGATGTTCGACTTCGGGTCGTAGGCGTTGCGAACGCCGTACTGGCGGGCGGTGGCCGGCATGAGCTGCATCAGGCCCCGCGCCCCCTTCTTGGACCGCGCGCGCGCCTGGTAGCTGGATTCCTGCTCGATCACGGCGTGAATGAGCCGCGCGTCCAGGTCGTGATCGGCGGCCACGACAGAGATGATGCCGGCAAACGGCCGGCCCGCCAGCGTTTCGTCAGCGACGCCGGCCGAGACTGGCGCCACCGGCGCGACAGTCGCCGGCCCTTCGACCAGCGTCTCGACGACCGGCTCTGGATATGGCACCTCGTCGGGATCCACGCGGGTCACCGCGGCCGCGGGGAACGTGACTTCGCCGCCACCGCGCAAGACGGCGACGCCGAGGGTCCCGTCGACGCGATACGAGTGGACCGACATGGTGCGGCCGCTCTTGAAGACGAGAATCTCCGCGCTCGCGACACTCGCGAACGCCAGCACCGACGCGGTCAGCGCGAAGATTCTGAACATGCCTACTGAATAAACGCGTGGAACACGCGGACGCCCAGCTCACGCGGGTCGCCACTCTTCATCGCCGCCTCGAGTGCCGGAACGAAGGTCTTATCGGCGGTGAACTTCATCTCGACCATGTCGCCCTGGCCCAGTTGCGCGGCCGTGATCTTGTAGGTCCGCACCGGCGATTCGGTGGCGCTGAGCGGTACGGTGGCCACCGCTTGATCGCCGACGCTGATGGTCAATTGCTGGGCGGCGTTCGGCCCGGTCGCTGGGTTGTCGGCCTGCAGATACAGCACCACGTCGCGCTTCGGATTGCGGAACGCGAGGGTCGCGTCCTTCTTGGTCCACTGCCACTCGGAGCGGCTGGCGCCTTCCGCCACCACTTCGGCAGGGTGCCAGCCATCCTTGAAGATGACGAAGATGTTCTCGGTCTGCGGCAGCAGCTCGAAGTCCACGACCTTGTAGGACCGGTCGCCGCGGTCTTCGTTCGACAGCTTGAGGCGATCGTTGCTGCCCGAGGTATACAGGCCGGCCACGACTTTGGCCGCGCCCACGTAGGGATAGCTGGGCACAAACATGGTGCGGGTGTACTCGACCGGTTGGCCCGCCTTCCACTCGGTGGTGGGGGTCGGCGGCTCGTGGTCGTCGGTCCACATCAGTTCATCGTCCGCATCCAGAAAGTGGACAAAGACGCGGCGCACGCCCAGGTTAGGGGCGCCGGCAGCCGCCGTGAACTTGTAGGTCACCTCCACCGGGCTGCCCAACGCGACTTTCGGGTGCGACAGCGACACCTGGAGGGTGCCAACCGGGAGGGTCGTGTCTTCTGCCTGTCCGCAACCCGCCAGCGTCACCGCCAGGGTCGTCAGGACAGCAACTGTCCGCAGTCTTTTAACCATGTCTCTCCGTTGCATTAGGGCTCCAAACGAGAATATCATGCAGTGCATTCCGATGGACACACCACGAGACGCTCTGGGCATGGTCGAAACAAAGGGCTTTATCGGCTCGGTGGAGGCCGCCGACGCCATGGTCAAAGCGGCCAATGTGACCCTGATCGGCACCGAATACATCGGCGCGGGCTACGTCACGGTGTTGATTCGCGGTGACGTCGGCGCCGTCAAGGCCGCCACGGATGCGGGCGCGGCCGCCGCGCGCCGGGTCGGCGAACTGGTCTCGGTGCACGTCATCCCGCGGCCGCATGCCGAAGTGGAACGGATTCTTCCCAAGGCTTAAGGCGTGTCGGATAAGGACCTCGCCTCCATAGCAGAGGCCCGGGCGCTCGCCCGCCGCGCCAAGCTGGCGCAGGCCACCCTCGCGGAGTTTTCCCAGGAGCAGGTCGATCGCATTGTCGAGGCCATGGCGACGGCGGTGACGCCGCATGCCGAAGCCCTGGCCCGGCTGGCGGTCGAAGAGACGACCTTCGGCGTCGTCAACGACAAGATCCAGAAGAACCTGTTCGCGTCGCAGCGGGTGTTCGAGTTCATCAAGCCCATGAAGACGGTGGGCGTGATCAACCGGATCGAGGACCGCAAGATCATCGAGATTGCCGAGCCGTTTGGCGTGGTGGCCGCGGTGATTCCGTCCACCAATCCGACGTCGACCGCCATCTACAAACTGCTGATTGCGATCAAGGCGCGCTGCGCAGTGGTGATGACGCCGCATCCGTCGGCGGCCCGCTGCATCACGCGCACCGCCGACATCATGAACGAGGCCGGCCGGCGCGCCGGATTGCCCGACGGCGCCATCGGCTGGATGAACACCGTCACGCTCGAGGGCACGCAGGCGTTGATGAAGGCGCGCGAGGTGTCGGTGATTCTCGCGACCGGTGGCATGGGCCTGGTGCGGGCGGCCTACTCCTCCGGCAAGCCGGCCTACGGCGTCGGCCCCGGCAACGCGCCGTGCTACATCGAGTCGAGCGCCGATGTTCGCAAGGCCGCCAACGATATTCTCACCGGCAGGTCATTCGACAACGGCGTCCTCTGCTCGTCTCCTAACTCCGTCGTTGTCGACGAGGCGATCGAGGCGGAAGCGAAGCGTCAGTTCAAGGATCAGGGCGGGTACTTCCTGTCGGCGGCAGAAGCCGGCCTGCTGGCCAGGCAACTGGTGACGCCGGAGCGATTGACCAACACCGCGTTGGTCGGGAAGTCGGCCGCGTCGATCGCCGAGAAAGTCGGCATCACCGTGCCGGCCGGCACGCGTGCCCTCATTGCCGAGTTGAAGGGCGTCGGCCGCGACTTCCCACTGTCGATCGAAAAGCTGTGCCCGGTGCTCTCGTATTACGTAGTCAAGGACTGGCGCGAGGGCTGCGAACGCTGCAAGCAAATCCTGGAGTACGGCGGCATGGGCCACACCATGTCGATCCACTCACGGAACGATGCCGTCATTCTCGAGTTCGGGCTGCACAAGCCGGCCTACCGGATCTGCGTCAACACGCCCACCACGCACGGTTCGATTGGCCTGACGACGGGGCTGGACCCGGCGATGACGTTGGGGTGCGGCGGCTTCGGCGGCAACATCACGTCGGACAACATCTCGCCCAAGCACCTGCTCAATATCAAACGGGTCGCGTACGAGTTGCGGCCTGCTCAGGCCTCACCAGCCCTACCCAAGGCTCCGTCGAAGCCTCAGCCGGACTCCATCTCCGCCGACGCGCTGACGAGCCGGATCGACAAGTTCCTGGCAACGCGAGGCCTGGCCCCCAGCACCCCACCAGCCCTACCCGCCCTACCAGCCCCACCCGCCCAACCCGAGGCGTTCGTCTGCGAAGACGACGTGCGACTAGCGGTTCGCGAAGGCCGAACACTCCTGATCGGCGAACGCACCATCGTCACGCCCGCCGCCCGGGACGCGGGCGAGGCGGCCAAGGTTTTCGTCCAGGCCGGCTGGCCATCGTAAACAGCTGAGCCACAACAGGTTGACCCCAAAGTTGGGGCCGTGCTACCCTCCGCCGGTAAACTTTTTCGCTACCGAATGCCCCTCAAGCACCCGCTCTCCGCCGTACTTATCTGCTGCACATTCGTGCTGGCGGGATGTGTGACGAGCTCGGGATCGAAAGCCGCGAAGGTCATTCCTCAGCCACCGGCCGCGGTGGTCGCTCCCGTTGCGGCGGTGCAGCCTCAACCAGGTCCGGTCGCACTTCTCATCGCCGACTCGGACCGCTACTTCGCCACTGGCCAGCAGGAACTGACGCTCGGCCACCTCGACCGCGCCCGTCACGAGTTCGATCGGTCGCTCGACATCATTCTGGAATCGGCTAACGGCGCTCGCGCCGATGCTCGACTGCGCGAGCACTTCGACCGTCTGGTGGATCGCATCAGTGTCTTGGAGCAAGGCGCCCTGGCCAAGGGTGACGGCTTCACCGAAACCCGGACCGAGCCAGCCTCTATCGACACCTTGCTCGCGATCGAAACCTTGGACGCCGCCAAGCCGACGCTGGCCACCGCCGAAACCGTGGCAGCCGACCTGGAATCCACCAAGCACGACATTCCGATCCCGGCCAACGACCGTGTCCTGCGGTACGTGGAGTTGTTCCAGGGACGACTCCGCGAGTTCCTGGCCGACGGGTTGGCGCGCGGCGCCCAGTATCTGCCGATGATCCGGGCGATGTTTCGTGCCGAAGGGCTGCCGTTGGATCTCGCGTACATCCCGCTGATCGAGAGCGCGTTCAAGCCGTCGGCCCTGTCGCGCGCGAAGGCCCGCGGGGTGTGGCAGTTCATGCGCGGCACCGCGCTCGAGAACGGGTTGAAGGCCGACTGGTATCTCGATGAGCGCGCCGACACGGTGAAGGCGACACAAGCGGCGGCGAAGTATCTCAAGACGCTGCACGGCATGTTCGAGGACTGGCACCTGGCCATGGCGTCGTACAACGGCGGGCCCGGCCGCGTCAAGCGGGCGCTGACCCGGAGCCGCAAGACCGACTTCTGGCAACTGAGCGCCACCACCCAGTTCCTGCCGCGCGAGACGCGTGACTACGTGCCGATGATTCTCGCCGCGGTGATCATCGCCAAGAACCCGGCGCAATACGGCTTCGACGTCGTGCCGATGACCGCGACGCCCACCGAAACGGTGATCGCGCCACCGGCGCTGGATCTTCGTCGCGTGGCGGAATGGGCGGGCGTCGCGGTCGACGACATCCAGAAGCTCAACCCGGAGTTCCGGCGCTGGACCACGCCGGTCAAGAAGGGCCAATACTCGATCCGGGTGCCGCAAGGCACGGGCGACCGCGTGCGCGAAGGCCTCGCGGCCTCGGCGCCCAGCCAACTGAACGCGTTGCAATGGCACACGGTGAAGAAGGGCGAGACGCTCGCGATCATTGCCAAGAAGCTGCGCGTGAACCGGACCGACCTGGCCGAAGCCAACTACCTGCGCGTGAACGCACGCGTGGCCACGGGCTCCCGGCTGGTGATTCCCCGGATGCCCTCATCTGCACTCCTGGCGCGGGCGTCATCGACGGACATCGACAAGCCGGCCGAGGTCACGCTTGAAGAGATGCTGGCGGAAACGGCGGCCGTGCCGGAGCCGGCGGCCGCCATGATCTATCGCGTGCGAGCCGGGGACACGCTGTCGGCGATCGCCCGCAAGACGGGCGCAACTGTCGCGCAGTTGAAGAACTGGAACAAGCTGCGCGGCACCAAGCTGAAGATCGGCGCCCGGCTCATGGTCCAGCCGCCTCAATCCAGAAACGCCAACCAGTAATTACGCCAGCTTCGACTCGCCCGACCGCGCGCGCAGCGACTTGATGCTTTGCTCGATGCGCTCGGCAACTTCACGCTCGCGCTGCAACGCCCGCAGCGTGTTCTGCGCTTCCTGCACCATGAAGTCGAGCCGCGCCAGCTTCTCGCCAACGTGATCGATCACCGCGCGCTGCTCGCCCAGCATCTCGAGATTGACGTTGATGTCGTCCAGGAGATTGGTGATGGCATTGGCGCGCGTCTGCACTTCTTCCACTATCTTGCGGCGCGACTCGATCTCCGCAATCTTGGTGTCGGTGTCACTGACGCGCCCGAGCAGGTCTTCGACCTTGCCGCGCAGGTCGGTGACGTCGGCGCGATGATCGGTCACAAACTGCAGATCGGCCTTGCTGCGGCTGCTGATCTTGTGGACGCTCTCGACCTCTGCCTTGACGGCCTGGACCAGTGATTCCTTCTCGGCAATCAGTTTGATCTTTTGCTCGACGCCTTCGGTGGCGCGGGTGAGATCGGTGAGACGCAGTTCGAAGGTAGTGATCTTTTTCTCCGAGAACGCCAGTTGCGTGCGGCGCTGCTCGAGCTGCTTGACCATGGTCTCGGCGCGCTTTAGCTGATCTTCCGCCGCCTCGGTCTGGGTCACGGCATCGCGCTGGCGGGCCTGGACGCGGGTCAGTTCGGTGATCAGCTCTTCCTTGACGGCGGCGGCGCGGCCCAGCTCGTCGGCGACCGCCTGCACCTGCTTGAGGCGCTCGGCCGTTTCCGAGGCCAGCGACTTGCTCTGCTCCACCAGTTCGATGAGTCGGGCCTTCTGCTCGTGGATCGCGGACTCTTCCTGCTTCACGGTTTCGACCAGTTGCTGCGACCGCTCGATCGACTGGCCCAGCGTGGCGACCTGCGCGGTGAGTGGCAAAAGCCGCGCCTGCAGAGCGGCAACGCCGTCGAGCTTCTGCTGCGCGTCACCCACCTGCGTACCCAGCGTGTCGCAGAGGCTCTTGAGGCTCTCGACTTCGTGGCGGCGTGCGAGCTGTTCAGCCAGCTTGCGATCGACGTCCGCCGTGACGACGTGGAGGTTGTTGATGCGGCCTTCGAGCTTCTCGATGAACTGCAGGCGCGCGCCGACGCGGGTCAATTGCGCGTCGAGCTCCGCTGCCAGTTCGCCGAGCCGTGTCGCCGACTTGGTGCCCTCGTCCACCGTGGCCATCTTGCTCAGCACGGCGTCCATCTTCGACTCGAGTTCGGGCGTGCGGCTGAGCATGGTCGTGGCGCGTGCGCCGAACGCTTCGAGCGACGCGCGGTCGCCCGACAGCTGGTCGCGCAGCACCGACGCCTCGGCGTACGACTTGTGGAACTCGGCAATCTCCGTGCGCACCAGGTCGAGGTCCTGGCGCGACTGCTTGAGGCTCTCGTGCTGGGCCATGGTGCGACGGCCGAGCTCGTCGACCTGCGCCAGCCGCTCGCCGAGCGCTTCGAGGGTGCTCTGCTTGCGCGCCATCTCGTCGGCCTGTGCCATCAGGGTCTGGAAGTCCTTGCTCAGCTCGTCGGCGCGCTGGTTCATGACCGAGAGCGCCTTGTCCTTGGAGAGCACACCGTCCATGCGCGTCTCGGCTTCGCCGACCGCGGTCGACAGCCCGCGCAGCCGGTGATCGAACGCGTCGAATTCCTTCTTATCCACCGACAACCGCTCGACGGTCGTCTTGAGGTACTCCGACAGGCCGCGGCTCTCTTTGTCGAGGCGCCCAAACTCCCGCGAGAACTCTTCGCGCGCGGTGGTGGCCGCTGACAACTGCGCGCTGGTTTCCTGGGCGAGCTTCTCCATTCGCTCGACGGTTTCTTCCGCGCGCGCCACCTGCTTGCTGCCCTCGTTGAGCTTGGCGATCTGCACGTCCATGGCCCACACCATTTCGTTGAGGCGATTGGCCTCGACGACGGCGCGTTCGACGGCGTGTTTCTGGGCTTCGAGGGCCTTGGCCTTCTGCGAGACGTGCTCGGCCAGGGCGTTGAGCGAGGCGAGGCGCTCCTCGGTGTTCTTGCTCAGCTCCTGCAGCTGCACCAGCGGACCCAGCTTCTTCTCGATCTCTTTCACGGCCTCGGTGGCCGAAGCCGAGTCTTCTTTCGCCTCGCGCGAGGTCTCGCGAATGCGCTGGAACTCCTGCGTCAACTGGGCGCCCGCCGAGCGGACCGCATCCAGTTCGCCCTTGAGTGTGGACACGCCTTCCACCGACCGCGCGACTTCGGCGGTCGACACCTTGAGCTGTCCGCGCAGGTCTTCGAACGAAGCGCGTTCCTTGCGCAACGTCTCGATGGTGGCCTGGTTCTCGAGCGCCTGTGACGCCAACTGGTTCACGGCCAGGCGATGCTTCTGCAGCTCGCCGTCGGGAGCGGTGATCTTCTCGGCGACGCGGTGCGCTTCGCCCACCCGATCGAGCACCGCGCCGATGCGCTGCTCGATCTGCTCGAGCCCTTTGGCGCGCTCGTCGTAGCCGGTGACCTTCTGGCCCAGGTCGTCGAGCCTCATCAGCGCGAGGTCGGCCTTCTGGCCGACCTGGTCGAGCGCCTTGCTGGTCTGGGCCAGCTTGGCGGTGCCGCCCGCCATCTGGGTCAGCATGGCGCTGAGCGCCGCGCGTTCTTCACGCGCCTGATTCACCAGGGACCGCAGCTCCTCTTGCTGTTGCTTCTTGTTGCCAC
Source organism: Vicinamibacterales bacterium (assembly GCA_038919385.1). GTDB lineage: Bacteria > Acidobacteriota > Vicinamibacteria > Vicinamibacterales > UBA2999 > 12-FULL-67-14b. The sequence goes on along the minus strand of JBCKZH010000006.1, from coordinate 36,150 downwards.
TGTTGCCGCTGTTGCCGCCAAAGAGTGCGTCGAGCATGCCCGTGAGTATATGGCGCCCTCGCTTCTGCAGGAAGAGGCGGCCGACAGCAGGAATTGCAGCGGCTCGAGCGGACCACTGTGTCATTTTCTGCGACGCCTCCGGCCCGGTCGCCACACCGCCCACGAATTCCCGCGGGAATCCGTCGCCAGGTCCGCGGCAGTGCGATTGCACTGTGTTGCGCATGCTCGCCACCGTCGAAAGCGCCACCGTCATCGGAATCGAAGCCTGCCGTGTCCACGTTGAGATTGACGTCAGCTTCGGCCTCCCCCACTTCCAGCTCGTCGGCCTGCCCGATGCGAGCGTTCGCGAGAGCCGGGACCGCGTGCGTGCGGCCATTCGGAACTCAGGGTACGAGTTCCCCGCGCACCGCATCACGATCAATCTCGCGCCGGGGGATGTGCGCAAGGCGGGGCCGGCGTTCGACCTGCCCATTGCCCTCGGCATCCTTGCCGCCACTGGGGTGATCAATCCGCCGGATCTGGCGGGCATCGTCCACATCGGCGAGTTGTCGCTCGATGGCGCCATTCAACCGGCGCGCGGCGTGCTCGCCATCGCCGCCGAAGCGAGGCGACAAGGCGCCAGGGCGCTGTTGCTGCCACACGACAATCTGGCTGAGGCCGCCGTGGTGACCGGACTCCGGCTGCTGCCGGTACGTTCGCTGGTGGAAGCCGTCTCGCGCTTCAAGCAGTCGCCAGCTGATTGGCCTCCCCTCCCACCCGGCATCCCTGGCACCCTTGGCCACCAAAGCACCTTAGGCCCGTTAGGCACCGCGGGCACCTTGGATTTGTGCGACCTGCACGGGCAGGCATTTGCTCGTCGCGCCCTCGAGGTGGCCGCGGCCGGCGGGCACAACCTGCTGATGATCGGTCCACCGGGCGCGGGCAAGACCATGCTCGCCCGCCGGCTGGCCGGCATTCTGCCGCCGCTGTCGTTTGATGAGGCGATCGAGGCGACGACGATCCATTCGGTGGCCGGGCAGTTACGGCCCGGTGTTGGCCTGCTGGCCGAGCGGCCGTTTCGCGCGCCGCATCACACGATCTCGGATGTCGCGCTCGTCGGCGGCGGCTCGACGCCGCGGCCGGGCGAGGTCAGCCTCGCGCATCACGGCGTGTTGTTTCTGGATGAGATGCCGGAGTTCGATCGCCGCGTACTCGAAGCGTTGCGTCAACCGATCGAAGAGGGACGCATTACCGTGTCGCGCGCGTTGCGATCGGTGAGCTTCCCGGCTCGATTCGTGTTGGTGGCGGCGATGAACCCGTGCCCCTGCGGATACGCGGGCGACAAGAATCGCGTGTGCCGCTGCACGCCGCAACAGACCGCGCGCTACCGCGGCCGCCTCTCGGGTCCGCTCCGCGATCGGCTCGATCTGATCGTCGAAGTCGAGGCCGTCCCAATCACGGCGATGACCGAGGGACCCGCGGGGGAATCGTCGGCCGAGGTTCGGACGCGGGTGCTCGCGGCGCGGGAACGGCAAACCGCCCGTGGCGCTCGGGCAGGCGTCAACGCGCAGCTCACCGGAGCCGAGCTGAAGCAGCACGCGCCACTCAACACGGCGGGACGACGATTGCTGGAGCGTTCAGCGGAGCGCCTCCACTTCTCCGCGCGCGGGTTCCACCGCATCGTCCGTGTCGCGCGGACGATTGCCGACCTCGCCGGCGCGGAAGCCATCGGCCTCGACCACCTCGGCGAGGCGCTCCAGTATCGATTTGTCGAGACCAACCAATAGGAGCACATGTTATGCTGAGTATGGTAAACGGTATGGCCACCACCAAGTTGACAATCACTCTGAATGACGACCAGTTCGAAGATCTGAAGCTGCTGGTCGCCGACGGCCAGGCCCCGAGTGTGTCGGGCTTTGTGCGTAAAGCGGTCGCGGTCGCGCTCAACGACGCGGCGGGCTGGCGCGCCATGCTGGACGATGGGCTGAAAGAGTCGGGCGGGCCGATGACGTCGGCCGAGCGGGCGTGGGCCGATCCCATCCTCGGGCACGCCAAGCCCACGGCCAAGCCGCGGCGCCGGCCATGACCGGGCTGACGCTGGACGCCGGAGGCCTCATCGCGCTCGACCGCGGCGAGCGCAAGATGCTGGTCTTGTTGGCTCGGGCGGCGGAGAACGGCGATCGCATCACCGTGCCGGCAACGGCGCTGGCCCAGGTCCTCAGGTCACCCGTGCGGCAGGCTCGAATCGTTCGTCTCTGCCGCCAGCCCGCTACCGATTTGATGCCGCTGGACGGCCCCGACGCCACCTCCGTCGGCTTACTGCTCGCCCAGTCTCGAACCGCCGACATCGTTGACGCTCATGTCGTGGTCTGCGCCCGACGGGCGAAGCAAGTGGTGGTGACCAGCGACCCCGGCGACATCACCCGGCTGGCTCCCGGCCTGACTACGCTAGCGGTCTGACACTCCGGGCGTTCGCGCTTCTCCGCACACCTCGAACGCGGCGAGACCACGGCAGGCGATCAACGGGCGAAGCCCCGCACACTCCGGCAGATTCTGTTTCGGATTTCAGGAGGGGTCGTGCTAGCCTTACGGGTTCCTGCTGAACAGCTGGAACCCCAACACCAATCAGATACTTGATGTTCTCAAAGCGCTACACCATTGTTCTCGCCGACCGCACGACTGGTGTCGTACGGCGCTTCACGATCGGCGTGAAGTCGGCGGCGGCTGTGGTGTTGGTCGCGACCGGACTTCCCATGCTCGTGGGTGTCGGCGCCGCATTCAAGTCCAGGTACGACGTGGCGGAGTTGTATGCGTCGCACGCGACGCTTGAACTCGAGAACGGGAACTATCGCGCCGCCACCGAGACGCTCGCCGGCCAGATCGTCGCGTTGCAAACAACGATGTCGGACCTGGGCGCGAAGGCCGCCCTCGACCCAGCGCTCCAGAATTCCATGGACAGCCTGCCGACCGTGGTCAAGAACCGCGCGATGGGCGGCCCCACCGCCGGTGCCGCGTTGACCACCGTCACGCCCGGACTCGCCTCGCCGGAAACCACGTTCAGCGTGCTGAAGGACCTGTTGCAGGGTCTGGAAAGCCGCCTGCAGACGGTCCGCTCCAACGTCGACAAGCGCAACTCGCTGGCCGCCGCCACGCCGTCGATCTGGCCGACCCACGGCTGGCTGTCGTCGAGCATGGGCAACCGTTCCGACCCTTTCACCGGCGAGAAGGACTTCCACCCCGGTCTCGATATCTCGGCCGACACGGGTGACCCGGTGTACGCCACGGCCGACGGCAAGATTACGACGGCCTCCATGGCTGGCAACTACGGCAACCTGGTCGTGATCGATCACGGCTACGGCATCGAAACGCGCTATGGCCACCTGTCGGCCTTCAAGGTGCGCGACGGTCAGGCCGTCAAGCGCGGCGACCTGCTCGGCCTGGTGGGCGCCACCGGCCGCGCGACCAGTTCACACCTCCACTACGAAGTGCGCGCCAACGGGCGCATTCTCAACCCCCTCCAGCTCCTGCTCAACCCCCGTCGCGCCGGCGGCAACTAACGCTATAATCGGGAGATAGGCATTCCGCCTTTTTTCCCAACATGCTTGGCCAGCTCCTCACTAAAGTCCTCGGCAGTCAAAACGAACGCGACCTCAAGAAGCTGCGCCCGGGCGTCGCTCAGGTCAACCTGTTCGAATCCCGCATCAAGACCCTGAGCGACGAGCAGTTCAAGGCCAAGACGGCGGAGTTCCGGACCCGGATCGCCACCGGCGAAACCATCGACGATCTGCTGCCCGAAGCCTTCGCCGTCGTGCGCGAGGCCGGCCGCCGCGTGCTCAACATGCGGCACTACGACGTGCAGTTGATTGGCGGCATCGTGCTGCACCAGGGCACGATCGCGGAAATGAAGACCGGTGAAGGCAAGACGCTGGTCGCGACGCTCCCCGCCTATCTCAACGCCCTGGCAGGCAACGGCGTCCACGTCGTCACCGTCAACGACTACCTCGCCCGCCGCGACTCGGAGTGGATGGGCCGGCTGTATCGCTTCCTCGGCATGTCGGTGGGCGTGATCCAGCACGACTTGAACGATCAGCAGCGCCAGGTCGCCTACGGCTGCGACATCACCTACGGCACGAACAACGAGTTCGGCTTCGACTACCTGCGCGACAACATGAAGTTCGATCTCGGCGCGATGGTCCAGCGCGGCCATCACTTCGCGATCGTCGACGAAGTCGACAGCATCCTGATCGACGAGGCGCGCACGCCGCTGATCATCTCGGGGCCCGCCGAAGAGTCGACCGACCTGTATTACGAAGTCGATCGCATCATTCCCAAGCTGACGCGCGGCGAAGTGCACCAGGGCCAGACCAAGGGCGAGGATCGCGAGCGCCTCGAAGCCTCGGGCGACTTCGTGGTGGACGAGAAGAACAAGACGGCCACGCTGACCGAGAGCGGCATGGCCAAAGCCGAGCAGTTGCTGTCGCACCGCATGCAGCCCGGCGGTCTCTACGACCCGGCCAACATGCCGCTGCTCCACCACGTGCAGCAGGGTCTGCGCGCGCATGTCCACTACCAGGTCGACGTCCAGTACATGATCAAGGATGGCGGCGTCGTGATCGTCGACGAGTTCACGGGCCGCCTGATGCCGGGCCGCCGCTGGAGCGATGGCTTGCACCAGGCGGTCGAGGCGAAGGAAGGCGTCAAGATCGAACGCGAAAACCAGACGCTCGCCACCATCACCTTCCAGAACTACTTCCGCAAGTACAAGAAGCTCTCCGGCATGACCGGAACGGCTGAAACCGAGGCCCCCGAGTTCCTCAAGATCTACAAGCTCGACGTGATGGTGATCCCCACCAACCAGTCGATGCAGCGCATTGAGGAACCGGATCTCGTCTACCGCACCGAAGGCGAGAAGTGGGCCGCCATCGTCGACGACATCATCACGCGGCAGGAAGAGGGCCGCCCGGCCCTGGTCGGCACCGTCTCGATCGAGAAGTCCGAGCGGCTCTCGAGCATGCTGAAGAAGAAGGGCACCAAGCACATCGTGCTCAACGCCAAGTACCACGCGCAAGAAGCCGAGATCGTCGCGCAGGCGGGCCGCAAAGATGCCGTCACGATCGCCACCAACATGGCGGGCCGCGGCACCGACATCCTGCTCGGCGGCAACCCCGAGTACATGGCGCGCCAGCAGAGCCTGAACGAAGAGGTCGCCGAGAAGGTCGTCAAGGGCGATGAGAAGTACGTTGACGATGACGAGTTCGTGAACTTCTTTCACGTCGATAGCTTCTACCGTGTGAAGCGCGCCGACTGGGATCGCATCTTCACGCACTTCAAGCGCCAGTGCGAAGATGAGCATAAGGCCGTCGTCAACCTCGGCGGCCTGCACATCATCGGCACCGAGCGGCACGAAGCGCGCCGCATCGACAACCAGTTGCGCGGCCGCGCTGGCCGTCAGGGCGACCCGGGCTCGTCCCGCTTCTACCTATCGCTCGAAGACGACCTGATGCGCATTTTCGGCTCCGACCGCATCTCGGGCCTGATGCAGCGCCTCGGCATGGAAGAAGGCGTGCCGATCGAACACGGCATGGTCAGCCGCGCCATCGAGCGCGCGCAGAAGCAGGTCGAAGCGCAGAACTTCTCCGTCCGCAAGCACCTGCTCGAATACGACGATGTCATGAATAAGCAGCGCGAGAGCGTGTATACGCTGCGGCGCGAGATTCTCGAGGGGAAGATTCATCTCAGCGAAGAAGACATCAGCGACATTCGCGGCTACGTCATGGCAACCGCCGAAGAGCTGTTCGACGAGAAGATCGACAAGTTCATCGGACCGGAGGTCGAACTGGACGATTGGGACCTCCCGGCGCTGCAGCGTGAGACGACTCAACTGTTCGCGCTCGGTGACGAGGACTTCACCCCGCTCAAGTACGCCGAGATGAGCACCGACGAAGTGCGCGACGCGCTGTGGGCCAGGGTGGTGGCGCGCTACGTGGACAAGGAACACATCGTCCCGCGCGAGATCCTGACCAGGGTCGAACGCGACCTGATGCTGCAGATCGTCGACCAGCAGTGGAAGGACCATCTCTACTCGCTCGATCACCTCAAGGAAGGCATCGGTCTGCGCGGCTACGGCCAGCGCGACCCGCTGGTTGAGTACAAGAAGGAGAGCTTCGCGCTCTTCCAGGACATGCGGCGGCGCATCGAGGAAGAGATCGTTCGCTACTTGTGGTGGCTGAAGCCCGTGGTCGAACGCGAAGGCGGTGAACCCAGGCTCGCGGTGCCGGCCCGGCCCGCGCCGAAGAGACCCGCCGCACTGAACTACAACAATCCCGCGCAGGAGCGGCCATCGGTGTTCACGCAGAAGGCGGCGCCCACCGGCGCGCCCGCTGACCTCACCCAGGAACGCGCACCGGCGCGCGTCGGCGGTGACGATGCGCCGATCAGGACGGTGAAGCGCGACGCGCCCAAGGTGGGTCGCAACGACCCGTGCTGGTGTGGCAGCGGCAAGAAGTTCAAGAAGTGTCACGGCGCATGATGAACCCTTTCGAATCTGGACTGCGGACCGCCCTCACCTTCGACGACATCCTGCTCGTGCCTCGGCACTCCACCGTGCTGCCGGCACAGGTGGACGTCAGCACCCGCCTCACCAAGAACATCAAGCTGAACGTGCCGCTGTTGAGCGCGGCCATGGACACCGTCACCGAGTCGGAGATGGCCATTGCCATGGCGCAGCAAGGCGGCATGGGCATCATCCACAAGAACCTGTCGATCGAAGAGCAGGCGCTCGAGGTGGACCGCGTCAAACGGTCCGAGAGCGGGATGATCGTCAACCCGATCACGGTGGCCCCCGAGGCCCTGATCCGCGAAGCGCTGGAGCTGATGCAGAAGTACCGCATCTCCGGCGTACCGATCACCGAAGGCGGCAACAAAGAAGGCCGGCTGGTCGGCATTCTCACCAATCGCGACCTCCGCTTCGAAACCAACACCGCGCGGCCGGTGTCGGAGGTGATGACCAAGGACAAGCTGATCACCGTGCCGGTGGGCACCACGCTCGACCAGGCGCGCGAGATCCTGCACAAGGCCAAGGTCGAAAAGCTTCTCGTCGTCGACCAGGACTTCATGCTGAAGGGCCTGATCACGGTCAAGGACATCCAGAAGGCGATCACGTATCCGAACGCCTGCAAGGACTCGCTGGGCCGCCTGCGCACGGGCGCGGCGGTGGGCATCGCGCGCGATACCCTGGAGCGGGCCACCGCCCTCGTCAACGCTCACGTGGACGTGCTGGTCGTCGATACCGCGCACGGCCATTCGCAGGGCGTGATGGACATCGTGAAGCTGCTGCGCGAAACCTTCCCAGACGTCGATCTGATCGCCGGCAACGTTGCGACGGCGGAAGCCACCGAGGCACTGATCGCCATCGGCGTCGACGCGGTGAAGGTCGGTATCGGCGCCGGATCCATCTGCACGACCCGCATCGTGGCCGGCATCGGCATGCCGATGATCTCGTCGATCGCGGAATGCGCCGCGGCGGCGGCGAAGCGCGGCATCCCGGTGATCGCCGACGGCGGCATTCGCACCTCTGGCGACATCGTCAAGGCGCTCGCGGTGGGCGCCAACTGCGTGATGTCCGGCAACCTGTTTGCGGGAACGGACGAGAGCCCGGGCGAGTTGATCCTGTATCAAGGCCGGACCTTCAAGGAATACCGCGGCATGGGATCGATCGGCGCGATGCGCCGCGGCAGCCGCGATCGGTACTTCCAGGACGACTTCGAACTTGAAAGCGGCACCAGCCCGGCCGGCAAGCCAAGCATGGAGAAGCTGGTGCCCGAGGGCATTGAGGGCCGCGTACAGCACAAGGGCAGCATGTCGATGGTGGTGCACCAGTTGATGGGTGGCCTTCGCGCTGGCATGGGCTACTGCGGTGCCGCGACGATTCCCGACCTGCAGCGCGACGCGGAGTTCATCCGGATCACGAACGCCGGCTTCCGCGAAAGCCACGTGCACGACGTGACCATTACCAAGGAAGCGCCGAACTATCGCGTGGAATAGGCTCGCCGCTTCGCGGCTCGTAGGATTCGGCCTTCGGCCTTGTGGGAGTCGCGCCTACGGCGCTCCTGGGACTCGCTTCGATCGTCGGAGGACGCAGATGCGGACTCGTGCTTTCGTTATCGTTGCCAATCTTGTTGTGGCTGCTGTCGTTCAGGCACAGCCAGCGCCACTCGTGGTGTTGAGTTCCAATGCCACCAAAGCCGTGGTCGAGGCGCTGGGACCGCAGTTCGAGAAGGCCGGCGGTCAGCAGGTCGTCTTCACGTCTGCCAACTCCGCGGAACTCAAGGATCGTATCGACCGGGGCGAGGCCTTCGATGTGGCATTGCTCACGGCGCCGTTGATCGGCGAGTTGGTGACGTTGGGCAAGGTCACTGCCGCAACCCGCACCGACATCGCCAGATCGGGAGTCGGCATGGCGATTCATCCGCTCGCGACCAAGCCTGACATCAGCACGGCCGACGCGCTCAAGGGCGCGCTGGTTCACGCCCGCTCGGTTGCGCTCGTCGGCGTGGGCGCCAGCGCACCGATCATGCGGGCGATCTTCGAGAGATTCGGCCTCACGAAGGCGATGAACGCCAAGACCCATCTTGTCTCGAGTGCCGCCCACGCGGTGGCGGCCGGCGAGGCGGAGCTGGGCTTCACGCAGATCAGCGAGATCCTCAACGTACCCGGCGCCCAGTTCGCGGGGCCGCTCCCGGCGGAGTTGCAGGTCTACACGACGTTTCAGGCCGGGGTCAGCGCGAACTCTCGATCGACGGCAGCGGCGCGGGCCTTCATCACGTTCATGACTTCGACGGCTGCGGCGCCAGTGATCAAGGACAAAGGCATGGAATCCAGCACACCACAGGATCGGCTGCCGCCCATTCCGGCGGATCAGATGACAGCGGCGCAGAAGCAGGCGGTGGCCGAGTTCAAGGCAACTCGCGGCACCGACGTCTCTGGCCCATTCCATGCGTTGCTGCGCAGCCCGGAACTCATGACGCGGGCCCAGCTCATGGGGGACTACCTCCGCTATCGGAGCAGCCTCCCGCCGAGGCTGAGTGAGTTCGTCATCCTCCTCACCGCGCGCGAATGGACACAGCAGTATGAGTGGAACGTCCACTACCCCATCGCCATCAAGGCGGGAGTCACCGCCGAGACGGCGCTGGCGATTGCCGAGGGGCGACGTCCGGCGGCGATGACAGACGATGAGGCGGTGTTGTATGAGTTCTGCTGGGAACTGCATCGCGACAAGAACGTCAGCGACGCGACATATTCGCGTGCGGTCGCGGCTTTCGGTGAGCCTGCCGTCGTTGATGTGATTGGCATCAGCGGTTATTACTCGATGTTGGCCATGGTGCTAAACACTGCACGTACGCCGGCGGGTCCGAGCAGCGCTCCGGTGTTGCGCCCGCTTCAGTAAGCGGGCATGCGATATGCACTGCCCATGGACATGATCTTCCTCGGACGCCTCGACGGCGATGGCGCGTTCGCGCTAGCCGTGGGCGTTCGTCACTCGTTCACTTGCGCCGGTTCGGCATCATCAGCGGGATGACCTGGCGACCATGTTTCCGGTAGGTTCTGAAATCGCGGTCGAGCGTCAGAACGGTACCGTGCGGTGTCACTTCCGCCATCCGCACCAAACACGCATCGGCCACGGACATCGGCACGTCTGCGTACTTCCGCATCAAGGCTCGGATCGGCCGGCTGTGTTGATCGAGTCGAAACGGGGTACTGAGCGCGCCACGGGCCAGCATTTCCAGCACGGACGGGCCGCCGACCCCAATTCGACCGAGCAGGAAGGCCGCCTCGGAGAGCACACTTTCACAGGTCAGGAGCGGGGGTTCGATGTCGCTCCACTGCGCGACCACCCAGTCGTGATCCTGGTCCCGCCGGTCGAGCAGGGCGACCAGCGGGCCGGTGTCGAGGATGACCGCTCGTCTCACCGGCCGTATCCGCGCATGTGCTTCTTGTTCGACGCCAGGTCGCCAGGCCCCTCCGCGGTGCCGACCAGATCGCGCACCAGGTCGAGACACGACGCGCGGGAATCGCCTTCCGCCTCGAGATAGCGAGACAGCGCCTCCCGGGTGAGTTCGGACGTGGTCTTGCCTGTCTCTCTGGCGTGCGCCTTCAGCCGCGCATCGACCTCATCGGGTAGTTTGAGTGACATGGCCTTCATCGGCGACATAATACCACGCCGCCACCACGGTATGACGCGAGGGCTGAACGCCTCGCGGTGGTTCCGGTTCACAGCAGGTCTGGCCTTGTGATAGACCAACCAGTCCATGACACTAGTCCAGCCTGAAGCGGCTGACGCTACCGGCCCCGCTCGGATGAGTACCTCGCCGACAAACTAAGATACCGGTCTGCAACTCCTGCCGATTGCACTCGAACATGCGGTCGCCGTTCGGGCGCCTGCCGTTTCACCATCAGGATCCGTTCGATCGACTCCTCGTGGCGCGGGCGTTGGCTGACGATCTGCACGTGGCAACCCGGGATCCTATTTTCAAGAAATACGGCGCCAAGGTCATCTGGTAGTGATCACGCGCGTGTCGCCACCGGCGTCGGCGAGGTGGATGCGCCGCGCCCCGGCAATCGCGCGGGACAGCCGCTCCGACCACTCCACGGCGATGACGCCTTCGGCGGCCAGATCCTGATCGAGGCCAATCTCGTCGAGGTCGGCTCGATCCAGGCGATACAGATCAACATGCACCAGCGGCAGCCGTCCGCCGCGATATTCGTGGACGAGTATGAAGGTCGGGCTGGTCACATCGCCAGGGTCGAGGCCGAGACCTTCGGCGAGGCCGCGAACGAAGGCCGTCTTCCCGGCACCCAAATCACCTGACAGCAACAGGACCGCTCCGGGAGCGAGCGTGGCGGCGAAACCGGCCGCGAAGGCGCGTGTCTCGGCTTCGGAATTCGACGTGAAAGTGTCGGCGGTCACTCGCTCTTGGTCGCCACCCGGCGACGGGCCGTCAGCCCGAGGATGGCATCGCTGATGTGATCCACCAGGTCGCTGGCCGTCATCGAGACTTCGCCGTTGTCGGCGTCAGCCAGTTCCCCTGCGGAGCCGTGCAGGTAGACCGCGAGCCGGCACGCGGCCTCGGCATCCAGCAGTTGGGCGAGCCACGCCGCCAGCATGCCGGCCAGCACATCGCCGGTGCCGCCGGTCGCCATTCCCGCGCAACCCGTTGGGTTCACGAACACCTTCTCATCCGGCGTCACCACCAGCGTGCGGTATCCCTTGAGCACGACGTAGAGCTTGTGACGCTTGGCGAAGTCGGTGGCAAGGCCGATGCGATCGGCCTGGAGGTCGTCCACGCTGCAGCCCACCAGCCGCGCCATCTCGCCCGGGTGCGGGGTGATGATCAGGTCTCGGCCTTCGCGGCCGACCAGCAGCGACGGCTCGTCCGCGAACGCGTTCAACGCGTCGGCGTCGAGCACGAGTGGGCCATCGTACTTATCGAGCAGTTCTCGCACGAAGGTCGTCACCCCTTCACCACGGCCGAGGCCGGGGCCGGCGACGATGACGTCGGCGTCGATGCCGATCACGGCGGCGACAGCCGAGAAATGCACGGTGCCGTCAGGCGTCTCATCGAGTCCCTCGGTCATGTATTCGACCGCATGCGCGGCAATGGTGGGCTGGCACGACCGCGGCGACGCGACCGTCACCAGGCCCGCGCCCGAGCGCATGGCGCCTTGCGCGCACAGCACGGCGGCGCCGGCCTTCCCCACCGAACCGGCGACGACCACCACGCGGCCGAAGTCGCCCTTGTGGGCATCCACCGCGCGCGCCGGAATCAGCGGACGCATCTGCTCGCGCGTCAGCAGCTCGATCCGCGGGCCCTCCAGTTGATCGAAGACGTCGGCGGGAATGCCGATGTCGGCGACCACGACTTCACCGGACTTCGACTCCGCCGGCGGCAGCACCAGCGGCAGCTTCGGCGCGCCCAGCGCGACCGTGACCGTGGCGTCGATCGCAGCACCGATCAGATCGCTGGTGTCGGCCGACATGCCCGACGGCATGTCGATCGAGACAATCGGCACGCCGCCCTCGTTGAGGTCGGCGACGACGGTTTCGTAGAAGCCGGTGAGCGGCGCCGACAGGCCGATGCCAAACATGGCGTCGATGATCAGGTCGTGCCCGGTAATCTCCGCGCCGTGAAGCTCCCACGCGGTTTCGTCGGCCACCTCCACCACGTTCTGCCCGATGCGGCCGAGAATCTCGAGATTGATCCGCGCATCGCCCTTGATCTCGGTGACCTTGCCGATCACGAACACCGAGACATCAACGCGCCGCTGCCGCAGCGTGCGCGCCACGACGAAGCCGTCGCCGCCGTTGTTGCCCTTGCCACAGACAATCGCGACGCGGCGTTCGCCGAGATCTGGATAGAGCGACTCGATGGCCGCAACCACCTGGCGGCCGGCGTTCTCCATCAGCACCAGCGAGGCAATGCCAATGTCCTTGATCGTACGGCGGTCGGCCTCGCGCATCTGTTCGGCGTTAAGGATTCTCATTCCGTGAGCCAAATGTAGCACCATCGCGACCGGTTGAGGCACGCTCCTGCTCGATCAGCGCATTCGTCAACGTTAATGGCGTGATCACCGATGCTGCCCACGCCGTGACGTTCACGGACGCGGAGATCGAAGGACGCGGACCTGTTCACGGCAGACGAAGCTTTCTTCACCAGCACGACTCGGGAGATCGTGCCGATCGTGAAGGTTGGTGAACAAGCCATTGGCGCCGGCCGGCCAGGGCCGCTGACTGGGCGACTGCTCTAGACAAGGGGCTCAAATGACGATCAGGATGTCGAGATGGACGGCGCTCGCAGTGGCGCTCGCAGTGGCAGGCGCTTTCGTCCATCACGGGTCGGTGACGGCGCAGAGCGGACTCACTGAAGTGTGGGTGACAGACCAAAGCTGAACCGGTGGCAGGCTCTTCATTTACGATGGCCATCAGGTTCACCTCAACGCAGCGACCGCTCGGCCCGAGATCTTTGCGTTAGGTCCAGACAACGACCCGAACACCCAGACTGTGGGAGACGCGTGCCTGGCGCAGACCGGAACCCCGCCGATTCGAGCTCATATGCTGGCGTTCAACGCCAGCCAGACACACGCCATCCTCGCGTTCGTGGCGTCCGGACACGTGGCCTTCATCGAGGCAAACACCCGCCGGCCAGTCACCTGCATTGACATCGGTGCTCAGGCCCACGCCGCCGTGCCATCACCGGATAGCAGCTATGTCGTGGTCGCCAATCAGAACGGGAAGCTGCTGCAACGCATCAGGACCGATTACCGGACCAACACCTTCACCCTCGATGACAGCGGGACGGTCAACCTCGCCACCTGTACCACGCCGAACGGACGCCTCTGTCAGGACACGGCTCCGACGCAGACCAATGTGCGCCCAGACACCGCTCCGGTCTGCCCCGTGTTTGACTCCAGCGGCCGCCTGATCTTCGTGACGTTACGCGGCGGTGGCATGTTCGTGATGGACGGCACGAGCTCGCCCATGCGGATCATCTCGGAGTACGACCGCGGCACGGTGCATCCGAATGGCTGCGGTGGCCTCGACACGCGCGGCAAGATGTACATCAACTCCGGCGGTGGGGACGCCGCCAATCCGACCGAATACGACATCTACAGTTTCCCGCTGAGTGGGTTTCCAACAAGCGGCTTCACGCCCGTCAACAGCCCCGCGCCGAGGGTGATTATGTCGAAAGACGACGGCAATCACGACTCTCACGGCATCCTGCTGACGAGAGATGGTTATCTCTGGAGCGCCGACAGGTTCGCGAACGTCATCGACGTCATCGATACCGTGACCGACACGCTGGTCAAGAGCTTTTAGCCTGGAAGGTTCCGTGAGCCAGGATCCGGCCCCGGATCTGATGGTGCGTTATCCGCAGGCCGACTACGCGTTCGTGGCCTTGCGTGGCCCCTGTCCGCTCACCGCGAACGCGCCCGGCGTCAATAACGCCGTGGGCGCCACACCGGGAGTCGCCCTGGTCTCGATCGACGATCGTGGCCTGAGTGGCCGGCTCCAGGCGATTGCTCCAATCGGCAACGTGGATGCCGGCACGGCGAATTGCGCACCCACCGGTGCGCCGACGTCGAACAACCGAGCCGATGTGCACGGCATCGCCGTGAGGACTCGATAGGGACCAGCTCACAATGAGCGGCAAATCGCCGGTCGATCGTTCATTCGGTCGTCCGGCCATTGCCGCCGTCGTCTTCGGCCGCGCATTCGAGGTCGCCCGATCCCAGCGAGCAGGCGCCGGCGCATCAACCGGCGGTACAACGGCCGCGAGTGAACCTCGAGCGCGAAGCGAACGACTGACACGTCCGGTACGCGCAGGTTGCGATCTTCACGAGGCAACGCGTGATGATCGCGCGCGCGATACACCTCGCCCATGCCGCCGGCACCAATGGGCGAAATGATTTCGTCGGGACCGAGGCGGCTGCCGGGGGGGAGGGACATGCAGTTAGTTAAGGGAGTCCTTCTGGTGTCACACATCATGGTGTGTAGTAGGATGTGTCGATGGCGACCAACCTCGCACTCGACGACCGCCTGCTCAACGAAGCTCTGAAGATCGGCGGTAAGGCTTCCAAGCGCGAGACGGTGACCGAAGCGTTGCAGGAGTACATCAGCCGGCGCAAGCAGGTCCGGGTCCTCGAACTGTTCGGGGCCATCGACTACGACCAGAACTACCGCTACAAGACGCAACGCGGCCGGCGATGAAGGTCCTGGTCGACACGTCGGTCTGGTCCCTGGCGCTGCGGCGGCGGTCGCCGGCGCACCCGGCGGCCACCGAACTCCGGCGCCTCATCGTGGCCGGCCGCGCGGCCCTGATCGGCGCCATTCGCCAGGAGGTGCTGAGTGGTATTCGGGACCCGACCGCCGTCGACCAGCTCCGAGACCATCTGAGTGCTTTTCCAGATGAACCCCTGACCGCGCCGGACTACGAAACGGCCGCCGGATTCTTCAATACCTGCCGCGCGAAGGGCCTGCAGGGTTCGAACACGGACTTCCTGTTGTGCGCCGTCTCCGTCCGCCATCGCCTGCCGTTACTGACGACGGATCGCGACTTCGCCCGCTTCGCCAAAGTGATTCCAGTAGGGTTGCACCCGATCGGCGGATAGCGCCGCCCACCTTCACGGCTGACCACTTCGATCACCCCATTGCGCGGCCAGAGTCTGCGCCTCGCGTGTGAACCGAGCGAGTCGAGCGTGACATCACTTCTTCCCCACGGCGCTGAGCCAATCAAGCATCAGCGTGATCGATGACGTCCGGGTCTCGGCAACAGGGATCGACACGAGAAAGCGCTGAAAGTCCGGCGTGGGCGCGAACCCGGTTGTGCCTGCCGGCAGCGACAGCAACTGACGCGGAGCCGAGGCACGGAACTCCGCGCCGGACTGGACGTCCGCCAAGAGCACCGATTGCGTGAGGTATCCGCCGATTGGGCCGATGACGACGGCCAACTCACGGCCGTCCTGTCGCCAGACGGCCCTGTCTCCGCCACCGTCTGTCACCTTGTACTTGTTGCGTGGAGTGGGAAACGAATCGACGTAGATCTCGAACCGGCCGGACTCATCAGACGAGTACGCCAGCCACCGCCCGTCCGGCGAAATCGCCCCGTACTGCTCAGAGAACGGCGTGCGCAGATAGAGCGGTGACCGGTTTTGGCTCTCCACCGCCTGTCAACACCCGCATCAGGGGACCGGACGCTGCAGGCGCAAACACGATCACGTCGGCGGTGCCCCACGATCCGCCGCGGGCAAACGGCGCATCGCAGATCACCTCGACGGGGCCGCCCGCCGCAGGCATCTTCTTGAGCTTGCCGTCGGCAAAGAACGCGACGTACCGGCTGTCGGGCGACCAGAACGGCAAGATGCCGTGCTCCGCGCCGGCCAGGGGGTGCGCCTCCAGCGCTTCCAGGGGACGGATCCACAACTGCGTCCCTTTGCCGGCGTCGACGGCCGTGAACACGATCAGCCGGCCGTCCGGCGAGATCGCGGATTCGGCCGGATCCGGCTTGAGCCGGACGCCCTTGGGTGCCATCACCGAGACGCGCGACATCTGGTGCACGGGCGTCGGCCGCAGCAGGGGCAGCGCGAGAGGCAGCAGCCCCGCGCCGAGTGCGATGCCGGCCACCAGGGCGGAGGCGATCCGCCACGTGGACGAGCGTGCCGGTGCGGGCGCCGTCGCCACCACGACATCGTCCTGCTCGCCGAGCTCGAGCCGCGCGTCGGCCATCGCGCTCAGGCGCTTCTTGGGATCCTTTTCGAGGCATCGGCGCAGCAGGCGTCGGATCGATGCGGGTGTGTCCGCCGGTAACCTCGTCCAGTCCGGATCGGCGCGCAACACCGCCGCCAGCACATGCGACACCGTCTCGCCCGTAAAGACGGGCTTGCCCGTCAGCATCTCCAACAGGACGACGCCAAAGGCCCAGAGGTCACTGCGTTTGTCGACGGGCTTCCCCGCCGCCTGCTCCGGCGACATGTAGGCGGCCGTGCCGAGAATCATCCCGGCTTGGGTCGCGTGAATGGAGATGGTCGGCGAGTTCTCCGCCGTCGCGCTCGCGCCTGCGGGCGCGAGCGCTTTGGCGAGCCCGAAGTCGAGCACCTTCACCAAGCCGTCGGGTCGGACCTTGACATTCGCGGGCTTGAGATCCCGATGAATAATCCCCTGCTCGTGCGCCGCTTCCAGCGCCTCCGCAATCTGTTTTGCGATCGGGAGTGCCTCGTCCAAGGGGATCGCGCCCTGCGCAATGCGATCCGCGAGGGTCGGTCCCTCGACCAGCTCCATCACCAGCGCGCGCACGTCCGCTTGCCCTGAGCCTGTCGAAGGGGCGTCTTCGAGCCCGTAGATCGCCGCAATGTTCGGATGATTCAGCGACGCCAGCACCTGCGCCTCACGGCTGAACCGAGCGAGGCGATCGGGATCATTCGCGACAGCTGCCAGGAGGACCTTGATCGCAACGTCTCGCTTCAGCTTCGAATCGCGCGCCCGATAGACTTCGCCCATGCCGCCCGCGCCCAGCGCGGAGACGATTTCGTAGGGGCCGAGGCGGGTGCCTGGGGTCAGGGTCATCTGGCTGAGGTTCGGGGGATTATAGCGTCAGGGGCCGTTACATCTTGTGATCTTGTGATTTGGTGATTTGGTGATTTGGTGATTGATCTGGTGATTTGCGGCACCGCGCCTGTCCGCACCCGCGCGCGAGATCACCAGATCACGACATGAATCACCACATCACCACATCACCAAATCGATCACGAGATCACCAAATCACGAGATCACAAGATGTTCCGCGTCCCCAGTGAGGCTGGCCGGCGTCCGTCTACTTCGAAGGCAGCAGACGTTTCAGTTCTTCTGTCCAGTTCTGTATGACGACGATGCTTGGCGGCGACACGGGCTCAGAGCCGTCCATCTCTGCCTTGATCATGAGGAACCGTCGGCCGTCTGGCGTCGCGTCGTACCCGCGGTAACGAAACGACGGACTGGCCACTGTCGGGTATGCCTGGATCAGCAGTGCTCGGTTGATTCTCCAGTATGTTGTAGATACAATTTATTCCGGTGGTCACCGAGTTCGACCCGGCCAAAGACGCCAGCAACCAGCAGAAGCATGGCGTGAGCCTGGCAATCGCCGCGGATTTCGATTGGGCCACGGTGCTGGTCTCTCCCGCCCGGATGGAGCGCGGCGAGGTACGGTTCTTGGTGATCGGTGACGTCGCTGGCGAGGTGTACGTGGCCGTGGTGACGGAGCGACAGGGGCGGATGCGGATCATCAGCCTTCGCCGGGCCAACAGAAAGGAACGGCAGAAGTATGGCGCGTAAGTATGGTGTTCCGGATTCAGAGAATCCCGAGTGGACCGACGACATGTTTCAGCATGCGAAGCCGGGCGCGGCCGTGTTCTCGGAGGCGTTTCTGGCCAAGGCCGCGAAGCAGCGGCGCGGGCGTGGCCCTCAGAAGGCGCCAACCAAGCAGCTGGTGAGCTTGCGGCTCGATCACGACGTCCTCGAGGCATATCGATTGACCGGGAAGGGCTGGCAGGGGCGGATGAACCAGACCCTCGCGGAGCACGCCCCGAGCCGACGGCGCACGCGTTCGACGAAGGTCTCTGCCTCTCGCCGCAGCACTCGTGCGTGACGACGCGCAAGCGCCAGGGCTCCTTCACCGGCAGGAGGCGTTTCAGTTCCTCGAACCAGTTCTGGACGACGACGAATTGCGTCTTTGATGCGGACTGTGCCCTTGAAGAAGATGAATCGCTTGCCGTCCGGCG
The DNA here is from genome assembly GCA_038919385.1 of Vicinamibacterales bacterium. Classification (GTDB taxonomy): domain Bacteria; phylum Acidobacteriota; class Vicinamibacteria; order Vicinamibacterales; family UBA2999; genus 12-FULL-67-14b. The sequence continues at coordinate 17,865 of JBCKZH010000006.1, read as the reverse complement.
ACACGTCGTACGGGCGATTGACAAATATGGGGTCCACGCCCTCGAAGAGCACGGCCGATTTGCCTGCCACAAAGCTCGGCGCGGTTTGCACGGGCACCGTCATCAGTTCTCCGCGCGGCGACACGTAGTAGAACTCGCGTCCGTCCGGCGCCCAGACCGGCCGCGTGCCGCCCCATGCCGCCCGCGCCCAGGGGCGCGACGATTTCGTACGGACCGAGGCGGGTGCCAGGGGACAGGGTCATGTGGCTGAGGTTCGGGGGATTATAGCGTCAGGGGCCGTTACATCTTGTGATCTTGTGATTTGGTGATTTGGTGATTGATCTGGTGATTTGCGGCACCGCGCCTGTCCGCACCCGCGCGCGATCACCAGATCACCACATCATCAAATCGATCACGAGATCACGAGATCACGAGATCACAAGATGTCAGAAGTGGTCGTCCGGTCACACGTAGTCCTCCATCGGCGGGCAGGTACAGATCAGGTTCCTGTCCCCGTATGAATTGTCGATGCGGCCGACGCTCGGCCAGAACTTGCTGGCCCGTACCCACGGCAGCGGATACGCCGCCTTCTCGCGCGTGTAGGCATGCGGCCAGGTGTCAGATGACACCGCGGCTGCGGTGTGGGGTGCGTGCTTCAGCACGTTGTCTTTCGCGTCCACCTTGCCGCTGATCACTTCCTCGATCTCCTGCCGGATGGCGATCAGCGCGTCGCAGAAGCGATCGAGTTCGGCCTTCGACTCGCTCTCGGTCGGCTCGATCATCAAGGTGCCGGGCACCGGGAATGACACGGTGGGCGCGTGGAAGCCGTAATCCATCAGGCGCTTGGCAACATCGCCCTCTTCCACGCCTTTGGCCTTGAACGCGCGTAGGTCGAAGATCATTTCGTGCGCGACGCGCCCGTTCTCGCGCGCGTAGAGCACGTCGTAGTGCTTCTCCAATCGCGACTTGATGTAGTTGGCGTTGAGAATGGCGACGCGCGTCGCATCGGTCACACCCGCCGCGCCCAGCATGCGGATGTAGGCGTACGAGATCAGCAGAATGCTGGCACTGCCCCAGGGAGCGGCCGAGACGGGGGGAATGGACCGATCGGGCAACCCTGAAGGGTTGCCGCCACGGACATTCACGAGCGGGTGACCGGGCAGGAATGGCGCGAGGTGCTTCGCCACGCCGATGGGGCCCATGCCGGGACCGCCGCCACCGTGCGGGATGGCGAACGTCTTGTGCAGGTTGAGGTGGCACACGTCGGCGCCAATCGTCGCCGGGCTGGTGAGCCCGACCTGCGCGTTCATGTTGGCGCCGTCCATATAGACCTGGCCGCCGTACTGGTGAATGGTGGCGCAGATGTCGCGGATCGAATCCTCGAACACGCCGTGCGTCGAGGGGTACGTGATCATCAGGCCGGCGAGATCCCTGGCGTGCGCCTCGGCCTTGGCCTTGAGGTCGGCGACATCGACATTGCCGTTGGTGTCAGTCGCGATGACGACGACCTTGAAACCGGCCATCACCGCACTGGCGGGATTGGTGCCGTGCGCGGAGGAGGGGATCAGGATCACGTCGCGGGCGCCGTCGCCGCGCGACTGGTGATACGCGCGCATCACCGCCAGGCCGGCGAACTCGCCCTGCGCGCCGGAGTTGGGCTGCAGCGAGACGGCGGCAAAGCCGGTGATGGCGCACAGCGCCGCCTCGAGTTCCTCGCAGATCTGCCGGTAGCCGGCCGTTTGACCGGCGGGCGCGAACGGATGCATGCGCGAGAACTCTTCCCACGACACCGGATACAGTTCGGCGGCGGCGTTGAGCTTCATCGTGCACGAGCCGAGCGGGATCATCGAGGTGTCGAGTCCCACGTCCTTGCGCTCGAGCCTGCGGATGTAGCGCATCATCCCGGTCTCCGAGCGATGCGTGTTGAAGACCGGATGCGTCAAGTACGCGCTCGTGCGCCGCAGCGTCCCCGGCCACGACGGCTGCTGCGAGCCCTTGGCATCCAGCGCCACGATCGCGCCCTGCTTGCCCGACGCGGTCGCGAACACCTCGACAATGGCGGTGAGGTCGGCGGTGGTCACCGTTTCGTCGAGCGCGATGCCGATCTCGGTGTCGCCGACATAGCGGAAGTTCAGCTCGGCCTGCTCCGCCGCCGCGCGAATGGCCTTCGTCTTTGCCGCATCGGTGGCAATGCGCAGGGTGTCGAAATACTGGAGATTCGACTGCTGGTAGCCCAGCGAGGCCAGCGCGCCCTCGAGCGCGCGCGCGAACGTGTGGACGCGCGAGGCGATGGCCTTGATGCCCTCGGGCCCGTGATACACGGCATACATCGCCGCCATATTGGCGAGCAGCGCCTGCGCGGTGCAAATGTTGGACGTCGCCTTTTCGCGACGGATGTGCTGTTCGCGGGTCTGCAGCGCCATTCGGTAGGCACGATGACCGTGCACATCCACCGAAACGCCGATTACGCGACCGGGCATGTGCCGCACGTAGTCCTGGCTGGTGGCGAAGAACGCCGCGTGCGGGCCGCCGAAGCCCATCGGCACGCCGAAGCGCTGCGAGTTGCCGAACACGACATCGGCGCCCATCTCGCCTGGCGAGGTCGCCAGTGCCAGCGCCAGCAAATCGGTGGCCACGGCGACACGCACGCCAGCGGCGTGGGCCTGGTCGATGAACGGCTTCAGGTCGTCCAGGCGTCCCGCCTCGTCTGGGTATTGCACGAGCGCGCCAAACACCGCCGGCTGATCCAGCTTCAGGCGATCGGCCGGACCGATCTTCAGCTCAATGCCGAGCGGTTCGGCGCGGCTGCGCAGCACCGCGATGGTTTGCGGGAAGCAGCGATCCGAGACGAGGAACGTGCCGTTGGCGTCGCCGAGCTTCTTGCCCTGCACGCGGTGCAGCAGTGTCATGGCCTCGCCCGCCGCCGTGCCTTCATCCAGCAGCGAAGCGTTCGCGACCGCCATCCCGGTCAGGTCGGTGACCATGGTCTGGAAGTTGAGCAGCGACTCGAGGCGCCCCTGCGCGATCTCCGCCTGATACGGCGTGTACGGCGTGTACCAACCCGGATTCTCGAACACGCACCGGCGGATCACCGCGGGCGTCAGCGTGTCGGAATAGCCAAGGCCGATGAAGCTGCGGAACACTTTGTTCTTCTTCGCGATGCCCTTCAGCCGCGCCAGGTAGGTGGATTCGCTTTCCGCTGCCGGCAGGTCGAGCGGCCCCTTCAGCCGGATGCTGGCAGGGATGGCTTCGTCGATGAGTCGATCGAGAGACGCGGCGCCCACTTGCTTGAGCATCGCGGCCACCTCGTCGCCGCGAGGACCGATGTGACGAGGAGCGAACGTGTCGAGAGGGTCGAGAAAAGGAACCTGCTTCATTTTTGAATCAGCACTTCGTATGCGGCGGCGTCCATCAGCGACGCGGCATCGGCCTGGTTGGCCAGCTTCACCTTCACCATCCAGGTTTCGTGCGGCTTGCTGTTGACGTGGTCCGGACGGTCCTTGAGGTCGCCGTTGGCGGCCACTACCTCGCCGGTCACCGGCGCGAACAGTTCCGAGACGGCCTTCACCGATTCAATGGTGCCGAAGACCTGACCGGCGGTCATGGTGGCACCCACTTCCGGCAGCTCGACGTAGACGACGTCGCCGAGCTGCTGCTGGGCGAAGTCGGTGATGCCGATGGCGCCGGTGTCGCCTTCAACGCGGATCCACTCGTGCTCTTTCGTGTACTTGAGGTCGGCGGGATATGCCATGGGTCAGCTCTTCTTCGGACGTTTGTAAAAGGGCATCGGGACGACGACGGCCTTCGCGCGGCGGCCGCGGATGTCGATTTCGATTTCGGTGCCGGGCGCCTTGAGCGCGGGCGGCACGTAGGCCATGCCGATGGCCTTCTTCAGGAACGGCGTCTGCGTGCCGCTGGTGACGACGCCCACCTGCTGGCCGTTGTGGAAGACCGGATGGCCGTGGCGGCCGATGGCTCGCTCGGTCATCTCGAAACCGACCAGCGTCTTCGCCGTGCCATTCGCCTTCTGCGCGTGGAGGATATCGCGGCCCAGGAACTCGGGCTTGTTCCAGCCGACGATCCAGTTCAGGCCGGCTTCCACGACCGTGGTTGTGTCGTCGATGTCGTTGCCATGCAGCCGCATGGAGGCTTCCAGCCGCAGCGTGTCGCGCGCGCCGAGGCCGGCGGGAATCACACCGTGCGGTTTCCCGGCCTGCAGCAGCGCGTCCCACACGGTGGGCGCCATCGCGGGCGGGACCATGATCTCGAAGCCGTCTTCGCCGGTGTAGCCGGTGCGCGACACGGTGCCGCGGACGGCGGCAATCTCGCCGTGCGCGAACCAGTAGTACTTGATGGCCGCCAGGTCGATGGCGGTCTGCGTCCGCAGGATCGCCTCCGCCTTCGGTCCCTGGATCGCGATCAGCGCGTAGCGGCTGCTCGAGTTCACCGTGGCGACGTCGGGCGAGGCTTCCTTGGCCCTGGCCGAGATCCACTCCCAGTCCGTGTCGATGTTGCCGGCGTTGATCACCAGCAGGAAGTGCGACGGCCCAAACCGGTAGACCAGCAGGTCGTCCACGAACGTGCCGGCGGGCGACGTGAGGCCGGAATACTGGATCTGGCCGATCTGCAGCTTCGACGCGTCGTTGCTGGTGATGTACTGGACCGCCTCGAGGGCGCCCTTGCCGGCGATCTCGACCTCACCCATGTGAGACACGTCGAACAGTCCGGCGGCGGTGCGCACGGCCATGTGCTCGGCGGTGATGCCCGAATACTCCACCGGCATGTCCCACCCACCGAAGGGGACCATGCGGGCGCCGAGGGCAACGTGTGAAGCGTGGAGCGGGGTGTTTTTGAGCGGAGCGGTGACGGCATCAGTCATTTAAATGAGGGGGGCTCACCCGAAGCAGGTGAACCCCCGAAAAGGTACTATGCCGCTCCGTCACGGTCAAGACGACTCGCGGGCCTTTGACTCGCGGGCCTTTCGGCGCCGGTTCATGCGCTCGCCGACAACGACGGACGCGACGACCGAGGCGGCGACTGACGCCCACGCGATCCAAGACCCTGGCTCATATCCAAGGGCGCCGCTCGTTGGAATGGCCACAGCCACCAGCAGCCCCGCCGCCATGACCCCCACGAACACCTCACCGAGAATCCGTCGTAGCATCGTCTCCCTCCTTCAGCGATCGACCATCGAGTCTAGACCGGCATGCCACCCGAGCAGCCAATCAGCCAGAACCAGGCCAGTTCGGCCTGCAGGGTGAACTGGAACGCGCACGCCGACGTCCAGCCTGGGATCCACCAGTAGCCATCGATGAGGCAGGCGGTGAACTGCACGCTGTACGAATCGACTGTCGACGCATACTCCGTCCAGCACGCAAAGGGGTCCTCCGCGCTCCTGGTTGCCGCCCGCGTGAACGGTCCGCCGGTCGGCGTTGCCGGAGGAGTCTGGGCCGCTGGCATTGTGACCCCGCGCATCGCGTTCAGCAACGCGTGCGACGACCGTAGCGACTGCGCATGTGGCCCATCGTTGGACGACAGCGAGGCCACCAACCCCTCAAAGCCATTGAGGGCGCGTGAGCCGGCGGTGAGTTTCTGGACCTTCGCGATGTTCGCCGCGACGTCATCCTTCATCTGCAACCGCAGGAACCGGCCCTTGCGTCCATATCGAACGGCCCCGCTCACGTCGGCTTCGAGCTCGATGACGTCCCCGGGCACCTCGACGCGAATCGACACGTGGTTGCGGCCCACACGTTTGAAGAACTTCACGCCCCGTCCCTCGATGCGCAGGGTCGGTTCATCCTCGATCCATCCGAAGGCAAACGTTGCCTCCCCCGGCGCCGTACGCGGCGCGGCCTCGGGCCACGCGCTTGACGTGACGATCCCTACCAGCAGAGCAACTCCCAACAGCATTCTTCGACCCATGACTTCCTCCGGCTATCTCGAAGCGCGTCGCATGACCGCACGGCACTTCCGCCCTGCCTCGCCGCCTTCACATGTGCCGGAGGCCTCCGGCGAACCAGTCACGCGACGGCCGGTGTTACCGGCCGGTCAGCGCTGCACGACCCGGTCGTCCGGCTGATCCACCGCCGAGGCGGCGGACGCTGGGCGATACCTGAGATACGCATTGAGCGTGTGGTAGCTGATATCGAGCATGCGGCACGCCTGCCGCTTGTTGCCCGCGTTCTTCTCGAGCACGAGGCGCGCGTAGCGGCTGCCCCACGCCCGCATGGTGTCGCCGAGCCGAATGGCCGGCACCAATACGTCGCCATAGGTGCCGCGCAGGCTGACCGGCAAGTCGTCCACGCTGATCTGGCGAGACTTGGCGGTGGCGATGGCGCCTTCGAGCATGCGCTCCAGCTCGCGGACATTGCCCGGCCAGTCGTAAGCAATCAGCGCGTCAACCGCAGCGGGCGTCATGCTCAAGCGGCCGCGGCCCAGATGGCGGGCCAGGAAGTACTGTGCTAACTCGAGAATGTCGCTCTTGCGCATGCGTAAGGGCGGCACGCAGATCTCGACCCCGCTCAGTCGATAGAACAGGTCGGTCCTGAAGAGCCCCTGCTCCACCAATGCCGGCAGCGGACGATTGGTCGCGGCCACAATCCTGGTGTTGATGTGGCGGGCGCCGTTGCCGCCGACTCGTTCCACGGTGAGGTCCTGAATGGCGCGCAGGAGCTTCGCTTGGGCTGCCATTGACAGGTCAGACACTTCGTCGAGGAAGAGCGTGCCCCCCTCGGCGTGCTCGAACTTGCCGCGCCGGCCGCGGACGCCGGTGGCCGTGCGCTCTTCGATCCCAAACAGCTCCGCCTCGATCAGCGTCTCAACCAGGGCCGCGCAGTTGATCGCCACGAACGGCCCTTGCCGCCTGCGACCGAGGTCGTGAATCTGGCGGGCCACCAATTCCTTGCCGACGCCGCTTTCGCCTTCGACCAGCACGGTGAAGTCCGTGCTGGCGACGCGTTCCACCCGATCTCGCAGCGCCCGCATGATCTCGCTCGACCCGATTAGCGGCGCGGCGCCGTCGCGGTCTGCGGCCGTAACCGGCGCCGGCGAGTTCGCCAGGCGTTCCGCTTCCATCAGTAGTGACGCCAGCTGAGCCGCGCCTTCGAGCACCTGGCAGGTCCATTCATCTGGACCGCGGCGCGGATCGAATGCGGCCTCGAGCATGACCTGACGGCCCTCCTCTTTGACCGGCACGATGTACGCCACATAGTCGCGGGCGCGAATGGGCTGCAGCGATCGCGTCGGCAGCGACGCGGAAATCTCTTTCAGCCGGATGCTCCGGACGCCGGCCAGGCGACTCAGCCGTTCCGTCAGGATCGCGGCCAGGTTGCGACGTTCGGTTGCGCCGATCAGGCCAACGGCGACCTGGCGGAGGAGCGGAAAGATGCCACTGCGCCGGTCGGCATGGCGTGCCTGTATGCCGATGGTGCCTATCGATGTCGAAACCTTGACGGCAGATCCCATAGCGGTCCCTCTCGTGACGAGTGATAGGACGACTACCAAAACTGATGCCAACTCGAAGACGCTCATGTTCGTGGAAATTCGGCCTGGCACGTGGGGCATGGCTGAACCCTTCCTCTGTTCCCGGGTATCCGATGCCCGTCGCGCTCGTGCTCGGGCCGCGCGGCCAGGGGAGCCGCTACTCGCTACCCCCGGCACCTGCTTCGATCTCCACACCTTCGTCGAACACGATCACGCCGTGATAGCGCACGGGATCAAGACCAACCACCCGGCAGCGCTCCAGGCGTCCCGTGACCCGCGCCCGCGTGCCACGACCGCACAACTGCAGTTCCGTGCGGGCCCCTGGCCGCAGTCGCGCGCCCGATTCCACGAGGGCGCCACCACGGCTGATGTTGACGAGGACCACGGCCTGGCCGGGTCGAAGCACCGCGCCCGGGGCAAACTTCGATCCGCCGCCGGCTACGCGGCGCTCAAGGCGCCGCTCAACGACCTGGAGCGCTAGGGGCGCCATTGCCGCGCCTGCGCATCGAACCTCAGTACGCGCACGCGGCCGGTTGCTCCGTAGATCCGAATCGCCATTTGTGGTCCCCGACGCGCTGCCACATAGACCGTGCCACTGGTCGAACTGCCCAGTGGGCTGAACGACACCAGTGAGGTGTTGCCAATTCGCAACGGGTCATCCCCGGCTTTAAGCTCCGCGGCACCCGCCACCTCCGGGATGACCTGGTTGATTCGCGCCGAGACGTCGCGCCCATGCGCGTCCAGCCACTCCACGACCGTCAGTGCGCGGTCGATGCGCCGGTCAATGTCCCGCTGCAGTACGCCGTTGCCGTTCCCGTCGATAAACAGCTGGACGGCCGTACGGCCGTCCAGCACTTCCAGGCGCACCGCCACGGCGGTCGCCCGCTTGAGCGACTCGAGTCGAGCGCGTTGCACCGACGCGGCCAGGTACTGTGTCCCGACGATCACATGCTCGCGGTCAAGGGTGCCGCCCACGACTGGAACTGCGACCGCTGCCATGACCAGGCTGAGACCGGTCGCGGCCAACACGTCGATCAACGCCAGGCCGCGATCACTCGTGCCCACCACTCGCCTTGTCTGGTTTGGCGACGCTGATCAGCGGCTTGATCTTCAGGAAGCTCTTCTCGCCGATGCCCCTCACGTTCATCAGCTCTTCGATCTTCTTGAAGCCGCCGCTCTTGGCGCGGTACTCGACAATTCGCTCGGCGGTTTTCCGGCCGATGCCGGGCAGCGTTTCGAGCTGATCGAGGGTGGCGGCATTGAGGTTGAGCGGCGTTTTTTCCGCAACGGGCGCCGGCGCCTGGGCCGGCGATGCCAGAACGGGTGAGCCGGTGATGAGCAGCGCGCACAGCGCGAGGGCGATCGACAGGGTGATACGCATGGTGTGTCCTCCACTTCATTTGGTGATTCGGTGATTTGGTGATTCCTTGGTGACTGCGCGAAGACGGTTCGATAACAACAAGCGGTCAGGCGGCCATCAGCGAATGGCTCGCGCAGTCGGCTACTGACAGAGCAAGTGGCGCACCGGAACCATGCGATTCCCGCAACTGCTTGACCGACCGGCGCTTCGGGCGATCCTGGCGACCCGGGGCGCGCAAGCCAACTGCCAACACCGTCAACCCGCGTTAACGTCGTCCAGGGCTGCAGATCGATCGGTGGCCTAAATTCGAGCCGTTTCGCAGACAACCGGGGTTGCCGGAATTGCAACCAGGGTTCCGCAGCAGTCCCCAGGTCCTGGGGGCTTGGGGGCTTGGGCAGTCCTGCTACAATCCCAGCCCATGTGCAAAGCCCTATTGCTCCCCGGCGTCCTGCTGGCCCTGCTCGCGACCGCCCCGCACGCCCGAGTGGTGGCGTCGGGCCAGACCGTTGCCGCCGCGCCCAAGCCCGGCGCGTGCTCCCTGGTGTGGGTCGGCAACGAAGACGCCATCGAGAAGTTCCTGGTCGAGGGCAAGGTTCTGAAGATGGAGGCGGTGCCGGTTGGCGTCACCAAGCCCCAGCGGGCCACGCTCGAACCCGGCGGCCCGGCCGCCCGCTTTGCCTGGAAGCAACTGACGCCCGGCTACAGCAAGGGCTTCATGGAAAGCTACAAGGCCGAGATCGCCGCCTACAAATTCGACCGCATGCTCGACCTCCGCATGGTCCCGCCGATCGTCGAACGCACCATCGCCGGCAAGAACGGCGCGGCCGTGCTGTGGATCGAGAACACCAAGGGCTGGAGCGTCGAACGGCCTCCGCAGGGCCCCGAGCCCAAGTGGAGCATCCAGATCACGCGGATGAAGATGTTCGACTTGCTGATCGCCAACATCGATCGCAACCAGGGCAACCTGATCTACGACGACGACTGGCACCTCTTCCTGATCGACCACTCGCGCGCCTTCATCGATCGCAAAGACCTCAAGGGCATGGCGCCGCTCGGCCGCGTTGACCGCCAACTGTGGGCCCGCATGGCGGCCCTGACGCCGGGGGATCTCGACCAGGGCCTCGGCGAATGGGTCGGCGCCAAAGAGAAGAAGGCGATACTGCTGAGGCGGGACAAGATGGCCGAGCAGATCAAGCAAATGGTCGCCAAGCGCGGCGAGTCTGTGTTCTACGATTAGGGATGCGAACTCTCGCAACCCTGCTGGCGGGCGCGCTGCTCTGCGCGCCTGCCCTTCCCCTCACGGCGCAGGGCCCCGCCCGCGTCATTGCCATCGGCGACATTCACGGCAGCCTCGACGGCCTCACCCGCATTCTCAAGGCCACCGGCCTCACGAGCCCTGACGGCAAGTGGACCGGCGGCCGTGCGAACCTGATCCAGACCGGCGACTACATGGACCGCGGCGACGGCACCCGCGCGGTCCTCGACGTGCTGATGGCCCTGGAGCGGCCGGCGAAGGACGCCGGCGGCCGCGCCTTCGCGCTGCTCGGCAATCACGAGGTGATGAACCTGATCGGCGACACGCGTGACGTCACCCGTGAGATCTTCGCGACCTTCGCCGATGCGAAGTCGGAGGCACGGCGCGAGCAGGCGTGGGCCCAGTACGCGGCGCTCGCGCCCGCCAGGACACCAAAGGGCGCCACGCCCGCCCCGGTCTACGGGCAGACCAAGCAGGCGTGGCTGACCACGCATCCGCCCGGCTACGTGGAGTATCGCGACGCCATGGGGCCGCGCGGTAAGTACGGCGCCTGGCTCCGCGACAAGCCCATCGTCACGCAGTTCCAAGGATCGATCTTCATGCATGCGGGTTTCGCACCAGCGACGGCGCCGGTGACGCTGGACCAGGTGAACGACCGCGTGCGCGATGAGATCCGGCGGCTGGACCGGTTTGTTCAGCGGCTGGTCGATCGGAAACTGGCGCTGCCGTTCTTCACGCTCCAGGAGATCCTGCAGGTCGCGTCGAACGAAATCGCCATGGCCAACGCGATGATCGCCACCGCGAAGGCCGAGGGCAAAGAGCCCGATCGCTCGAAGCTGAACGTCCCGCTGCTGATCGAGGCGCAGGAGATCCTGAAGATTGACAGTTGGACGGTGGTGGCCGGTGAGGGCGCGCTCTGGTATCGCGGGTTCTCGACGCTGCCCGACGATCCAGCCGGCGGACCATTTGCCGCACTACTGACGCGCTATGGGGCGAAGCGGTTCGTCACGGGGCATACGCCACAGCGGGACCGCAGGATCACGGTGCGCTTCGGCGGCCGCGTGGTGCTGATCGATACCGGGATGCTGAGCTACTACAAGGGCCGGGCGTCGGCGCTCGAGATCGACGGCGACGCGCTCACCGCGATCTACGAAGGCGAGCGTGTGCCGTTAGCGGCCTTGAACCAGGCGACGGTCTCGCGCAGTCCGGCTTCGAGCGTCACCGACGGCCGGTAACCCAGCAGCCGCTCGGCCTTGGCGATGTCGGCCTGCGAGTCGCGCACGTCGCCCATGCGCGCCGCTTCGTAGATCGGCTCGACGTCCGAGCCGACGATGGTCTTCAGCACATTCAGCAGCTCGTTGAGCGACACGCGACCGCCGGTGGCGACGTTGAACACTTCCCCGCCCACGGCCGGCGCCTCGGCCGCGCGCAGCACGCCATCCACCACGTTGGTCACGAACGTGAAGTCGCGCGTCTGTCCGCCATCCCCGTAGATGACCGGCCGCGTGCCCTCGAGCAGGGCTTTGATGAAGAGCGAGATCACGCCGGAGTACGGCGAGCTGGGGTCCTGGCGCGGTCCGAACACGTTGAAGTAGCGCGTGGTCACCACCTCGAGGCCGTAGAGCCGGGTGAACATCTGGCCGTACTGCTCGCTCATCAGCTTCTGCAACGCGTACGGCGTCATGGGCTTGGTGGGCATGTCTTCGCGCTTGGGCAGCGTCGGCTGGTCACCGTAGACGGAAGACGACCCGGCAAACACCACGCGCTTGACGCCGGCGTCGCGCGCCGCGATCAGGATGTTGAGCATGCCGTCGACGTTGGCGCGGTGCGACTCGGCGGGGTTCTTCACCGATCGCGGTACCGACGGAATGGCCGCCTGGTGCAGCACGTAGTCCACGCCGGCCACCGCCTCGCGGGCCGCCGCCGGCTCGGCGAGATCCGCCGCCGTGAACTCCACGCCCGTTTGCAGGTTGTGCCTGAAGCCGGTGATCAGGTTGTCAACGACGCGAACCCGATGGCCGCGCGAGATGAGCGCGGCGGACAAGTGCGACCCGATGAAGCCTGCGCCACCGGTAACGAGGTATGTGGACATAAAAGGGGGGATGAGTTCGCTATTCGCTATTCGCTGTTCGTCAGTGCCAGAAGTGCCGCAGTGAGCCTATAAGCCGAATTCTGTCCCACGGCGCCCTTGCGAGCGCCGCGAGGGTAATCATTCCTCTAGCCCCGGCATTACTGACGGGATCGAGCAACCTACCCGGAAGCTTTAGGCGGGCCGCCATCATTCGCTTCCCTATTTGGTCTTGCTCCGTGCGGGGTTTGGCTTGCCACGCCTGTTACCAGGCGCGCGGTGGGCTCTTACCCCACCATTTCACCCTTACCCGCCTTCGCTCTCGCGGCCTTGCGGCCGCTCCAGCTTCGGCGCGGCAAGCCCCTCTCAGGGTTTACCCCGCCGTAGCGCGCGTGAGCGCGCGAAGGTGGGCGGTATATTTTCTGTGCCACTGTCCGTCGGGTCGCCCCGCCCGGGAATTACCCGGCGCACTGCCCTGTGGAGTTCGGACTTTCCTCTCCCGCCAGCACTTCCCACCTTGCGGCAGGGTTACCGGCGGCAGCGATTACCCGGCTCACTGCGGCGTCGATTGGTTTCCGTCTTTCTCCTGCGAAATCTGGTACTGCTCCAACTTCTTATAGAGATTGCTGCGCGGCGTATCGATGACTTCAGCCGTCTTCGAGATGTTCCATCCATTCTCTCTCAGCTTGGCCACCAGATACGCACGTTCCGAACCGGATTTGAACTCCTGCAGGGTGGTCGCGTCCATCCACGACGGGGCGGTCTGCGTCACGGGTACGCCTTCGGCGCCCGCCAGCATGGGCGCGTCGCCGCGGACGGCGCCTCCGTCGGGAATGTCCTTGGCGTCGATCGCGTCGCCGTTGCTCATGATCATCAGGCGCTCGACGAAGTTGCGCAGCTCGCGGATGTTGCCGCGCCAGTGCTGCTGCTTCAGGCGTTCCATGGCTGAGGCGGTGAACGTCTTGCGATGGAAGTTGTTGTCGCGCGCGAACAGGTCGGCAAAGTGCCGCACCAAGGCCGGAATGTCGTCGCGCCGGTCGCGTAGCGCCGGCACGTGGATCGGCACCACGTTCAGGCGATAGAACAGGTCCTCGCGAAAGGTGTGGCGGTCGATCTCTTCCTCGAGGTTCTTATTAGTGGCCGCAATCACGCGCACGTTAACCTTGATGACCCGGTTACTGCCCAGGCGCTCGAGTTCCTGTTCCTGCAGCACGCGCAGTACCTTGGCCTGCGTCTTGAGGCTCATGTCGCCGACTTCGTCGAGAAAGATGGTGCCCTTGTCGGCCTGCTCGAACTTGCCGATCTGTCGATCGGTAGCGCCGGTGAACGACCCCTTCTCGTGACCGAACAGCTCCGATTCGATCAGCTCGTCTGGAATCGCCGCGCAGTTCACCTGCACGAAGGCGCCGTCACGGCGCAGGCTGTCGCGGTGAATGCCACGCGCGACCAATTCCTTGCCGACGCCGCTCTCGCCCCAAATGAGTACCGTCGCGTTGGTCGGCGCCGCCTTCTGGATGGCGCTGCGCACCGCTGCCAGCGACGGCGAATCGCCGACGATCTGATACTTCTTCTCGGCGTCGCGGCGATACGTCCGGTTCTCTGTCTTCAACCGCCGCGTATCGACCGCGTTGCGCACGGTGACCATGAGGCGATTGGTATCGAGCGGCTTCTCGATGAAATCGAAGGCGCCCAGGCGCGTCGCCTCGACCGCGGCGTTGATGGAGCCATGGCCGGAGAACACGACGATCGGTGTGTTCTCGACCATGTGCTTCAATTTCTGAAGCACCTCCATGCCGTCCATACCGGGCATCTTGATGTCGAGAAACACCAGGTCCGGCGCCTCGCGCTCGACCAGCTTGACGCCTTCTTCGCCGGTGGCCGCCTGCATCACTTCGTAGCCCTCGTACTCGAGGACCATCTTCAACGAGTCGCGAATGGCCGGCTCGTCGTCGATCACGAGAATGCGCGGCTTCACCGTTGCTCCGTACGAACGGTGCGAATGGAGCGGGCGCCGGCCTCGGGGTCGTACAGGAACACCGCGAGGATCTCGCCGGCCTGAGCCCCACCAACAATGCGGCGGAAGCCGGCAATGGAGTTCACCGGCTGGCGGTTGATCTCCAGGATGATGGCGCCGCGCTCGATGCCCGCGTCGTACGCCATCGACAGCGGCTCGACGCGCTGGACGAGCAGGCCGGTCATGCCCGGCGGGATGTCGAAACGATGCGCGTTGCGGTCGTCGATCTCGATCAGGCTCAGGCCGAGCTCACCAGGGCCGGTCCGCTGCGTCGACCGGATCGCTGGCGATGCTGCCGGATCGGGCGCGCGTTGCGGACGCTCCGCCAGCTTCAGCGACATCTCGCGCGACCGGCCATCGCGCAGGTACTCGAGGCGGGCGCTGGTACCCGGCTGGCGCGCGGCAATCTCGCGGATCAACTGATCGTGCGTGCGCACCGGCTTGCCGTCGAGCGCGATGACCACGTCGTAGGGCCGCAGGCCGCCGCGGGCCGCCGGCGAGCCCACCGCCACGTCCTGTACCAGTGCGCCGTCGCCGCGCGGCAGCTTCAGCGACGCTTGCAGATCGGGATCGATGTCGCGCCCGGTCACGCCAATGAACCCGCGTTCGACGCGGCCAAGCGCCTTCAGTTGCGGCAACACCGCGCGCGCCTGGTTGATCGGCACGGCGAACCCGATGTTGTTGGCCTGGCGGCTGATTGCGGAGTTGATGCCAATCACCTGGCCGCGCGCGTTAATCAGCGGGCCGCCGCTGTTGCCGAAGCTGATGGCCGCATCGGTCTGGATGTAGTTGTCGAGGCTGGCGTCGAACAGCTTGCGGCCGATGAAGCTGACGACGCCCACCGTCACGGTGTGCTCGTAGGCCAATGGGTTGCCAATTGCGCAGACCCATTCGCCGACGCGCAGCGCGTTGGAATCCCCCAGCGTGGCATGCGGAAACGGGGTCGGCCCTGCGATCTTGATCAAGGCGATGTCGGTGTCGGGGTCTGACCCGACCACCTCGGCCCGCAGGCTGCGGCCATCGGCCAGCTTCACGGTGAGCCGCTCGGCGCCCTCGATCACGTGGTGGTTAGTCAGAATGTGCCCGGCCGCGTCGATCAGGAAGCCGGTGCCGGTGCCGCGACGAGGCACGTCGTTGCCGCGCCGGCCCAGGTCGAACGGGTCGCCGTCGCGCTGGGCGCCTTCCTGCATCAACCGGCGGGCGCGGGGGCTGCGCGCGGTGGCGTCGATGTTCACCACCGCCGGATTCATCCGCGCCGCGATGTCGGCAAAGTTGATCGCCATGGCCGGCAGCGAGGCCGGCACCTGGCTCGCGCGCTCGGGCGCCGGCGCAGGATCGGCGATCGACAGATCCGCCTGCACCCGGGACGCATCGACCGGCGGCCGAGGCGACGACAGGATGATGCCGGCCAGCAGGCCGATGATGCCGGTGAGCGTGGCGGTGATCCACGCAAACTGCCGCGTCATGATGCACTCATTATAAGGCTGAGGAACGCCGCTTCATCGAGCGTCTCGACACCACTTGCACGGGCCTTCTCGAGCTTGCTCGCGCCAGGCTCGGCCCCAGCGATCAAGCCGGTCGTCTTCTTGCTCACCGAGCCAGTGACCTTCGCGCCAAGCGCCTCCAGCTTGGCCTGCACCTCGTCGCGACTCATCCCGGAGATCTCCCCGGTAATCACATACGTCTTGCCCGCGAGCGGCTGTGGCCCCGCGGCCGCGACCTTGCGCTCACCCGTCAGCTTGAGGCCGGCCGCCTGCAACCGCTCGATCAGGTCGGCGTTGCGCGGTTCGTCGAACCAGGCGCGGATGGCCTCGGCCAGCACCGGACCGATTTCACGCACCTGCTGCAACTCGGCCAGCGACGCGGCCTGGATGTCGGCGACCGACCCGAAGTGGCCGGCCAACACCTGCGCGCCGCGCTCGCCGACGTGGCGAATGCCCAGGCCATACAGCAGGCGCCACACGTCGTTGCTCCGGGACTGGTCGATCTCCTTCATCACCTTGGCGGCGGACTTTTTGCCCATGCGCTCGAGCCCTTCGAGCGCCTCGGCCGTGAGGTGGTAGACGTCGGCCAGGCTCTGCACCAAGCCCAACGCCGCCAGCTGCGCGACCAGCGACTCGCCCATGCCCTCGATGTTCATGGCGCCGCGTGAGGCGAAGTGTTCCAGGCCGCGCCGCAGCTTCGATGGACAGGCCCTGTTCTCGCACCGCCAGACCGCCTCGTCTTCGGGCTTGTGCAGCGGGCTGCCGCACACGGGGCAGACCGTCGGCATCAGCCACGGCGCCGGCCGATCGGGCGCGTCGGGATGCGCCGGGCCGACCACGCGCGGGATCACGTCGCCGGCCTTCTCGATGATCACCAGCTCGCCCGGCCGAATATCCTTACGGATGATGTCGTCAGGATTGTGCAGCGTCGCCATCGAGATGGTCGAGCCAGCGACGACGGTCGGTTCGAGCACGGCGAACGGCGTCGCCGCACCGGTGCGTCCGATGTTGATCTCAATGCGGTGCAGCATCGCGATCTTGCGTTCGGCCGGGAACTTGAACGCCGTCGCCCAGCGCGGAAACTTCGACGTGGTGCCCAGCCGCTCGCGCTGGGCCACCTGGTTCAGCTTGATCACGACGCCGTCGGTTTCAAACGCCAGGCTGCCCCGTTTCTCACGCCACTCCTCGCAGAACGCGATCACGGCATCAATGCCGTGGCATTCATGCCAGTGCGGCTCCACCGCCATCCCCCAAGCTTTCAAGTCCTGCAGCATCAGCGAATGAAGGGGCTGGCTTGCCCCAACGACCTGGTACATCCACGCCGATAGCCCGCGCTTCGCGACCAACGCCGGATCCAGATTCCGCATGGCTCCGGCCGCCGTGTTCCTGGGGTTCGCAAACAGCGGCTCGCCAGCGGCTTCTTGCTCCTGGTTCATCCGCTCGAACGCCTGCTTCGGCAGATACACCTCGCCGCGAATCTCGACGCGGCCGGGCGGCCCGTTCTTGAGCGCCAGCGGAACGGCGCGCACGGTCCGGACGTTGGCCGTCACGTCCTCTCCCCGGGTACCGTCGCCGCGCGTGGCGCCACGGACGAGTTGTCCGGCCTCGTAGGTCAACGCAATGCTGAGGCCATCGATCTTGAGTTCCGCGACGTAGGCCGGCGACGTGTCCAGCGCCAGGCCTTTGCGCACGCGCTCGTCGAAGGCGCGCAGGTCCTCTTCGTTGTAGGCGTTGTCGAGACCGAGCATCGGCTGGACGTGCTCGACCGTCGCAAAACCCTCGGCCGGGCGGCCGCCCACGCGCTGTGTCGGCGAATCGGGTGTGAGCAGATCGGGATGCGCGGCTTCGAGCGCCGTGAGCTCGTTCATCAAAGCGTCGAACTCGGCGTCGGAAACCTCCGGCGCCGCGTGCATGTAGTAGAGCTCTTCGTGCCGCCGGATCTGGCCGCGGAGGTCTTGTATTCTCTGGGTCGCAGTCACATCGACGCCACAGAGGCCCAGAGACACGGAGAAGACACATTCTTCATGGGTGTCACGGTGCTCAGTGCTCCTGTGGCGCGTAGGTATCAGCGATCTCGTAGCAGAACGTAGTCGGCCAGACCCATCAGCGCTTCGCGCTCTTGGCTGGGCGAGAACTGGCGCAACTGCCGCTTGGCGGTTTCCCCGAACTCCACCGCGCGGTCGTAGGCGTAATCCAGGGAGCGGTGCTCGGCCAGCATCGCCT
>JBCKZH010000005.1:0-60899 GCA_038919385.1 Vicinamibacterales bacterium | reverse complement strand
GACAAGATGCACTTCTTCACGAGCGTGGAACGGGTCATCCTCGATGGCGGCGTCACGATCAATATTCCGAGCCGGCCCGACCTGATTCGAACCGACTTCGAGAACACGCGGGTCTGGAACACCTACGTGCGCGCCGATCATCAACTGAACGCGGCCAACACGTACGGCGTGCGGTGGCTGCGCGAGACCTCGCCGCAGCCGGTGCAGTTGCTGGACTACTGGACCGCGCCGCGCACGGAAGCAGAGACCGACGTGGACTGGACCGTGGTCGGTAACCTCAGCTCGGTGATTGGGTCGACGCGGGTCAACACCTTCCGCGTCTCGGCGGTCAAGGAAGACGTCTTCTTCGGCAATCCCAATTTCAATTCCAACGGACACGACCAGCGGATCCTGCTGCCGACGCTGAACTTCCTGAGTTTCAGCGATCAGCAAAGCCCGCGGGCCAGCCGCCGACTGGATGTGGCCTACGGCGCCGATAACGTGTTTGCGTGGTTTGTGCCGAACAAGATGGGCGACCACGACCTCAAGTTCGGCGTGAACTATCTGTACTCGACGCTGCGGGTCCAGGACTACGGGAACATGAACGGGACCTTCACCTTCAGCCAGGACCAGCCCTTCAGCGCCGCCAATCCGCGCACCTACCCGGAACGGTTGTCGGTTCGGGTCGCCAACCCGGTGAACTTCCTGATGAAGGGGCATTTCATCGGCATGTTCGCGCAGGACAAGTGGAAGGTGAGGGATCGCCTGACGCTGAGCCTGGGGCGCGCTACGACCTCGAAGTGCTGCCGACGCCCAACCGGAACAACCCGCTCTTTGCCGGCGATTCGGACAGTCACCCGATGGACGTCAACAACGTCGCGCCACGCGTCGGGTTCAACTACGCCATGGACGGCGAAGGCCGATCGGCGCTGCGCGGTGGTGTCGGGCTCTTCTACCAGCGCACCGCCTACACCTTCCTGACGCCGATGTTTTCGAGCGGCCGGAATTCCAGTTCGTTCACCGTGCAATTCCCGACCAATTCCGGCGATCCGGGCCCGCGCGCCGGCACGGTGCCGACCGAGGCGATGCTGCACAACGGATCGGTCCTGAATCGCGCCGCCATCGACGCACTGTTCCCGCCGGGCGCGACCCAGCGCAACGTCGGGACGGTGCGCTTCGACAACCCCGACCGGCAGAATGCGTGGTCGCGGCAATACAGCCTCGGCTACGAGCGCCAGTTCGGTGCCAGCCTCGGTGTGGGCATCGACTTCATCCGGTCGGAGCAGCGGGCGCAGTACATGTTGAAGGACCTGAACCCCGGGCGCCGGTCCACGGGCCTCGCGACCGGTACCGTCACCCGCTGGTAGGCGCGACCGGGGAGTTCGCGGCGCGCGTCGATACGCTGGTCAACGAAGGCTTCATCAACTACAACACCTTCCAGGTGTCGGCCACCAAGCGCCAGTCCCACGGCTTGACGGCGCGCCTGTCCTACGCCTACTCGAAGGGCCGCGGCAACACCTCGACCGGCCAGGCTGACACTATCAATTCGCAAGCCCTGGGCGACTTGCGACTGACGGGCAACGAGATCGGGCCGACCAACGTCGACCGGCCACACATCCTGTCGATGAGCGCCTCCTACGAGGTGCCCCGCACGGGCGGGCTCAAGGTCAGCGGCGTGATCCAGGCGCGCAGCGGCACGCCGTTCTCGTTGATCGACACCACGTTCGATGCCGATCAGAACGGCATCACGACGAACGAGTATCTGCCAGCCGGCACCTACAGCGGCGCGGGCGAGGATGCGATCACGGTCGACTACTCGGGGGGCAGGAACGGCGCACGCGGCCGCAATTTCCTGAGCGTGGATCTCCGGACGGGCTACCAGATCCGGATGGCCGGGGACCGGTCGTTGAGCCTGTTCGTGGACGTGTTCAACATGACCAACGAACCGAATTTCGCCAACCCCTCGGGCGACCGCCGGGCGGCGGCAACGTTCCTCAAACTGACGACGATCTTCAACGGCGGTCCGACCCGCACGGTGCAGTTCAACGTCAGGTATGGATTTTAGCGACTAGAACCGCTTCGTGTAGACCGCTTTCGCGGCCGCGCGCCGGTCCAGCGTTCCGAAGCGCGACGTGGGATCGGCGGGGTCGACCCAATTGTGCGTATAGACGACGAAGATGTCGTTGCCGGGAGTGAGGATCCAGCGGAAGCGCGACTGCCAGCCGAGGAGCCGGCTCACGGAATCAAATTGCACGTTGTTCACGAGATACATGAACGGGCTGAACTGCGTGTCGACCACGGCGCGATACAAGCGGGTGGTAAAGTCTCCTTCGGCCAGGCCGACGTCGTTGTACTCGTACGAGAGATTGACGGTCACGCCGGGGCGCGGCCGCACGCCCATGCCCAGCGATAACTCCAGCCGGTTCCCTGAATAGAAGTGGCCCCACTCGGCACGCGGCTGGATCGCCACGATGCGCTTGTTGGCCGTGTTCGCGGACACGCCGAACCGTGTGAACCGATAGTCGCTGCCGCCCGGCAGCGTGATGCCGGGTGAAATCTGAAAATCCTCGGCCAGATACTCGTAGCTGGGCGAGACCGTCAACTGCAGGTTATCGCCGCTGTGCATTTCGACGCGGAACGCCTGGATGTCGGCCTCCACGGTTTCGAGCTTGCCCTGGCTGTCGGTCAGAATGCCCGGCGACCCGCCAAACGAAAAGCGCCGGATGTACTTGTTGCCCACCGGGCGCGGGTTCCACCGCAGCTCTGGCGTGTAGCGCCGGAAGTCGCGCCGCGCGGTGAAGCCGACCGCCGGGTCATGGTTCGGCTGCACCTCCTGGTAGCCCGCGCTCATGTCCCAGACGTCGTTGGGATAGTCCACGCGCAGGGACCAGGCGGCGCTGCCGCCGATGTTGTCCGGGGTGGTGTTCCACAACCAGGAGCCGGCGACCTCCAGATTCTTGTTGCCGCGGAACGACGCGGTCGCGATGCGGAAATCGACCCCGGCCGTGTGCCCGGTCGGCACCACGGTCTGGTCACGCGTGGCTCGTCCGGTATAGATGCCGCCCACATACGACTGGCGCAAGACGCGCCGCCGCACTCGGGCGACGAGAAAGTCCTCGCCGAGCGCGCCGCCGTCCTCACCAGTGCGCACGTAGAGCAGGCCCACATCCTGCGCCCCGACCTGGCCGGTGACCTTCGCGCCGCCGATAATGCGCTGCGGCTGACCGCCGGTCAGCCCGATGCGGCGGGAGAAGAACGCGTTGTTAGGGAAATTGAAGGAGGTCGAGCCATCCAGGAAGAAGCCGCGCTTCTCTGGGAAGAACAGGGGAAACCGGGTGAGGTTGACCCGGCGCGAGTCCACTTCCGTCTCAGCGAAGTCGGTGTTGATGGTCGCGACCGCCCGCAGACTGGGGGTGATGTTGTACGTCACCTCTCCGCCAATGTCTTGGGTCTGCCGGCTGGCGATCGCGGGCGTGCGGCCCGGGGCGTCACCCACAGTGCCCGCCAGGTACGGCTTGACCTCGAGACCGAGCCCCTGCGTGATGCCGGTCAGCCCCACCAGCAGCCCGGCATTCGCCATCCGCCGAAGGCCCTGGTTGCGCTGGTAACCGGTCCACAGCAGCTCTTCGTTCTTGCGGCGGACGGTCCGTTGGAAGTTGATGCCCCACGCGGGCGCGTTGGGGTCGAACGCCAGGGTACGGAACGGGATGTCGATCTCGATCACCCAGCCGATCTCGCTCCGCTGCACGCGCGCGTTCCAGATGCCGTCCCATTCGCGCCCGCCCCCGCCCCCGCCCCCGGGGCCGCCCCCGCCGGGCCCGCCGCCAGGCCCGCCAGACCCCATGAGCGCGTCGGCCATCAACCCCGACGGGTTCATCTCGAAGAAATACCCGGACTGCTGGTTCAGGAAGGTGTCCATCGTCCACATGAACCGGTCATCAGCGCTCAGAAACTCGTCGCGCTTGCGCGTATTGCCGAGCAGCTTGTCGGGCTCCGAGTCGTGGTTGATGACGCCAATGTAAAGATGATCCTTGTTGAAGACGACACGGACCTCGGTGGACTCGGTCGGCGTGCCGCCCAGGACGGGGTCCTGCATCACGAACTCGCCGGCCGAGGGCGCCCGCTTCCACGCCGCCTCGTCGAGTACGCCGTCCAGCACCACGCGCTCGTCGTCTCGCAGGCGCTCGGCCGTCAGAACCCTGCGGCCCGAGTTCATTACATCCGCCTGGGATTGGGCGGCCGCCTCGAGACTGACCCCGAAAACGCATAGGAAAGCCAAAACCGATCTTCGATACATAGTCGGAGGGAATACGACAGCCAAGCCGAGTTGATTACCTGTCCGGTATCGAATTCCGCCCTGACCTCGGCGTCTGTAATAAACTAATTGCCTCCACATGAAAATCCACGAGTACCAAGCGAAAGCTGTTCTTTCCAAGTACGGCGTGCCGGTTCCCCGCGGGGAAGTGGCGTTCACGCCGGAAGAAGTCCACGACATCGCCAAGCGTCTCGGCGGCCCCATTTCGGTGGTGAAGGCACAGATTCACGCGGGTGGCCGCGGCAAGGCCGGGGGCGTGAAGCTCACCAAGTCGGCCGAGGAAGCCGAAACCGTCGCGCGCGAACTGTTGGGTAAGACGCTGGTTACCTACCAGACGGGTCCCGACGGCCAGAAGATTTCGCGCCTGCTCGTGGAAGAAGGCCTCGCCATCGACCGCGAGCTGTATCTCGGCCTCGTCGTCGATCGCTCCACGCAGCGCATCGTCCTCATGGTCAGCAAAGAGGGCGGCGTCGAGATTGAGAAGATCGCCGAAGAGTCGCCGGAGAAGATTCACAAGATCTTCATTCATCCTGGTGTTGGCCTGCAGCCATTCCAGGCACAGCAGCTCGGGTTCGCGCTGGGCCTGACGGGCGACTCCCTGAAGAAGGGCGTCAAGATGATGATGGCGCTCTACACCGCCTTCCTTGCCACCGACGCGTCGATTCTCGAAATCAATCCGCTGATCGTCACCAGGAGCGGTGACCTGCTGGCGCTCGACGCCAAATTAAACTTCGACGACAACGCGATGTATCGGCACCCCGACATCCGCGAGTTGCGCGACATCAGCGAAGAGGATCCGCTGGAAGTCGAGGCCTCGAAGTTCTCGCTGAACTACATCCGTCTCGATGGCACCATCGGCTGCATGGTCAACGGTGCCGGCCTGGCCATGGCCACCATGGACATCATCAAGCTGGCGGGCGGCGCGCCGGCCAACTTTCTCGACGTCGGCGGCGGCGCCAATGCGGAGCAGATTCGCAACGCGTTCAAAATCCTGATGTCGGACAAGAACGTGAAGGCCGTGCTGATTAATATTTTTGGCGGCATCCTGCGGTGCGACGTGCTGGCGGCGGGCGTGATTGCCGCCGTCAAGGAACTGGGCGTGCCGGTGCCGATTGTGATTCGGATGAAGGGAACCAACGTCGAGGAAGGAAAGAAGATGCTGGCCGAGAGCGGGCTGAACTTTGCGACCGCGGACACGATGGGCGAGGCGGCCGACAAGGTCGTCGCACTCGCGGGGGGTCGCTAATGGCAGTCCTGCTCGACCAGCACACGCGGTTGATCGTTCAAGGCATTACGGGACGTGAAGGCACGTTCCACGCCAAGGCCGCGGCGGCGTATCACACGAAAGTCGTTGGTGGCGTCACGCCCGGCAAGGGTGGCACCACCCACGAGGGTTGGCCGGTGTTCAACACCGTCGCCGACGCCGCGAAGGAAACGGGCGCCAACGCCTCGGTGATCTTCGTGCCGCCGCCATTTGCCGCTGACGCGATCATGGAAGCCGCTGACGCGGGTATCGGTCTCGTGGTCTGCATCACCGAAGGCATTCCCGTCATCGATATGCTGAAGGCGATGACGTTCCTGAAGGACTATCCAGGCACGCGCCTGATTGGGCCCAACTGCCCCGGCATCATCTCGCCGGGCAAGGGCAAGGCCGGCATCATTCCCGCCAACATCTGCAAGGAAGGCCGGATCGGCATTGTCTCGAAGAGCGGTACGCTCACCTACGAGGCGATCGATCAGCTCACGCGCCAGGGACTGGGGCAAAGCACTTGCATCGGCATTGGCGGCGACCCGATGATCGGGACGACGCACATTGATGCGTTGGGACTGTTCCAGAACGATCTGGACACCGACGCGGTGATCATGATTGGCGAGATCGGCGGCTCGGCCGAGGAAGAAGCGGCCGCGTGGATCGAGGTGAACTTCACGAAGCCGATTGTGGCGTTCATCGCCGGCCAGACGGCGCCTGAGGGCCGTCGCATGGGTCACGCCGGCGCGATCGTCGCCGGTGGCAAGGGCACCGCCGCCGAGAAGATGGCCGCCCTCACCGCCGCCGGCGTGCGCGTCGTCAAGAGCCCGGCCGACATGGGCCAGGCTCTTGTTGACATCATGAAGAAGTAGCGGCATCGTGCGCGGGGGTGGCGCCGCTTCGCGAAGGCAGAAGAGCAGACGATGACGAATCAGGATCTCGCAGGGTTACGAAAGAGCCTTGATGACATCGATGCCGTGCTGGTGTCGGCGCTCGGCGAGCGGGCCCGGCTCGCGCGCGACATCGCGCGGGTGAAGGCCGACGGCGACAGCCCGGTGCGCGATGCCGACCGTGAAACGGCGCTTCTGCAACATCGTTCCTCGGCCGGCGAGCGCCTGGGGCTTGACCCCGCGTTCGTGCGCCGCATCTTCAAGGAGATCCTGGACGACTCGCTGCGGCGTCAGCACGATGAGCTGCAGTCGCCGCCAGCGGCGGACCAGCAGGAGCTGCGGGTCGCGTTTCAGGGGACAGAAGGCGCCTATGGACACCAGGCCGCGCTCCAGCACTACGGCGTCACCAGCCGCGCGGTGGGGCTCAAGGCGTATCCCACGTTCAGGGACATGCTCGAAGGCGTGATGGCGGGCGATGTCGATCGCGGGATGCTGCCGATCGAGAACACCACGGCCGGCTCCGTCTATGAGGCCTACGACCTGTTGCTGCGCTACAACCTGTCGCTGGTGGGTGAGGAGATTGTCGATGTCCGGCATTGCCTGCTCGGTGTCGCCGATGTCGCGGTCGAGTCGATCCGGCGTATTCACTCGCATCCGCAGGCGCTCTCGCAGTGCAGCGAGTTCCTGGCGGGGCTGCCGGAGTGTGAAGGCGTGGCGGCAGCGAACACGGCGCTGGCGGCCCGCCATGTCCGGGACTTGCGCGACCCCCGCGAAGCCGCCATTGCCAGCGAAGAGGCAGGCGTCCACTTCGGACTGCACGTGCTGAAGCGCGACATTGCCAATCAGCCGATCAACTACACGCGCTTCGTGGTGGTGTCGGCCAGCCCGGTGGACTGCGATCCGCGGATTGCCGCCAAGGTGTCGATGGTGTTCTCGACTCGTCACGAGCACGGGGCGCTGGTGCGCTGCCTGAACATCATCGCGGAAGAGGGCCTGAACCTGACCAAGCTCGAGTCGCGGCCGCGGCCCGGCACGCCGTGGGAGTACGTCTTCTACATTGATGTCGAGGGTCATGTGGGTGAGCCCCGGGTTCAGGCGATGCTGGCGGGCCTGGCGGCCCGCACGGTGTTTCTGAAGGTGCTGGGCTGCTATCCGGCGCGCGAGCTGCCCCGGTAGACCGGGTATAATCGATCGGATATGGAACGAACCTTTGCCATCATTAAACCGGATGCCGTCAAGAATGGCGTCGCCGGACAGATTCTCGCCCGCATCGAAGGGGCCGGGTTTCGCGTCTGCGGCCTGCGCCTGATCCACATGAGCAAGGCCGAAGCCGAGGGCTTTTACTGCGTCCACAAGGCGCGGCCGTTCTTCGGCGGGCTGACCGACTTCATGTCTTCGGGCCCCTGCGTGGTCATGTGCCTCGAGGCGCCGGACGCGATCAAGAAGTGGCGCGACCTGATGGGCGCGACCGACCCCGCCAAGGCCGAACCCGGCACCATGCGCAAGGATTTCGGCGCATCGATCGACAACAATGCCACGCACGGATCGGATGCGCCTGAGACGGCAGCGTTCGAGCTCGGCTACTTCTTCCGGGGCATGGAGCTCTAGACTCCGGCCATGTCGATCAAGCCCGATCGGTGGATTCGCAAGATGGCCCTCGAGCACGGCATGATCGAGCCGTTCGAGGACCGGCAGGTCCGTGCCGGCGTCGTGTCGTACGGCCTCTCGTCGTACGGCTACGACTGCCGCGTCGGCAACCAGTTCAAGGTGTTCACCAACGTCTACAACACGGTGGTGGACCCGAAGAACTTCGACCCGAAGTCGTTTGTCGACATCGTCGGCGACGTCTGCATCGTGCCGCCCAACTCGTTCGCACTGGCTTCGACTATCGAGTACTTCCGCATCCCGCGCGACGTGCTGACGGTGTGCCTCGGCAAGTCCACCTACGCGCGCTGCGGCATCATTGTCAACGTCACGCCGTTCGAGCCCGAGTGGGAAGGCCACGTCACGATCGAGATCTCCAACACGACGCCGCTGCCCGCGAAGATCTACGCCAACGAAGGCATCGCGCAGGTGATCTTCTTCCAGAGCGACGAGCCGTGCGAGATTTCGTACAAGGACAAGAAGGGGAAGTACCAGGCGCAGCGCGGGGTCACACTTCCGAAGATTTAGTGATTTGGTGATTTGGTGATCTCGTGATTCGCGCCTTCAAGGGCACCACGCCCCTCGTTGAGGCCGGCGCTTACGTGGATCAGAGCGCTCAGGTCATTGGCGATGTGGAGATTGGCTCCGAATCCTCTGTCTGGATGAACGTTGTCATTCGCGGTGACGTCAATCGCATCCGCATCGGCTCCCGCACCAATATCCAGGACCTGACGATGATTCACGTGATGCGCGACACGCATCCAACGATCATCGGCGATGAAGTGACGGTCGGGCACTCGGCGGTCGTGCATGGCACCTCGATCGAGGACCGTGTGCTCGTGGGCATGGCGGCGGTGTTGCTCAATGGCGTGCACATCGAATCGGACTGCGTGATCGCGGCCGGCACACTCGTGACCGAGGGCACGCGCATTCCGGCGCGCTCGCTGGTGATGGGGCGGCCCGGCAAGGTCAAGCGCCAGTTGACCGACGAAGAAGTCGCCGAGATTCGCTGGTACGCGGACAACTACGTCGCCTACCGTCTGGATTACATGAAATGAACACCGGTCCTGCTCGTGGCATGCGCGACTTCCTACCGGAAGACGTACGTCGGCGCCAGTTTGTAATCGGCATCATCGCGGACGTCTACCAGAAGTATGGGTTCGAGCCGCTCGAGACGCCGTCCGTCGAGAACATCGAAACTCTACAGGGCAAGTACGGTGAAGACGGCGACCGGCTGATCTTCAAGATTCTCAAGCGCGGCGAAGGGGCTGAAACCGGGCAAGCCGACCTCGCGCTGCGTTACGACCTGACGGTGCCGCTGGCCAGAGTCGTCGCCGAGTATCGCGCCAAGCTGCCTAAGTTTTTCAAGCGCTATCAGGTGCAGCCGGTGTGGCGCGCCGACCGGCCGCAGAAAGGCCGCTTCCGCGAGTTTTACCAGTGTGATGTGGATGCCATCGGGTCGACGTCGATGGTCGTCGAGGCAGAGTTGTTGGCCGCCGCTGCCGATGTGTTCATCAAGCTGGGATTCAACGACTTCCGCATTGTCGTGAACCACCGCCAGCTATTGAACGCGGTGTTGTCGCATGCGCAGGTGCCGGCCGAACAGCACGGCGCGGCGCTGACCATCATCGACAAGGCCGACAAGATCGGCGCCGATGGTGTGCGCGCGGAGTTTGTGGAGAAGGGCTTCGCCGCGGCGGTAGCGGACCAGTTGTTGTCCCCACTCAGCGCCGAGTTGCCCGTCGGCGGCCTGGAGTGGCTTGACAGCCAGCACTCTATGCTCAACGACGAGGGCAAGGCTGGGATTGAAGAACTGCGTGAGATCTTCCGGCTATCCGCGAGCACCAGCGCGGGCCCGCATCTGGTCCTGGACCGCAGCCTGGCGCGCGGTCTGTCGTACTACACGGGTGCGATCTTCGAGATTCGCGTGCCCGACCTCGCCGGCAGCATGGGCGGCGGTGGGCGCTATGACAACCTGATCGGCATGTTCTCCGGCGAAGAGGTGCCGGCCTGCGGCATCTCGCTGGGCCTCGAGCGCATTCTGGTCGTGATGGGGGAGCGCAACATGTTTCCCGCGTCACTGGTCGCGAGCGCCGCTGACGTGATGGTCGTGCAGTGGTTCGCCGGACGCGCTGATCTCTACCTGGCGCTGGCGACCGAGTTGCGCGCGGCGGGGCTGCGGGTCGAGCTCTATCCTGAGGGGCCGGTCGAGGACAACCAGAAGGGCTGGACCGTGAAGCAGTTTCAGTATGCTCAGGTCCGGGGTATTCCATTTGCAGCGGTGATTGGAAAACCCGAGCTCGAAGCAGGTACTGTGAACGTACGAACGATTGCCACGCGCCAGGACGAACAACTACCTCGAGCCGCTGTGGCCGCGCATCTCAAGGCAAAGACTTAGGTCATGGCAGAACAGCTCGGCTCCCTCGCTCGCACGCACACCTGTGGCGCCCTTCGTGCCGCCGACGTCGGCAAGAACGTCGTGCTCCTCGGCTGGGTGCACCGCGTCCGCGACCTTGGGGCGCTGCTGTTCCTGGACGTGCGCGATCGTCACGGGCTGACTCAAGTGATCGTCGAGGGCGACGCCGCGTTGCTCGAGAAGGCGAAGCCGCTGCGGTCGGAATTCGTGGTCGCCATCCTGGGCGAGGTGGAGCGACGCTCGGCGGACACCGTGAATCTCTCATTGCCTACCGGCGAAGTGGAAGTGCGCGCGAAAGAAGTGCGGATCCTGAACGAGGCCAAGACGCCACCGTTCTCGATCGCCGAGGATCAGAACGTCTCGGAAGAGACGCGGCTCAAGTACCGCTATCTCGACCTGCGCCGCCCCCAGCTGCAGCACAACCTGGCGCTGCGCCACCGCATCACCCTTGCGCTGCGCAAGTACTTCGACGAGCAAGGCTTCTACGAGATCGAAACGCCGATCCTGACCAAGTCCACGCCGGAAGGCGCCCGCGACTTCCTGGTGCCGAGCCGTGTCCACCCAGGGGAGTTCTACGCGCTGCCGCAGTCGCCGCAGATCTTCAAGCAGCTCCTGATGATCGCCGGCTTCGACCGCTACGTGCAGATCGCCCGCTGCTTCCGTGATGAAGCGCTGCGCGCCGATCGCCAGCTCGAGTTCACGCAGGTGGACCTCGAGATGTCCTTCGCCACGCCGCCCATGGTCTTCGAGATTGTCGAAGGCGCTCTCGCCGCGTGCTTCAAGGAGATTGGCGTCGACATTCCGCGTCCGTTCAAGCGGATGCCCTACGCCGAGGCCATGGCGAAGTACGGCAACGACAAGCCGGACCTGCGCTTCGGCTTGGAGATTCAGGACTTCGGTCCGCTGTTCACCGAGTCGCCGTTTGGGATCTTCAAGGAAGCCATCGCGCACGGCGGCACCGTTCGCGGCTTCGTGATTCCAGGCGCCGCGAAGTGCTCACGCCGCGAGGTGGACGAACTGGTGGAGCAGGCCAAGCAGTTGGGCGCCGCCGGCTTGATCTACGCGCGTTACACCGCCGAGGGTGTACAGGTGTCGGCCAAGGCGATTGGCGAAGAAGCGGCCCGCAAGGTCCTCGAGGCGTCCGGTGCCTCGAGGGAAGACCTGCTGGTGCTCGCCTCAGGCGCGCCAGATGCCGCGTCCAAAGTACTCGGTCAACTGCGCCTGCAGGTGGCCAGGAAGCAGCACCTCATTCCCGAAGGCAAGTGGGAGCTGACCTGGGTCACCGACTTCCCGCTGTTCGACTGGAACGCCGGCGAGCAGCGCTGGGATTCGGTGAACCACCCCTTCACCGCGCCGCGCGAGGAAGACCTGCACCTGATGCAGTCGGACCCCGGCAAAGTGCTGGCGAAGGCGTACGACGTCATCCTCAACGGATGGGAGCTTGGCGGCGGCAGCATTCGTATCCACGACCGCGAGACGCAGGCCAACGTGTTCCGCCTGCTCGGCCTGTCGGACGAAGATGCCAAGAACCGTTTCGGCTTCTTCCTCGAATCGCTCGAGTACGGCACCCCGCCGCACGGCGGCCTGGCCCTCGGCCTCGACCGCATCTGCGCGCTGCTGGCAGGGGAGACCTCAATCCGCGAAGTGATCCCGTTCCCCAAGACGACGCAGGCGGTGGACCTTATGTGTGACGCGCCGTCAACCGTGGATCCGCGCCAGGTGCGCGAGCTGCATATCAAGCCGATCGCATAAGTGATCGCATAAGTGAACCTGCTTCACTTTTACGGTTTCCGTATGCTACCCTTGGCCCAGTTTCGTTAACTGTTTGTCACACAAGGAGATACGCGAATCGCAACGGCGTCGATGCGTAGGGCAGCGGCCCGTCTGCACGTTAGCGTGGCGACGCCGGATGCCGCGGCCGTGTCCACGCGCGGACTGGGCCCGTGGCTGGCGCGCTGGGCGCCCGTGTCGGCCCGTGGTGACGTAAGCGTGGCCGTGGTGTCGGATCGCCGCATGCGTGCCCTCAATCGCCAGTTCCGTGGCCAGGATGTCGCGACCGACGTCTTATCGTTCCCAGCCACCCACATGCCGGGCGTCACCTCGTTCCTGGGCGATATCGTGATCGCCTCGGGCGTGGCCACGCGGCAGGCGAAGGAAGCCGGACATGCGATTGGCACCGAACTCAAGGTCCTCGCCCTCCACGGCCTGCTGCACTTGCTGGGCTACGACCACGACACCGACGGGGGCACGATGGCGCGCGCCGAGGCGCGCTTGCGCAAGAAGGCAGGGCTGCGCGAAGGTCTGATTGAACGCAGCAAATGACGGTGCTGCTGCTGTTTCTCCTCGGGTGTGCCGCCACCTACCTGGGCACCGTGTCAGCAGGATTCAATGCGCTGATGCGGCTGTCGCTGCGCATTCACGCCGAGCGCACCGATCGCGATGACGCGCTCGGCTGGTACCTGGACGACCCACGCCGCCTGTTCATTCCCGTCCGCATCCTGTTTTCGATCATCACCGTCGTGTCGACCGCGCTGCTGGCGCGGGTGACTGGCGTCGGCCCCGCCGGCTTTCCGCTGCTCGTCCTGTCGGTGATCGGCGTCATGCTTAGTTGCGAGCACTTGATTCCGCTGTTGATCGTGCGGCGTGACCCCGAGCGGGTGCTCGACGTCCTCTTGCCGTCGTTCGATGTGGTGGCCAAGACCCTGCGTCCCCTGACCTCGGCCCTGCTGCGCATGGGCACCAGCCGCCGCAAAGAGCGCCCAACCAACGGTAATGGCCACGCTGATCCGCCGAAGACCGAGGAGTCCCATCCCGTTCAGGCCGAAGTCGAAGCGGCCCAGGACGGCCAGGCTCGCGAGCTGCTGCGCAACCTCGCCGACTTCCGGGACACGATGGTGCGCGAGGTGATGACGCCGCGGCCCGACATCATCGGGATCGAGCAGACCGCGAGCATCGAACAGCTGTGTGCGCTGTTCCGCGAGCAGCAGTACTCGCGCATTCCCGTCTTCAACGAAACGCTCGATAACGTGGTGGGCTTCGTCTTTGTGAAGGACCTCATCATGCGAGGCATGCCCTCGTCTGGACCGATCGCGCCGCTCACGCGTCCCGCCCACTTCGTGCCTGATACCAAGCGGGTCCCTGAGCTGCTCAAGGAGTTCCAACGCAACCGCCTCCAGAGCGCCATCGTCGTCGACGAATACGGCGGCACCGCCGGCCTCGTCACCGTGGAAGACCTGCTCGAGGAGATCGTCGGCGAGATCCGGGATGAGTACGACGTGGAAATCGAGCGGATCATCGACGAAGGCGGGGGACGATTCGTGTTCAGTGGCAGCCTGCATGTCGAGGAGATGGCCAACCTGATGAAGGTCATCATCGAAGGGCAGGGCTTCGAGACCGTCGGCGGGTTCCTGCTGTCGCGCCTCGGTCGCGTGCCGGCGGTCGGGGAGCACTTCGACCTCGACGGCCTCGACGTCGAGATCCTGGAAACCGAACAGCGCCGCATTACCCGGGTTCGCCTCCGCCGGCAGGATGACGACGTCGAGAGCGAGCCGGCACGATGAAAGCCGGATTCGTCGCACTGGTCGGCCGCCCGAACGCGGGGAAGTCCACGCTGCTCAACCGGCTGGTCGGGCAGAAGCTGGCGATCGTCTCGGACAAGCCGCAGACGACGCGCAACCGAATCGTCGGCGTCCGCCAATATTCCAAGACCGCAGGACCTCAAGACCCCAAGACCGTCGAGGGCCAGATGGTGTTCCTCGACACGCCCGGCATTCACAAGCCCCTGCACCGGCTGAACGTTCGCATGGTGGACGCCGCGCTCGACACGTTGCGCGAGGTGGATGTGGTGGCCGTCGTCGTCGATGGCAGCGAGCCGGGCGGCGCCGGCGACGACTTCCTGATGGACGTTATCCGCAAGTCGAAGTTGCCGCGCGTGCTGGTCTTGAACAAGATCGACATCTCCGACAAGCCGGCGCTGCTGCCGCGGCTGGCGCACTACCAGAAGGAGGTTGGGTTCGCCGACCTCGTGCCGGTCTCGGCACTGACCGGGGAGAACGTTGACCGGTTGGAGCAGGTGTTGCTCTCGCACCTCCCCGAGGGCGAGCCAATCTACCCCGAGGACTACCTCACCGACCAGCCGGAGCGGTTCTTCGTCGCGGAGCTGATCCGCGAGCAGGTGCTGCAACAGACCCGCGACGAGCTGCCGTTCTCGACGGCGGTGGTCGTGGATAAGTTCGAGGAGGCCGACGCGAAAGGCCTGATGCGGTTGTTCTGCACCATCCTGGTCGACCGCGAGAGCCAGAAGCCCATTCTCGTGGGACGCGCCGGCGCGCGCATCAAGGCGATCGGCACGGCGGCGCGCAAGGAGCTCGAGAAGTTTTTCGACGCGCGCGTCTTTCTCGATCTGCATGTCAAGGTGCGCGAAGGCTGGCGCGAAGATGAGCGCATGCTCGACACACTTGGGCTGCCAGCGCGTCGTAAGAAGGGTTAACATCTTTCGATCGCCATGGCCATGTCACGCCGAATCGACGTCGTCCTCGACTCCGTCAAGCGGTTGCTCCGCATTGGCGCGACGGCCAACCTGCTGAACCTCCTCCAGAAGCAGCATCCGGCCGACCTGGCCTCGGTCTTTGGCTCACTCCTCGACACCGAACGCCAAGCCGTGTTTTCGCTGCTGGTCGAGCGCAGCGGCCGCCTGGCCATGGAAACCGTCAGCGAAATGGGCCCCGAAGAGGGCGCCAAGCTGCTGACCGGCCGCTCCGCCGAAGAGATCGCCAGGTTGTTGCAGGAGATTCCGTCGGACGATGCGGCGGCGTTGATTGACTACCTGCCGGAAGAGCTGTCGACCGAAGTCCTCGAGTTGATGCGGCGCCGCGAGTCGGGCCAGGTCGAGAGCCTGCTCGAGTACGGCGAGCAGACCGCCGGCCGCATCATGAACCCGCAGGTCTTCGCCTTAGGCGAGGACCTCACGGTGGGCGAGGCCATCACCGCGCTTCAAGGGGCGCGCGATGTCGAGATGGTGTTCTATCTCTACATCGTCGATGCCCGGCGCCACCTCGTGGGCGTGACGTCGCTGCGGCGCCTGCTGCTGGTGTCGCCCGAGACGCCGCTCAAGCGGATCATGGCACCCGATGTCACGAGTGTCCGCGTCGATACCGACCAGGAAGAAGTCGCCCGGCAGGTCGCGTCGTACAACCTGCTGGCCGTGCCGGTGGTTGACGAAGAGAACAAGCTCGTCGGCGTGGTCACCGTGGACGACGTCATCGACGTCATCAAAGACGAGGCGTCGGAAGACCTGTTGCGCCTGGCCGGTGTGTCGGGCGACGAGCGCGTCACGACGCCGGCGTCTGAGGCGTTTCGCAAGCGCCTGCCCTGGCTGCTGGCCAACCTGGTGACGGCGTTTGTCGCGGCATCGGTCGTCGCGCTGTTTGAGGGCACCATCCAACAGGTCACGGCGCTGGCGATCTTCATGCCCATCGTGGCCGGCATGGGTGGCAATGCCGGCACCCAGACGCTGACCGTGATCGTCCGCGGGCTCGCGCTCGGCGAGTTGAGCTGGGCGAGCGGCAAGAAGGCGCTGGCCAAGGAGGCCCTGATTGGGCTGGCCAACGGCTTTACCCTGGGTCTGGTTGCCGCCGGCGTGGCGTGGGCGACCAAGGCCGACCTGGTGCTGGCATTGCTGCTGGGCATGGCCATGGTCTGCAACATGTTCGTCGCCGCCACCGCCGGCACCCTGGTGCCGCTGGGACTGAAGGCCATGAAGGTGGACCCGGCCCTTGGCTCATCGGTGTTCATCACGACGTTCACCGACGTGGTGGGCTTCGCCTCGTTCCTCGGTCTGGCGACGATCTTCCTCAGGTATTTAGTCCAGTAGGGGCCCCCTTTACGGGGGGCCGGCGAAGTACAATGGCGGCTACGGGATGCCGCTGTATACGGCCGAAGCCCTCGTCCTTCGCACCTACAAGTTGGGCGAAGCCGACCGCATCGTGGTCTTTTTGACGCGCGACCGCGGCAAGAAGCGAGGCGTTGCACCCAATGCGAGAAAGTCGCGCAAACGGTTTGGCGCCGCGCTCGAGCCGCTGACCGAAGTACGCGTGGCGTACTTCGAGAAGGAGCAGCGCGAGTTGGTGGGGCTGAACTACGCGGAGCCGGTGCGGTCACCGTTGTCCGCGCCCAGCCCGGAAGCGTTGGGCTACAGCCACTATTTCGCCGAGTTGATCGACGAGTGGGCGGCCGACGCCGATGTCGACGAACGGTTATACCGGCTGGGCACCTCCGCGCTCGAGGCGCTGGTCACCGGTACGCCAGTGGAAGCGTTGGCGCGCTATTTCGAGTGCTGGCTGTTGCGGCTGCAAGGCGTCTACCCGAGTGACTTGCGGCTGTCGAGCGAAGCCGAGATGTTTCTCGAGGGCGTCCGGCGCATCGGCCCGCGCGATGTGGACTCGCTCGGCGCCAGCAGCCGGGTCTTACGTGAGATTGAACTGTTTCATCGGAAGCTGATTACGATGCACCTCGACAAGGAACCCCGGTCGGTTCGCGTGCTGAACCAACTGCGGCGTTCGTAGAACCCCGTGACGTTCCAGGACCTCATCCTCGAGCTCCAGCACTTCTGGGCCTCGCAGGGCTGCTTGATTCAGCAGCCGCTCGACCTCGAAGTGGGCGCCGGCACCTCGCATCCGGAAACACTGCTGCGCGTGCTGGGCCCCGTGCCGTGGAACGTCGCCTACGTGCAGCCGTCACGGCGCCCGGACGATGGCCGGTTTGGCCAGAATCCCAATCGCCTGTTCAAGCACCACCAGTTGCAGGTCATCCTCAAGCCGTCGCCCGACGAGATTCAACAGATCTATCTGGAGAGCCTCGAAGCGGTCGGCATCAACCCACGGCAGCACGACATCCGGTTTGAAGAAGACAACTGGGAGTCGCCGACGCTCGGCGCCTGGGGCATTGGCTGGCAGGTGATGCTCGACGGCATGGAGATCACGCAGTTCACCTACTTCCAGCAGGTGGGCGGCATGGACCTGTCGCCGATCGCGGCGGAGATCACCTACGGCCTCGAGCGCATCGCGATGTTCCTGCAGAAGGTCGACAACGTGTTCGACCTGGAGTGGGGTGGCGGCAAGTCGTACGGCGACGTACGCATGCGCGAGGAAGTGGAGCAGTCGAAGTACGCCTTCAACCAGGACACCGGCATTGACCGCGAGCGCTTCTCGTCGTTCCATCGTCATCAGTTTGATGAATGCTTCACGTTCGGCGAGGAGCTGTTCAAGGGCGGGCTGTTGCTGCCGGCGCTGGAGTACTGCTTGAAGTGCTCGCACCTGTTCAACCTGCTCGACTCGAGCGGCAGCGTGGGCGTCACCGAGCGCACGGCCTACATCCTGCGCGTGCGGCAGCTCGCCATCGCCATTTGCAAGGAATACGCGGCGCAGCAGATGCCCGTGGTTGCCGAGCCCGGAGCCTGACGTGGAGCGCGAACTACTGCTTGAAATCGGCACCGAAGAGATCCCGGCGAGCTGGCTGCCCGGACTGACCGCACAGATTGGACAGGCGCTCGAGGCCAAGCTCAAGGAAGCTCGGCTGTCGATCGATGAGCCGGTGCAAACCTACAGCACGCCTCGCCGGCTGATTGCGTATGCCGGCAAGATTGGCGAGCGGCAGAGCGACCTCGAAGAGCTCGTCACTGGGCCGCCGGTGTCGGCGGCGTTTGGCGCCGACGACAAACTCACGCCCGCCGGCGCCGGCTTCGTCAAGAAACAGGGGGTCGCCGAGGATCAGGTCGAGCGCATCACCACGGCCAAGGGCGAGTACATCGGCGTCCGCAAGCATCAGCGCGGCAAGACCGCCAGCGATGTCCTGCCGGATGTCCTAGGCGGCGTGCTGCGATCCCTGTCGTTCCCGAAGCAGATGCGCTGGGATGCCACGCTCGACGATGGCAAGGGCGAGCTGCCGTTCGGCCGGCCCATTCGGTGGATTCTCTATCTCTACGGCGGCCGCGTCATCCCGTTCATCATCGGGCGAACCGCCGCGTCACGCGACCCGCGCGTGCTTGACGTGAGCACGGGCGCCGCCACCTACGGTCATCGGTTTCTCACCACCAGTGGCCGGCCGGGACGCGCTATCAAGGTGAAGCACTTCGACGACTTCCGCAAGCGGCTGGCGGAGAACTTCGTCGTCCTCGAACGCAGTGAGCGGCACGACCGCATTGCTCGTGAGCTGGATGCCGAAGCCCGCCGCCGCGGCGGCCGTATTGCCCGCGCGCTGGTGGGGCAGGGCATTCTCGAAGAGGTGCCAGACCTCGTCGAGTATCCGGTGGTGGTCTCGGGCACCTTCGCCGAAGAGTTTCTGAAGCTCCCTGAAGAAGTGCTGACCACGACGATGATCCACCATCAGCATTTCTTCCCGGTCAATAGCGACCACGGGAAGTTGATGCCGGTGTTTCTGGCCGTGCTCAACATGCAACCCGAGCAGCCGGACGTGATCGCCCACAACATGGAGCGCGTGCTGACGGCACGGTTGCGCGATGCCCGGTTCTTTTTCGACGCCGACCGCGAGCAGCCGCTGGCGTCGTACACCGACCGCCTGAGCACCGTGCTGTTCCACAAGAAGCTGGGCAGCTACCAGGAGAAGGCGACCCGCGTGGCGGCACTCGCGCGCTGGATCTGCGCGGAGGTGTTCGCGAAACCGGAGCTCGCGGAGTTTGCCGCCGAAGCGGGCCGCCTGTGCAAGGCCGACCTCGCTACCGACATGGTGCGCGAGCTGACCGAGCTGCAGGGCACCATGGGCGGCATCTACGCTCGGGAGGACGGTCGTCCCGAGGAAGTGTGGAAAGCCATCTACTTCCACTACCTGCCGGTCGGGGTGGAAGCAACCGCGCCACCGACGAAGGAACAACTCGGAAAGGCCGCCATCACCTGGGCTGCCGTGGCGTTGGCCGACAAGCTCGACACGGTGACCGGGATGTTCTCGGCCGGCGAGCGTCCCACCGGGTCGCGCGATCCCTACGGCCTGCGTCGGGCCGCCCAGGGCATTGTGCGCATCCTGGTCGATCTGCCGGAACTGACCGGGCTCGGTCTGCGGCTGACACTCGGCCAACTGGTCAAGGCGCAGGGCCTGGACGATGCGTTCTGGACGTTCATGATCGATCGCGTACGCTTCGTGCTCGAACAGCGGGGCTCGGACACGCGCAATGTTCGCGCGGTGACCCACGGCGCTCCGTCAGATGTCTGCCCGCTGGTGGCCCGGCGAAAGCTGGAGACGTTGCCCGAGTTCACCGAATCGCCCGACTTCAAGCAACTCGCGGTGTTGTTCAAGCGTGTGAAGAACATCGCGAAGAACCTGGATGCCGCAGCCCCGAACCTGGGTGGCGCCTTGACCGACGCCGCGGAGCTGGCGCTGGCGTCGGAAGTCGCGCGCTTGCAGCCAGTGATCGCGGCGGCCGTCGCGTCGGGCAGTGGCTATCGCCAGGCATTCGCCGAAGCCGCCAAGACCGGCCCCGCGGTGGCAAAGTTCTTTGACGATGTGATGGTGATGACCGACGACTTGAAGCTGCGTGACGCGCGGCTGCGGTTGTTGAAACAGTTGGAAGGCGCGGTCCTCCAGCTGGCCGACGTTTCCGAAATCGTTCCCGAGGCGGACAAGCAGGAGTAGAGAGCGCGATGGCGAAGACGAAGACTGTGAAGAAGACTGTGAAGAAGAGTGTGAAGAAGACCAAGGCAACCACGAAGAACGCGAAGGCCACGAAGTTCGTCTACTTTTTCGGCAACGGCAAGGCCGACGGCGACCGGAGCATGAAGGACACGCTCGGCGGCAAGGGTGCGGGCCTCGCGGCCATGACCAACGCCGGGCTGCCCGTACCGGCCGGCTTCACCATTTCCACCGACGCCTGCAACCTGTACTACGAGCAGGGCAACAAGCTGCCCGCCAACATCGAGGCGGAGATTGTCACCAATCTCAAGAAGCTCGAGAAGGCCGCGGGCGCTGTGCTCGGCTCGACCAAGAATCCGCTGCTGGTCTCGGTGCGCTCGGGCGCGAAGTTTTCCATGCCTGGCATGATGGACACCATCCTCAACCTCGGCCTCAACGATTCCGCGGTTGAAGGCCTGAAGGCGTGGACCAGGAACGGCCGCTTCGCGTTCGACAGCTATCGCCGCTTCATGCAGATGTTCGGCAGCGTCGTCCTCGAGATCCCGAAGGCGGTGTTCGAGCACGAGTTCGAAGCCATCAAGCACGCCAAGGGCGCGGCGATGGACACCGACCTGGACGAAGCCGCGCTGCGCGAGGTGGTTGAAGCCTACCAGGGTGTTGTCAAGAAGAAGACCGGCAAGGCGTTTCCGCAGGACCCGATGGACCAGATGCGGATGGCACGCAACGCCGTGTTCCGATCGTGGAACAACGCGCGCGCCAAGGAGTACCGCCGCATCTACGACATCCCGGATTCGATCGGCACCGCCGTCAACATCCAGATGATGGTGTTCGGCAACATCGGCGACCGTTCGGGCACGGGCGTGGGCTTCACGCGCAACCCGGCGACCGGCGCGAAGGAGTTCTTCGGCGAATTCCTGATCAACGCCCAGGGCGAGGATGTCGTCGCCGGCATCCGTACGCCCCAGCCGATTCGCGAACTCGAGCGGGTGATGCCCAAGGCTTACAAGCAGCTGCGCGACATCACGACACGGCTCGAGCGCACCTACAAGGACATCCAGGACTTCGAGTTCACCATCCAGGACGAGAAGCTCTACATGCTGCAAACGCGCAGCGGCAAGCGCACGGGCTATGCCGCGGTCGTGATTGCCACCGACATGGCCAAAGAACAGCTGGTCACGCCGAAGGAAGCGATCCTACTGGTGGATCCGGAAGCGCTGTCGCAGTTGCTCGCGCCCGGGTTCGACCAGAAGGAATGGAAGAGCATCGAGGCTGTGACCCGCGGGTTGCCGGCCTCGCCCGGCGCGGCGTGCGGCAAGGCCGTGTTCTCGTCGGAAGTGGCGGTGGAGTGGTCGAATAGAGGTGAACCGGTCATTCTGGTCCGCCGCGAAACCGTGCCGGACGACATTCACGGCATGTGGGTGTCGCAGGGCATTCTCACCGCCACCGGCGGCATGACCTCCCACGCCGCCGTCGTTGGCCGCCAGATGGGCAAGCCGTCGATTGTCGGCGCGGGCGAGCTGCGCATCGATGAGCACGGCAAGACGTTCACCATCAAGGGTCGGACGGTGAAGGAGGGCGACTACGTCGCATTCGATGGCCTGAGCGGTGAAGTGAAGCTCGCCAAAGTGGCGTCACAGCCGAGCGAGATTCTGCAGGTGATTGCGGGCAAGCTGAAGCCAGCCGATTCGCCCATCTACCAACGGTTCCACCTGTTACTGGAGTGGGCAGACAGGTTCCGCCGGCTTGGCGTGAGAGCCAATGCCGATCAGCCGGACCAGGCCGAGACTGCATATGCGTTCGGCGCACGCGGCATTGGCCTGTGCCGTACGGAACACATGTTCTTCGGCGAGGGCCGCATCCCGATCGTTCAGCGGATGATCCTGGCCGACAACGAGGCCGATCGGCGCGCGGCGCTCGACGAGCTGTTGCCCATGCAGCGGGAAGACTTCTACGGCGTGTTCAAGGCCATGAAGGGCACGCCCGTGACCATTCGCACGATCGATCCGCCCCTGCACGAGTTCCTGCCCAAGCGCGAAGACCTGATGGTGGAGATCGCCATCATGGAGACCAAGGGTACCAAGGGCAAGGCACTCGACGAGAAGAAGGCGTTGCTGTCGCGCGTGGAGCAGCTCCACGAGTTTAACCCCATGCTCGGCCACCGCGGCGTGCGTCTCGGCATCACCTATCCGGAAATCACCGAGATGCAGACGCGGGCGATCATGGAAGCGGCCTGCAAGCTGAATAAGGAAGGCCTGAAGGTCATCCCCGAGATCATGATCCCGCTGGTCGGCGATGTCCGCGAACTGCGCGATCAGAAGGCGGTGGTCGAGCGCGTGGCCAAGGCGGTGCTCAAGGAGCAGGGCATCAAGATCAAGTACCTGATCGGGACGATGATCGAAGTGCCGCGCGGCGCGCTGACGGCTGACGAAGTGGCCAAGGAGGCGCAGTTCTTCTCCTTCGGCACCAACGATCTGACGCAGATGACGTTTGGCTTTTCCCGAGATGACGTCGGCAAGTTCTTGCGCGTGTATCAGGACAAGAAGATCCTTGAGCGCGATCCGTTTGCGACGTTTGATGCCGCGGGCACCGGTCAACTGGTGGCCATGGCCGTGGCCAAGGGCCGCGTCGCCAATCCGAGCCTCAAGCTGGGGATTTGCGGCGAACACGGTGGCGATCCGTCGTCCATTCACTTCTTCCACAAGGTGGGCCTCGACTACGTGAGCTGCTCGCCGTACCGCGTGCCGGTGGCCCGATTGGCGGCGGCGCAGGCGGCCTTGAGCGTCAAGGTCGGCGATTGATCCGCTACTTCGTCCACAGAGGCGGTCGCACCGAGACGGTGGACCGCTTCGACTCATCCTTCGCCAAGGCTACGGAGGACAAGCCGGCCGGCGCCGCGATCCTGCGAGACGCCTTTGGCCTGCACGCACTGGCCGTCATCGCCACCTTGTTTGGCCCGATGACGGTCATCACCGGACTGATGGTGCTGACGAGCACGGGCCTGTTCGTCTGGTTCCGCAAGTCGGGCTGGTGGTAGATGGGCCGTATCACCCGCCTGCCTGAAGATCTCGCCAACCAGATCGCCGCCGGTGAAGTCGTTGAGCGGCCGGCCTCGGTCGTGAAAGAACTGGTCGAGAACGCCATCGATGCCGAGGCCACTCGGATCACCATCACCGTCGAGTACGGCGGCAAGAAGCTGATTCGTGTCGAGGACGATGGCCTTGGCATGGACCCGGACGATGCGCGGCTGTGCCTCGAGCGGCATGCCACCAGCAAGATCAAGCGGGCGGACGACCTCGGTGCGATCGTCACCCTCGGGTTCCGTGGGGAAGCACTCCCCTCGATGGCCGCGGTATCGCATTTTCGCCTGCGCACACGAGCGCGGGGCAGTGACAGTGGCACCGAGATC
Organism: Vicinamibacterales bacterium; assembly: GCA_038919385.1. Taxonomy (GTDB): domain Bacteria; phylum Acidobacteriota; class Vicinamibacteria; order Vicinamibacterales; family UBA2999; genus 12-FULL-67-14b. The sequence continues at coordinate 37,361 of JBCKZH010000005.1, read as the reverse complement.
CGCGTCAATGCCGGCATCATCGAATCAGTGGTTGAGGCAGGCGGACCCGAAGGCACCCTGGCCGAAGTGGCCGATGTGTTCTACAACCTGCCGGCGCGCCGGAAGTTCCTGAAGTCCGACGGGGCTGAAGCCGCGCAGGTGTCGCGTTTCGTCACGCAGTTGGCGCTGTGCTATCCCGAAGTCGGCTTCACGCTGATCAGCACGGGCCGCAAGGTGCTGGCGGTTCCGCCGGTCGCCAGCCTGTCGGATCGCTTGTATCAACTCTACGGCGATCGCCAGGACCTGGTCACGGTGGACCGCGAGTTCGGCGGGATGCGCCTGCACGGCTTCATCGCCGCGCTAGCGGAGCAGGGGCCGGTTCGCGGGCCGCAGCACGTGTTCGTGAATCGGCGGATCGTCAAGGACCGTACCATCGCGCATGCGATTCTCGATTCCTACAGCGTGGCAACCAACAAGGAACGCAGCCCAGAGGTGCACCTGTTCCTCGATCTCCCGCCCGACCGCGTGGACGTGAACGTGCATCCCGCGAAGGCGGAGGTACGGTTCCGCGAGCAGTCGATGGTGCACGAGATGGTGCGCCGCACCCTCGGAGATGCCCTCGGCAAGGGACCGGCGCCGGAACTGACATTGCACACCTCGGATGTGCTGCCGGGCCGTCCGTTGCAGCCGTCGATTCCAGGTGCGCTCGCGGGCGGCAGCTTCACCAGCCGCTGGGCGCCGCCCGGGCCCGCGCCGTCGTACCACCCGGTGCCATCGGCTTCAACGGTGGAGGCACCCCCTTCTTTGGGGGTGCCTGCCGTCCGGCCGATGATCGCGCTGGGACAGTTTCGCGACACCTTCATCATCGCCATGGATGACGAGGGGCTGTGCATCATCGATCAGCACGTCGCGCACGAGCGGGTGCTGTTCGAGCGCATCATGCAGCGGCTCACCACCCAGTCGCTCGAAAGCCAGGGCATGCTGGTGCCGATGGTCCTCGAGCTGCCGGCGGCCGAACGCAACGCGCTGATCTCGCGCGCCGACGCCCTCGCTAAGTTCGGCTTCGAGGTGGAGGAGTTCGGCGGCGACAGCATCAAGGTAACGGCGATGCCGGCGCTTTTGCCACGCGATGAATGCGACGCCGCACTGCGCGCACTGGCCGATGATCTCGAAGGGCTCGATCGCGGCCTCAGACTCGAGGACTCGCTGAAGCAGATTGCCGCCACCACGGCGTGTCACGCGGCCGTGAAGGCGAACTACCCGCTAACGCTCGAGAAGATGCATCACATTCTCGAAGAGCTGCGCGCGACGGCGTACTCCACGGTGTGCCCCCACGGTCGTCCCGTGATGCTGCGAATCACGCGGCGCGAGATCGAAAAGAATTTCGATCGGATCTGACATGAAACGTTGGTTGCTGCTTGGGCTCGTCGGCTTCGTGTCGGTCACCGGTCTGTGGCTATGGCTCCAGGTGTCCGCACTCTCGGCCATTGTGCGCGGTGGTGATGGGCCGTCGTCACTCGTGCTCCTTCACGGTTACGGTTCGAACGCCAACGACTGGCTCCAGTTCGAGCACCAGCTGCAGGTCCCGAACAACGGCCGCATGGTGTTTCCGCAAGGCCCCTTGCGCGGCCCTAACGGCGCGCGGGGGTGGTGGTGGCTGAACATCGAGGGCCACATTCCCAAGGGCGAGCGCTTCCCGGATTTCTCGATCGCCAACCCTGCCGGCATCAAGGTCGCGTCGCGGCTCGTCCGCAATCTCCTGGAGGACGTGAAAGGGCCGATCGTCCTGGGCGGCTTCTCGCAGGGCGCGATGCTCAGCGCCGAGATCGCGTTCCAAACAGATCAAGACCTGGCGGCCCTGGTGCTGCTGGGCGGCACCACCGTGAACGAGGCGGCATGGGTAGAGCGCTTCCCGGGCCGACCAATGATGCCGATCTTCATCGCGCACGGACGGCGGGACGGGGTCTTGCCGTTTGCGACGATGGAACGGTTTCAGGAGCGGCTGAAGGCTGCCGGGCTGAATGTGACGTGGTTTCCGTATGAGGGGGGACACGACATTCCCGATGCCGTCATCGATGCCTTGAATCAGTTTCTTGCGGGGATCAGATTGGGCGGGTAGGGCGTCCTGGGGCAGGTTGGGCGGGTGGGGCAGGCAAGGGCTGGTGCGGCGGCGTAGGGCCGGTTGGGCGGGTAGGGCGTGGGGCTGGCGGGTTCCCGTCAGAGAGGTTGGGCCGGGGCTGTGGCTGTTCCGGTCGAGCCCACGCGGGTATCATTGGACGACCTTGTCCGGCGCATCCTGGCCGGGACTTGAGTCTGCGGCGGTAGCAGCCGTTGTTTGTTTGTGGCTTGGCTTCCGCCGCACTTCGGTGGGCTGGTCTGACCAGTGCGATCATTGGCCGCGGCGCGTGAATGCCAACCGTTGGTATGGCACTCGAAACAGGCAGGACAGATTCTGTGAAGAACGTCGGCGCCATCCTTCTCGTTGTCGCAACTGCGGGTTGCGCCGGATCATCAGGCGATCTTGCAGCGCTGCGACCAAGCATCGGCCAGGTTGCATGCAATGCTACAAACGGAATGTACAGAGGGGCAATTGTCGATGTCGCCATGTATTCGGCGGCAGGTCAGGCGCCGACGCCGGTCTACGTTGTTGAACGTGATGGCCGCAGGAGCAACGCTCCACCCGCGAACACGGTTGTGGTTCCTGATAGATGTCCGGATGGTCAACCACTGGCACCGGCTCCGCCGACCGTTCCGGCTGCAGCTGCACCAAAGGTCGCTTCCGACCTTGCGCGCGTTAATGCGGAGTTTTCTCGGCGCCTTGATGCCTTTCAAGGTGAATTGCGATCACTCCAAGCATCCCGTGGTGTGATTATTGCAATATGGACTTCGAAGCGGTGCGACATGGCAGAAGCCGAGGTCATTGACCTTCTGCTGAGCCTGGTCGGCGGTCATCCGGGGCGGATCACCCTCGACGTTCGAGGCGAACGAACGTGTGACGGGTCTGCGCGGACGTTTCGCATAACCGGTGACCAGTTCGAGCAGTACCGTGCCGGCAGTATCAGCGATTTGGAAGTTCTTCGAGGCCTTCGGTGATGTGAGGACGACAGCCACCGAAAGGAATCTGCCTACGATCACAGGTCTTCCTTCGAGGGGGCCTGCCTTCTGACACTAAGGGGTGTCGCTCGACAAAATGATGGGTATCGTCACGCTTGCCGAGTAGGGGCTACCCCCGTTTGATTGAACGACCAGCCTGCTGCCTCGCCAAGCCCTGAAGCGGAGCGGCGGTCCTGCGGACTTCGAGGTCGATTGCCTGCCAGGCCTCCACCTTCAGATACCCGACGCGCTTTGCGAAGTAGAGCGCGTATCCCACCTCCGCGAGCGATGCGATCGCAATCCTCAAATGCCTCAGTCTCGTAGGAGATTGCGGGAACGCGTAGCCCTCGACGATGTTTGCCGGCACCGAGAACGCCGCTCGGCGCAGTTGGGATGTCAGGCCAAACTGCTCGGCGGTGGGGAACTGTTTCGTAAGTTCGTAGACGGCAACACATAGATCATCAGCGCGCTGCCAAGCGATGAGATTCTCGTGCGGTTGCGACATGCCACGAACGCGAGCAAGTGTTGCGCCAACTGAGATCCCTCCGCCCAACCAGCCCCACGCCGCCCGACCCGCCCGACCCGCCCGACATGGCCCCACCCCACCCGACCCGCCCGTCCGCTATAATCCCTCCGGAGACAATGCATGACACGACGCGGATTGATGGTATTCGCCTTGGCCGTCGGACTGGGTTCCTCGGCCCTTCACGGACAGCAAGCCTCACCGAAGGTTACTGACGCAACGCTGCTGAAGCCGGCCGACGGCGACTGGGTGGGCTACGGCCGCGACTATGCCGAGACGCACCACAGCCCGCTGAAGCAGATCGACCAGAGCAACGTCAGCAAGCTCGCGGAGGCGTGGTCGATCGAGGTCGGCTCCGATGGCAAGATCGAGACGACGCCGCTGGTCTTCAACGGCGTGCTCTACGGCACGTCCACGTGGAGCCAGGTCTACGCGATCGATCTGCGCACCAAGAAGGTCAAGTGGCAGTACGACCCGGCGATGGTCCGCGGCGGCTTCGAGGCCATGGGCCCGCGGCCGTGCTGCGGCCCGGTGAATCGCGGCGTCGCGCTCTACGACGGCCGCGTCTACGTCGGGTTGCTCGACGGCCGCCTCGTCGCGCTCGACGCCGAGACCGGCGCGCCGGTGTGGGCGGTGCAGACGACGCCACCCGGGACGGACTACACCATCACCGGTGCTCCGCGCATCGTGAAGGGCAAGGTCGTGATCGGCCAGGGCGGCGCCGAGTACGGCGTCCGCGGCTTCCTCGCCGCCTACGATGCGGCCACCGGCAAGTTAGCGTGGAAGTTCTTCACCGTGCCTGGTGACCCGGCCAAGGGTTTCGAGGACGAAGCGCTCGCGCGCGCGGCCAAGACCTGGAACGGCCAATGGTGGAAGATCGGCGGTGGCGGCACGCCGTGGGACGGCATTGCCTATGACCCCGAGCTGAATCTGATCTACGTCGGCACCGGCAACGGCTCGCCCTGGAACGCCAACCACCGCAGCCCGGGCGGCGGCGACAACCTCTACCTCGCGTCGATCGTGGCACTGAACGCCGACACCGGTAAATACGTGTGGCACTACCAGACCACGCCGAGCGACAACTGGGACTACAACTCGGCGCAGCCGATGATCCTCGCCGACCTGACCATTGGTGGCCGCGTGCAGAAGGTGCTGATGCAGGCGCCGAAGAACGGGTTCTTCTACGTGCTCGATCGCGTCACCGGCAAGTTGATCTCTGGCGAACCATACGCGTTCATCTCGTGGGCCACCGGGATCGACAAGCAGACCGGCCGCCCGATCGAAACCGAGGCGGCGCGCTATCGCTACACGCCGGTTCGGCTGTCGCCGTCACCAGTAGGGGCGCACCACTGGCCGCCGATGGCGTTCAATCCCACCACCGGACTCGTGTATTACCCAGGGCAGGAAACCAGCTCGGTGTGGGCCATGGAAGAGAAGTTCGAACCGAAGGAAGGGCAGTGGAACCTCGGCATTCGCCGCGGGACGCCGCCTGGAGCGAAGCCGGTGCCGCCACCGCCGCCCGATCCGAAGGCGCCGTCGCCCGGAGGGTTCTTCGTGGCATGGGATCCGGTCGCGCAGAAGGCCGCGTGGCGCATCCCGTTCCTCTCCAGCGGCGGCGCGCTCTCAACCGCCGGTCAGTTAGTCTTCGTCGGTAACAGTGCGGGCAAGTTCTTCGCACTGGATCCGCTGACCGGCAAGCCGTTGTGGGAAGCGCAGCTCGGCCAGGGTGTCGCGACGCCGATCAGCTACGAGCTGGATGGCAAGCAGTACATCGCCGTGATGTCGGGGATCAGCAAGGGCAAGGTCTACGGTTTCGCCCTGCCGTAGTTCGATCGGAGATCAGGATCGCTTGGACTTCCACCACGCCAGGCGCTTCCTGATCTCTTTCTCGAAGCCGTAGTTCGACGGCTTGTAGAACTCCCGCCCTTTCAGGTTGTCCGGCAGGCAATCCATGCTCGCGACGGCATCGGGCTTGTCGTGCGCGTACTGGTAGCCCTTGCCGTAATCCAACTGCTTCATCAGCTTCGTCGACGCGTTCCGGAGATGCAACGGCACCGGCGACGCCACGTCGTTCTTCGCCGCCTCAGCGGCTGCGCCGTAGGCGGTATAGACCGCATTGCTCTTGGGCGCGGTCGCGAGGTAGATCGCCGCTTGCGCCAACGCGGTGTTGCCCTCGGGCATGCCGATGAAGTGCACGGCATCCTTCGCCGCCACCGCAATGGTCAGCGCCTGCGGATCGGCGTTGCCGATGTCTTCAGAGGCAAAGCGAATCAGCCGGCGCGCGATGTACTTCGCGTCCTCACCGGCCTCTACCATGCGCGCCAGCCAGTAGATCGACGCATCGGCGTCGCTGTTGCGCATCGACTTGTGAAGCGCCGACATCAGGTTGTAGTGCTCCTCGCCGGTCTTGTCGTAGAGCAGCGTGCGGTTCTGCAGCGTCTGCTCGAGCAGCGCCTGGTCGATCTTCGGACGTCCCGCCGGATTGTTCGCCGACGAGACCGTCAACTGCAACAGATTCAGCGCCGCTCTTGCATCGCCGTTCGCGAACCGCGCGATCGCCCGCAGCGCGTCATCGTCTGCTTCTGGGTTCTGCTTGCCGAGGCCGCGCTCCGGATCGGTGAGCGCGGCTTTCAGGATCGTGACGATCGCCTCTTCACTCAGCAGCTTCAGCACGAAGACCTTGGAGCGAGAGAGCAGTGCGGCGTTGACCTCGAACGACGGGTTCTCCGTGGTGGCGCCGATCAAGACGATGTCACCGTTCTCAACGCGCGGCAGGAACGCGTCCTGCTGCGCCTTGTTGAAGCGGTGAATCTCATCCACGAACACGATGGTACGGCGGCCCGTCATGCGCCGCCGCTGCTCGGCCGTGGCCATGACATCTTTCACTTCCTTGATGCCGGCGAGGACGGCGCTGAAGGCGATGAACTCCGCCGTGGTGAGATCGGCGATCAGACGGGCGAGCGTCGTCTTGCCAGTGCCGGGCGGGCCCCAGAGAATGATTGACTGCAGCAGGTCGCGGTCGATCATCTCCCGCAGCGGCCGGCCCGCCGCGATCACATCGTCTTGCCCGATGATCTCGTCGAGGGTGCGCGGACGCATCCGCGCGGCGAGCGGAACCGACTGGGGATCGACCGGCGCAGGTGGATCGTCGAACCAGCTCATCGCGCGCGCTGCCTTCTGGCTTCGTACAGGATCACGGCGGCGGCGACGGCGACGTTCAGTGACTCCACGCTGCCGCTCATGGGGATGCTGACCCTGGCATCGGCTGCCGCCAGCACCTCGGGCGGCAGGCCAGGGCCTTCGCCACCCATCAGGACCACGACGGCTGTGGTGAAATCCATGTCGTAGATCGGCACGCCGTCGCGCGGGACCGCGGCCACCAGCGTGACGCCGGCCGACTGCCAGTCGCGCAAGGTCAACATCGGCTGACGATCGCGAACGACCGGCAAGTGGAACACGCCGCCCATCGAGGCGCGCAGCGCCTTCCATCCCCACGGATCGGCGGTGGCCTCGTCCACGATCACGCCCGTCGCGCCGGCTGCGGCCGCTGAGCGAATGACGGCGCCAGCGTTGCCGGGATCCTGAATGCCAATACCGGCAAGCACCAGAGCGGGTGAGGGCGCGAGGATCGCAGCGGCGTCGATGGCCGGTTTGCGCGCGGTGGCGACCGCACCGGTGGGTGAGTTCACCGGCGACAGGGCTCTCAATACCGTCTCCGACACTTCCACCACGCGCGCCTGGGCACGCTGCACGCGATCGATCGTCACTTGTTGCTCGGCCGTCGGTGGTCCGCAGACGGCCAGCGTCTCGATGGTCACACCGGCATTCACAGCCTCGACAAGCAGGTGCCAGCCATCGAGCAACATGAGGTCGCCACCATGGGCCGCGTCGCGGAATTGCTTGACGATGGGGTGGTGGCGGCTGGTGATGGCGGTCATGGCGGAGTGCGCCCGGGCGCTGTGTGCAATTGTGCTACACTCCGGTGTTTACGCGATGATAGAAAAGCTTCTCAAGCGATTCGAAGACGAGCTGAACGCCCTTGAGCGCGAGCTGCATAAGGAGCTCCCCAAAGAGATCCAGCGCGCGCGCGAACTCGGCGACCTGCGCGAGAACGCGGAGTACCAGGCCGCGAAAGAACGCCAGACTTTGGTTAACTCTCGCATTGCCATGCTCAAACGCCGCATGAGCGAAATCGCGCTCATGAACATGGATCGCATTCCGCACGGCAAGGCGGGCTTCGGCTCGACCGTGACCATCCGCGAGAAGAACCAGGAGTTGGTCTACCAGCTCGTGATGCCCGAAGATGCCGAAGCGGAGAAGGGCCTGATCTCCACGTCATCGCCCATTGGCCGCGCCTTCCTCAACAAGGAAGAAGGTGATTCGGTCACCGTGACCACGCCGAGCGGCCCGCGCGAGTTCGAAATCCTCAAGCTCGTCACCATCCACGGCGACTAGCAGCGCACGGCCGTGACCGAGCCCCGCGACTTTTACTCCCCAGAACGCCGCACCGCGCTCCTGTTCACTGGCACGGGAGCTGACGGCGCGTACCATGCCGGCGCCATGCGTGCCCTCCAGGAAGCCGGCGTCAAAATCGACATCGTCGGTGGCCGCGGCATGGGCGCCATTGCCGCGGTACTGGCCGCCGTGGATGGCAGCGCGCAACTGTGGGAGACCGGCGGGTTCTGGCGTTCCCAACCTGTGCCCCAGTTGTATCGCTGGCGCTGGCCGTTCCGCCTGTTGCGATGGCTCGCCGTTGGGCTGGTGGCGGTGCTCGCCATCCCTGCCGCTGTGATGATGGTGGGGCTGGTGGTGTATCCGATCGCCCTCGTGCTCGGCATGTCGGGGCTTGATGCGGGCGCGCGGTTCGTGCAGTCGTTCCTCGACGTGCTGCCGAGCGCATTTTCTCCCGGTGCATTGCCCACCTGGATTCCGCGAATAGCCTCGCTGTTGGCAGGCGCGGCCGTGCTCACGCTCGCCATCGGCGCCTGGCTCACATGGTGGCGCGCGCCACTGCATCGGCGGACGACTGGCGGACGGGCGTGGGCGCTGCTCGGTTCGCCGATTGACTCCAGCCTCGCGATCCAGCACGCCACCGAAACGGTGTGGCGCCTCCTCAAGGGCGGTGCGGCCATCAAGACGCCGGATACCCAGGATCTCAGTCGCCGGTATGCGGAGCTGTTGGCCGAGAACCTCGGCCAGCCAGGATTCCGCGAGTTGCTGCTCGTCGTGCACGACATGGACGCGCATCGCGACCTGGTGTTCGGTCTGGTTCGCGATCCGTTTCGCAAGGCGCTCTTTCCACCACCAGGCGGCGTGTCGTCTCGCCGTGCGGAAGCACACGACCTGTCGAGTGGCACTCACGCCTTGACCGCCGATGTGCTGGCGGCCGCCATGAGCCTGCCTGGCGTGAGCGACCCGCGCCTGGTGCAGTTCACGCCCGACTCGTATTGGCGCGGCGAAACGCATCGCCTGGTCGATCGTCCGGGGTGCCTCGCGCGGTTGATCGAAGAGGCCGCGGCCGCCGGCGCCGAGCAGGTCGTGATCATCGCCGCGACGCCTGAGCCGCCGGGCCCTCACCAACTGCGACCTCCACGACTGGATGGCTTTGGTCGCATCGGCGAGCAATTGGCGTCCGCTGAAACCGCGGCGCTCAGCGATGCCGTGCGGCACCTGCACCATCGCTTCCAGGGCGTCTACGTGGTGCGCCCCTCGCACAACCCGATTCGACCGCTCGACCTCACCGGGGCCTACGATGAGAAGTCAGACCGCGTGCAGACGATCGACGAGTTGATGGAACGCGGCTTCGAGGATGCCTACCGCCAGTTCATCGAGCCGGTCGTTGGCGCCTCGGGCGACCGCATGACACAGGTCAACCGCGACTTCGAACCGTAAGGCCCACGTAAACCACAGAGGACACAGAGAACACCGAGAAGTCTTTGTTGGCAACGCGTGCCCGACTGCCCGCCAGGGCTCCCCTTGTACCTCCTCCAGGAGGGGGACTGGCGACCACCGTCTCCTGCGGCCAGGACATAGCCGGCGATGGCGCCTTCAGCCTGGCCATGATCGCCGACTACATGGACAGCCTGGCGACGTATGGCAGCGGGTTCTACCGGAACCTGTTCTGGGAGGCCGGCATGGTGGGCCAGCTGCTTTATCTTGAAGCCGAAGAGTCGGGCATCCGCGCCACCGGGATCGGCTGCTACTTCGACGATCCGGTGCATGCGGCCTTCGGGATCGTTTCACGCGAGTGGCAAAGTTTCTACCACTTCACTGTGGGCGGCCCGGTTGAAGACAGTCGGCTCACGACCTTGCCTGCGTACGATTTCGAGGAAGAACAATGCAATGAGCATCCCACAGATGGTCGCGGTCAATGGCTTCGTCATAGGTCGTGACCCGCGGTTCGGCCGCGAGCGCTGACCGCACGAGATTCCACATCTCCGGTGCGCCGTCTTGGATGACGCCCACGGCCAGCGCGGGCGCCTGCCGGAGGGCATTCCGCACATCCGCCATCATCCGGCTGACCACGCGGTCGGTCGGGGATTCGTGCGCCGCCGCGGCATAACTCCGGGTGCCTATCTCCCGACCCTCGGCATCGTAGAAGCTGACGGTCCCGACATAGGCCATCCGGTAGTTGACGGTGATCGGGTCTGGCTGCTTGCGGGCGTCGGGCGTGCGCCGCGTCCTTCGGCGCGTGACGGGCGCTTCACCGTCTGGAAGGGCCTCCTCCATGGGTACCGCCGTGCGATCGAGCCCCATCGAAATCGCGGCCGCCTCGTCTGGAACCCGCTCCGCTTGGCGGAGGCGCGGTTCGATGCGGTACGCCACCTGCTTGACCTCGGTCCCGATCGCCTTGGCGGTGCGTTCCAGCGTACTGCGCGAGGGCGGACAGCGGTGATCCGCCTTCATATCCTCCTCGCAACTGCGCATATGGTCCTTCGCGTAGCCCAGGGCGATCCGGAAGCCGAGCGCGGGCGTGGTCCCTTCCACCAAGCCCGCTTCGAGTTCCATGGGGACGATGGTCGGCCCATTCCCCACACCCACTTCCCGGTACGTCCACCGCTCGATATCGAGGGCGCCGCACAGCGTGAAGTACCTCACCGTCCCAGGCTCGTGCCGCTTGTCGATGCGCCCGTCGACCTCGACCTCCTCCCCATGGCGGTCGGCGATCGCCACGAGATCGTCCTGAAGGAAGAGCCTCGTGGCCTCGTTCGACAAGGCCAGGGCCGCGACTTCTCGCTCCTGGAAACTGGCGGCCGCTCCGACCGTCGCATCGACGGCGCGGCGTAAGGCGCGAGCGAATGCCTTCTCTGGTTCTCCAGTGGCTGGCTCTCCAGTGGCTGGCTTGCCTTGGACAGAAAACCGATGCACTGTACCCACGACGCCTCCCTCTCTTGGTTTTGGTTTCGCTTTGGACTCTAGACAACCTGAAGCGTACCATTACCAGTGGAGGCGTCGCTTTCGCGGCCTAATTCCTTGTAAGTTGTTGACTCCGTAGTAGATCCCGACCCGCGCCATGCATCTGGTGATGGCCTCTCAGGTCGCCGACCGCCTCGATCTACCGGTCGCGGCCGTCGAGGTATTGATGAGCGACGCGGCGAGCGGAATCCCGCCATCGCTGCTCGACGCCAGCGATGGGTTCAAGCTCATCGATGCGCTGACCGACCTCGTTGCCGACGCCGTCGCCACGGTCGCGCCGGACGCCGCGATCAAGGCCTTGAATGCGGCTGCAAAGGCTGGACGTGTTCCCTCCTCACTCGCCGGCGAGGCAGCGGAAAAGATCGCCGGGCAGCTGCGAGCAATCGGCGACCGCATCCAACTCGAGCGCCCGTTCCTCGTTGGCAAGACACCCCTTGGCGAGCTCCTCGCCAACGGCGGTTTGGAGAAGGAGAGGCATGTCTGCTTTCTCGAACACTGGCGAGCCAACCTTGGCGAGACGGAGCGCTTCTGGGGGGCGCTGTTGGCCGATGGGTCGGGCTTCAAGGCGGAGGAAGTCGCGCGGCTGAAACGCACCTTCGATATCAGCGCGCTCGTCAAGAGCCACCTGCCGATGCTGGACGCCGTACGAGCGCGAATCGGGGACGAGCAGCCCCTGTCGGCCTTGGCGAAACTCGAATATGCCGATTGGCTCGGGATCGTGAAATCCGGCGGGGACGAGGCCGTTCCGCCCAACATCCTGCCGGGCGACGGCGAATCACCGTTGGAACTCTACGCACGCGAAATCCACGAAAGGGTCCAGCGACGCTACCCGGCTGCGCCTTTCGGCGAACCTCTGGACGCGGCGATCAAGCGGCACCCCTCGCTCGCCAATCTGTTCGGATCGCAGAATGCCTGTAGCGTCGATCCGTGCACGTCGATCCTCAGCCCGTCGGCCTACCTCTCCGATCTGCTCCTCTGGCTGCGCAACCGGCGTCCCAGTCCGCCCAGTCCGCACGCTACGGCGCTCGCGGCGCTACGGGCTCGCCGTCCCGACATCCCGAACCTCGAGCTCAACTGCGCCAACACGAACACGGCACTGCCGTACATCGACCTCGTCAACGAGCTGCTCGAGGACGCTGTCAGTCCACCGGCGCCTCCCATTCCACCGGCGACTCCGCGCTGGCGCCAGACAACGCGCAGCGCGCTTGAGCTGCGCGCGGCGCCGGAGTACGTCAACGATCTGGCCTATGGGGTGCTCGCATCGGCGAACTTCCCCCACTCCCTACCCTACGACCGGCCTTTCGACGAACTTTCGACGGTGCTGGCCCAGTCCAGGATCGGGCTCTGGCAGCTTCGCGAAGCCGTGTTGCCGCCGCCTCCGTCGGTGGCGAGCACCACGCAGCAGGCGCGCATCGCGGCCGCCGCGTTCGGCATGGCGCCAGCCGAGCTGGATCTAGTGACGACGCCTGCCGCGGCCACGGGCAGGACGTCACTGGCCCGCGTGTGGAATACCGTGAATCCGGTTGTTGATCTCGTTGTGGTCGGCGACTTCCTTGCCGCCGCACAGCTGACCTACGACGAGCTGCTGCAGCTGCTCGCCTGTCGATGGATCCGCGCCGGCGGGTCAGCCATCACGATCAGCGGCGTCGATGACCGATGCGACAGCAGCACGCAGCGCCTGGTCGGGCTGGATGCCGATCGACTGGACCGGATGCACCGCTTCCTGCGCCTCTGGCGCCGGACGGGGTGGGCGATGTGGGAACTCGACGAGCTCCTGATGGCGCCAGCGGTGGGCGCAGGCACGCTCAATGCAGGCACCATGGCGAAGCTCCTCCTGGTCTGGAAGCTGCAACGCGTTACTGCCATCGACGTCGAGGATCTGCTGTCCTTCTGGCAGGACATCGGCACGGCGGAGCATCGCGTCGCGGACGGCGGCGTCCAGAAGTCGCTGTACGCCCGCGTCTTCGAGAACCCGCTGCTTCCGCCGTCACCGGCGCTGGTTCTTTCGACCCTCACCGCCGTCCCTGCTCCAGTTCCAGCTCCAGCGCTGGCGGCCCACCTTCCTGCCGTCCGGGCGGCCCTCGCGCTGGACACCGACGAGGCGGACGCCCTCGTCGCGGCGGTCGGCGGCTCCTTGAACCTCGCGACCCTCAGCGCCATGTACCGCGCGACGCGCGCGGCAGAGGCGCTGCGGATCGGGTTCGAAGATCTAGCGTACATCGCCGGTGGAACCCTCGCGGCGGCGTTCGCATCCCCGGCGACCACGCTCGCCGTGTTCGAGCGCACCGCCGAGGTCGCACGCAGCGGGATCGACCTGAACGCCCTGCGCCACGTCCTGACCCAGATGCCGACGTCGGCCGCCCGCACGCAGGCGCAGCTTGCCGAGATCCTCACGGCCGCACGGCGTGCGCTGCAGCAAATCAATGACGACGTGCGCAACACCGACGAGCCGGCGCTAGCCACCCTGCAGCGTCAATTGGCCAGCCTGCCTTCGCTGCGACAACCCGGAACCCTCGCCACCGCGATCAGCATCGTCGACGGCAGCTTCGCCGGCACCGCCGGGGACCGGAATGCCTTCATCGCGACGCATTTCGGCCTCTTCATGGGCATCCCAGAAGCGCAGGCCGCGCTCGGGCTCCCCCTCGCAACGCCACCGACGCCCGCGGCAACCCGCGAGGGCGAGATCGCTGCGCGAGCCAACGGGTTACTGACGCCTCTCGTGCGCTGGCTGACCGAAGCGCGGGTGATCGCCGCGGTGGCTGCCGGCTACTCGATGGGCGAACCACAAGCCGAGCGCCTGCTGCGGGGCACCAACGCGCCCGGCACCACGCAATCCATGCTCGCCACGCTCAACGATCCTGCCCTGATCGCGCGCGACCCGGATTCGGGAGCCTACCTCCGGGCGATGACGCCGGCGGATTTCCCGCTGGCTTTCGCGGCCCTGCGCCTGCTCGAGAAGCAAGCCGCGGTGGTCAAGGCGCTCAAGCTCAGCGCCGACGAGCTCCGCTGGCTGCTGCAGCGCGGTGCCGCCATCTCGGCCATAGCGCTGGCGGATCTGCCGATCCTGGGGACACAGGCGGTGATCCCGATCGACACCTGGCTGACGACCGCGCGATTCTTCGCCCTCGATCGTTTGTTCGACCGGCTGCGCGCAGCGGCAACGCCTCCTGCGAACGGCATCGCGTCGCTGCGGGACCTGGTCGACGCGACCTACGCGACGTCACCACCTACGGATACCAGCCTCCGGGAGGCGCTTGCCGCGATCACGGGCTGGCGGGTCGAGGATGTCAGGGTCGCAGCGACGAGTTTCGGGATCACTGTGGCGAGCGGTGGCTGGAGGCGGGTTTCGAGCTTCGCCTCGCTCGACGCACTGCTACGCCTTGCCGACACGGCGAGTGCCACGGTGGCCCAGGTGCTTGCCTGGGGCAACGCCGCGACGCCAAACCAAGCCTTGGCCAACGAAGCCTGGCAGGCATTGCAGTCGCGCTACACGCACCAAACGAGTAGCGAACCAAAGCTGATCCTCGAACGCGCGAAGATGCTCTACGGCCAGCGGGCGAGCGATCTCGAAGAATTGTGGGGAAACGGTAACATCGTGAACTACCTCCCCGCCGGAACGGGGCTGCGCAGGGTCGGTGGCGCCCTGCTTGCCGTGCAGAAACCCGGCGGGCCCACGGCCATCCCGCTGACATTCCGACCGACGTTGCAGGAGAATTTGACCACGCTGCTGCGGCGTGTCCCGATGCCTTTCCGGGTTGTTGGCTTGTCAAACGATCGGCCGTTCGCGCCCGAGCCGCCGTTCATGCTCAACGACCCTGCGCGGACCTGGTTCGTCGAGTCGACCAACTACTGGTTGAATGGCAGCGTGTGGCAGACGGGCCGGCCCTCGGCGGGCACCGTGCAGAGGCAGCTGCGCTTCACCTTCACGCGTTTCTTCCATCCCTTCGTGCGCACATTCCGGTACGTGCTTTCCAGCACGGGCTTCGACGGCTTCTTCCAGCCGCAGTTGCAGGTCGACCCGGGGGCCGTTCGCCTCGTGCCGGGCGGTCCGCCGATCGCTGGCACGCCCTTTTCCTTCCGTTCGGGTTACGACCCGGTTTCGCCCATCGTGCGCTGGGGCAGCGATGTCGATACCGTCGACTTCGACTACAGCGCGCCGTATGCCGGCTACAACTGGGAGCTGTTCTACCATATGCCGCTGTTAGTCGCCAACCGGTTATCACGCAATCAGCGTTTCGACGAGGCCCGCCGCTGGTTCCACTACATCTTCGACCCCACGCGCGTCTCGACGGCACCGACACCGCAGCGCTACTGGATCACCCGCCCGCTTGCCGAACAGACCAGCACGATGCTGCAGCAGCAACGGATCAACGAGCTGCTGGCGGCGGTGAATCGCCGGGATGCCGACGCCCTGGCCCAGGTCGAGCTCTGGCGCGACGACCCGTTCAACCCCTACCTGCTGGCCGACCTGCGACCCGCGGCGCACATGAAGCGGGTGGTGATGTCCTACCTCGACAACCTGATCGCCTGGGGCGACTCGCTGTTCGCGACGGCATCACGCGAGGCACTCAATGAAGCCACGCTGCTTTACGTGATGGCGGCGGAACTGCTTGGCCCACGGCCGCAGTTGCTACCGCCACCGTCTCGCGCTTCCAAGTCGTGGAACCAGCTCGAACCGGTGCTCGATGCCTTTGCGAATGCGCTGGCGGCGATCGAGAACTACGTGCCTGCGGGCGCGGGCGGCGGAACGCCAGGCGCCGGATCCCCGCCGTTGCCGGCCGGGCCAGACGTTCTTCTTCAAGATTCCCCCGAACGACAAGCTGCTCGCCTACTGGGACATCGTCGAAGACCGTCTCTTCAAGCTGCGCCACTGTCGCGGGCTCGGCGGCGAGGCGCTGTCGCTCGCCCTGTTCGACGCGCCCATCGACCCCGCCCTGCTCGTCAGGGCGCGGGCCGGCGGCCTCGACCTCGCCGCTGTGCTGACCGACCTCGGCGGCGCGCCGCCGAACTACCGGTTCTTCGAGATGCATCGCCGCGCCGTGGACTTCACACAGGCGGTGATCGAGATGGGGCGCGACCTGCTCGCAGCCCTTGAATCCCGCGACGCGGAGGCGCTGGCAGCGCTCCTGGCCGACCAACGGCGTCGCGTCCATGGCGATGCCGAGCAGATCCTGAAGTGGGAAGTCGATGAGGCGAAGGAACTGATGAAGGCCCTCGACTATGGGATCGAACTCGAGGCCGAACGGATCAAAAACGCCAACGGTGCCAAGTTCATGAGCCAGCTCGAGGGCACGGCCGTGCTAATGAAGTCCATCGCCCTCGCCTATAAGTTTGCCTTGACGGTCAAATACTTGTTAGCAGCCGGAATACGCGTGATCCCGCAGTTCGGTACCGGTGTTGCGGGCGTGGGCGGCTCACCGCAGGCCTCCGCTTCGACCGGCGGCCAAACGGCGGCGGAGGCTGCGGAGTACCAGGCGAAGTCAATCGAGAAGTTGGCCGAGTTCCACGAGAAGGGCGCCGATATCATCAAGGTGTTCGCCGAAGCCGACAAAGCGTGGGTAGCAAAGCAAAAAGACGGAAAGCTTGCAGGATACGAAAAAAAGCGTCTCGAGCGTGAACACGCGGCGGCCGACCTTCGCCTGCAGATCGCCGAATATCGCCTCGCGCAGCATGCCAAGGTCGGCGACAATCTCGACGCCGAGCGCGAGTACCTGGTCAGCAAGTTCAGCAATACGGCGCTTTACGATTGGATGGTGGACCAGCTGTCGGGCGTTTACTTCCGTGGCTTCCGCCTCGCAATGTCGATGGCGCGTCGTGCGGAGCGCTGCTACCGCTTCGAGCTTGGCATGCTCGACAGCAACGTGGTCGGTCCGAACACCTGGGACAGCATGCGCCGCGGCCTGCTCGCGGGCCAGAACCTCGCCCACGACCTGCGCCGCCTCGAGTCCTCGTACCTCGACCTCAACGTGCGCCGCAAGGAGACCACTCGCACGGTGTCGCTGCGCAGGGAATTCCCCGTCCAGATGCTATTGCTGCTGACGAGTGGCACCTGCGACTTCGACCTGCCCGAACTGCTGTTCGACCGGGACTATCCCGGCCACTACCAGCGTCGGATCCTGCGGGCCAGCATTTCGGTGCAGAGGCCCGGGGCGGATCCGCACGACAACGTCGTGTGCGTCGCAACGCTCGTCCTCAACAGCGTTCGACTGACGCCGTCGCTCGGCGCGGGATACCTCCGCCTCACCGGGACGACCACCGATGCGCGCTTCGCCGACCAGTTCGCCCCGGTGCAAGGCATCGTGACGGGGAACGCGATCGAGGATCCGGGATTGTTCGTGCGGGACATCACCGACAACCTGGCCGATCCGCGCTACCTGCCCTTTGAAAACGCCGGCGTGATCGGCCGCTGGCGGTTGGAGCTCCCCCCCCCTCCCGCAACGCCATCGACCTCTCGACGGTCACCGACGTCAAGCTGCACCTGCACTATTCGGCGCTGGATGGCGGCCTGCCGCTGACGAGCGCAGCGCAGGCGACGGTCGACGATGCGGCACGCTTGACTACGACTACGAAGCTCGTGTTCGATGCCTCGAGCGAATTCGCCGACGAGTGGGCAGCCTTCCTCGCCGGAAGCGGCGGCGAGCAGCGATTCGTCCTGCCGCTGCGCAAGGGCTTGCTGCCGCCCCTCGCGAGGAACCGCACGGTGATGATCACGGCGTGTCGCGTCCACGTGCTCAGCGACCACGGTGGGAGGTTCGACGTGGAGCTGCTTGCTCCCCTTCCTCCCGCCACCGCCCAGGCCGTTGCGGGGGCGTCCGGCGCCCTGCTGTCGACCGCGAGCTTCACGCTGCCGTCGCTGTCGATGCGCGCCGTTGCACTGCGCATCCGCGAACAGGGCGCCACCGACTGGACGTCCCTGGCGTCGGAACGCATCGGCGGACTGCTGATCGAACTGGACTTGGGGCTGTCATGAGTGCCGACCTCGCGAACGACACGATGCCAGTGCCAGACACCCAGCTGCTCCCGACGCCCATCCGCCGGTTCATCCAACGCCTCTACGGCGTATTCCGAGCGGAGCGCGTCGTGCTGTTCGGATCCTATCTGACGGGAGCCGCGACATCCCGCAGCGACATCGACCTCCTGGCCGTGCTGCCCGACGACGCAACAGTGGATGAGGTATCGCGACGCCGCGGGCAGCTCCTCGCGGGCCTGTTTCCGCGTGTCGATCTGGTGCTCACGACGCCTCGGGAGCTAACCGAGGCGAAGGGCGAGCGAGCCGCGTTCCTTCGCAGTGTCATGAAGCACTGCGTCCCACAAGGCTGCGACTCGAAAACGATGCCCTCGTGAGCCCTATTCTCGCCACCGTGGTCGGGACCGGGCTGGACTTTACGACCATCGATCCCATGAAAGCGCTGTACTGGAGCGCTGTCATCAATGGCGTGGTCGCGGTGCCCATCATGGTGGGCTTGATGCTGCTGGCAGGCAAACAGTCGGTGATGGGCAACTTTACCTCGGGCTTCAAGACACGCTGGTTTGGCTGGGACGGGGTCGCGGTGATGGGCTTTGCCGTGCTGATAATGTAATGGGATGTGGTTCACCAGATGTTATGAATTTTGGGTGCCCCAAGACTGTTTTCTCTGTGTTCTCTGTGTCCTCTGTGGCTAATATTCATGCAATGAAGCCAGCCACCAATCTCATTCACACCGGCGAACGGATCGACACGGGCGCGACGCCGTCGCTCACGGTTCCGATCTACGAAACCAGCACCTTCATCTTCGACTCGGTCGCTGATGTCATCAAATACCAGGAAGGGAAGCTGAACGGCTACCTCTATTCCCGCTACGAGAACCCGACCGTGGTGGCGGTGGAGCAAAAGGTGGCGGCGGTCGATGGCGCCGAAGCGGCGCTGCTGTTCAGCTCCGGCATGGCCGCGATCTCGACGACCCTGCTGACGTTGCTGAAGCCGGGTGACGAGATTCTGTGCAGTGCCGCGATCTATGGCGGCACGTTTCACATCATCGAAGACCTGATGGCCAAGTTCGGCGTGGAACGGCGCTTTATCACGCTTGCCGATCTCGCCGACCTCGCGACGGTGATTGGTCCCAAGACCAGGATGGTGTGGTTCGAGTCGCCCATCAACCCGACCCTGCGCTGCGTGGACGTGCGCAAGGTCGCGGCCGCGTGCAAGAAGGCCGGCGTCATGTCCGTGATCGACAACACGTTCGCCAGTGCGCTGAACCAGCCCGTGCTGTCGATGGGAATCGACCTGTCGATGCAAAGCGCGACGAAGTACCTCAACGGTCACAGCGACGTGACAGGCGGCGCGCTCTCGGGATCGAAGGTGGTGATCGCGCCGCTCGCCAAAGCGCGCCGTCTGCTGGGCGGCATCATCGACCCAATCCCGGCGTTTGCTCTGGGCCGCGGCATCAAGACCATGCCGCTGCGCGTGGCGCTGCACAATGCCAACGCGCTGACGGTCGCGCAGCACCTCGAGACTCACCGCGCCATGGAGCGCGTCTACTACCCTGGGCTCGCCTCGCATCCCGACCACGACATCGCGAAACGCCAGATGAGCGGCTTCGGCGGTGTCGTGACCATCGACGTCAAGGGCGGGAAGGACGCCGCGTTCCGGGTCTTCGACAAGCTGAAGGTGATCAAGCGCGCCGCCAGCCTCGGCGGTGTCGAGAGCATTTGCAGTCTGCCCATTCTCACGTCGCAGTTTGGTTTCACGGACGAGGAGCTGGTGGCGGCTGGAGTGTCGAAAGGGATGATCAGAATCTCGATCGGTCTCGAGGACGCGACGGATCTGATCGACGATCTGGAACAAGCCCTGTCGTAAAGACGTTGCGTTATTTGTCGCGCGTCTCGTGCAGGAATTCCAGCACCAGGTCCAGCATCCGCTGGTTGATGCGGCTGCCTTCGTAGGTCCCGAACTTCTTCTGGAACGCCTCCAGCGGCACCACCGCCTTGGCCATGGTGCGGTGGCCGCCGGCGCTGCCGATGTCGCTGAACCAGCGCCGGACGAAGTCACCCGCATTACGCGAGTAGCCGAGGTTCCTCACTGACACGACGAAGGTGTCGTTGACGACGCCACTGATCACTGTCCACTGCACGTTCTCGAGCTGCAGGTAGAAGTCGGCGACGTAGGGAATGAAGTCGTCGCGCGGCGGCTCGCCGAGGAACGCGCAGAAGACGTGCTCCATCATGCGGCCCTGTTGCCAGCCCTTGATCAGGTAGTCGAGGCGTTCGGCCGTGATTTCCGCGCCTTCCATCTTCCGAATCATCGTCGAGTCGGCGAGCGGATACAGGTGCGAGAACGAATCGAGGTCGGCGCGGTTGGCGTGGCGGTTGAAGAACAGGGTGTCCGACTTGATCGCGTAGAGCATGGCCGTGGCGGTCCGCTCCGAGATGTCCATGTCCACGGCGCGCAGGTGCTCGGTCAGGATGGTGCAGGTCGAGCCGTAGTCCGGACGGATGTCGGTGAAAATGGCGTTGTAGCCGGATTGCTCCGGGTGGTGATCGATGACCAGGTCGACGTGGGGCAGCAGGCCCGGGAAGTAATGGGGCTGGACGTCGACCAGGGCGATCTTGTCGAAGTCCTTGAACTGATCGGGCGTCAGCGTTTCGATCTTGAGATCGAGCAGCTTCACCATGCGCAGGTTCTCGGGCCGCGTGACTGGCTGCAGGCAGCCCATGACCGCGGTCTGGCGGGTGCGGCGCAGGATGGTGCGCAGGGCCAGGCCGCTGGCCATGGCGTCGGGGTCGGGATCGTTATGCGTGAGGATCAGCACGCGGTCGGCGTCGGCCATGTAGCGCTGGTACTGCTGCACGCGCTGGCGGGTGACCGATCGGCCCAGCTCGGTGAGCAACGGCGGGCCGGTGAGCTCGGCCAGCGTGAGCGTGGTGACTTCCGGAAAGTCGTCTCGGAGATCTTCGGTCTTCCGGACATCGGCGAGACTGGTGCCGAGCACGTAGACCAGCGTGCCGCCAGCGCCGCGCAGCGCCTCGAGCACCTTACGCAGGCCCTTGCGCCCGTTGTCTTCCACCAACACGGGCGTGATGGGGGAGAGGCCGGCCTTGACGTAGCTGTCGACCCGCGTCGGATCGGCCACCGACACCGGCAGATCCGAGTGTTCGAAGTGCCGGGCCAGCGCCCGGCTTTCCACTAAGACGTCAAGCTCCGCGTTCGGAGTGAGGACCGCCTCCAGGAGCCGGATCACCAGCTCCGTGTGACAGACCGCCAGGCAACGCACGTTCCCCTGATTATATCCGCGGCGGCTTTGGTAGCATGACCGTGTGCGACGGGCGCTCACGGCTGGATTGGTGGTGATGGTGGCTGTGTTCACGGCCACCGTCGGCGGGCAGCAGACCTTTCGGGCCGGCGTCGACCTGGTGACCTTTGGCGTGACCGTGGTCGATCGCAAGGGCAACCTGGTCACCGACCTGACGCGCGACGACTTCGAGGCGATCGAAGACGGCCGGCGGCACGAGCTGCAGTATTTTGCCTTCGGCGATGGCGACACGGCGCCGCCTTTGCACCTGGGCCTGATGCTCGACGCCAGCGGCAGCATGCAGAGCGATCTGAAGCTGGCCCAGAGCGCGTCGATCAAGTTCCTGAACCTGCTGCCACAAGCAGAAGTAGGGTACGCTGTTGTGCTCTGGCACCCGCGTCCATGCCCATCGTCTCCGACCGCTTTACCCTCGCGTCAGACTTCGAACTTGCCGGCGATCAGGTCCGTGCTGTACCTGAGCTGGTGGACGGGCTGAACCGCGGCGACAAACACCAGGTGCTGCTGGGCGTCACCGGGTCGGGCAAGACCTACACCATGGCGCAGGTGATCAACCGCGTGAACCGTCCCACGCTGGTGATGGCCCACAACAAGACGCTGGCCGCCCAGCTGTTCCAGGAATTCCGGCGTTTTTTCCCCGATAACGCCGTCGAGTACTTCGTCAGCTACTACGACTACTACCAACCCGAGGCGTACCTGCCGTCGAGCGACACGTACATCGAAAAAGAATCGACGATCAACGAGGAAATCGATCGGATGCGCCTGTCGGCGACGCGGTCGCTGTTCGAGCGGCGCGACGTGATTATCGTCGCCAGCGTCTCGTGCATCTACGGCCTCGGTTCACCCGACGCGTACTACGGACTGGTGCTACCCCTCGAGAAAGGCCAGCGGCTCGATCGCGACCAGATTCTCCGCAAGCTCGTCGAAATCCAGTATGAGCGCAACGACCACGAGTTCGGGCGCGGCACGTTCCGCGTCCGCGGCGACATCATCGAGGTCTATCCGTCGTCTGAGGAGTTCGCGCTGCGCATCGGTTTGTTCGGCGACGAGATCGACGAACTCACCTCGTTCGACCCACTCACGGGCAAGACGCTCAAGCGTCATGACCGCACGACCGTGTTTCCGAAGTCGCACTTCGTCACCGGCCGCGATCGCCTGCGTGAAGCCGTGGTCACCATCAAGGCCGAGCTTGAGCAACGGCGCGGCGATCTCGAGCGCGACGGCAAGGTCCTGGAAGCGCAGCGCCTGCACCAGCGGACGATGTTCGACCTGGAGATGATGCGGGAGATCGGTTACTGCCACGGCATCGAGAACTACTCGCGGCACCTGACCCAGCGTTCGGCCGGGCAGCCGCCACCGACGCTGCTCGACTACTTGCCGTCCGACGCCTTGGTGGTCGTCGACGAAAGCCACCAGACCGTGCCGCAGATTCGCGGCATGTACCACGGCGACCGCTCGCGCAAGGAAGTGCTGGTCGAGTACGGCTTCCGCCTGCCGTCGGCCCTCGACAACCGCCCGCTGAACTTCGAGGAGTGGCAGAGTCGCGTCGGCCAGTTGGTCTACGTCTCGGCGACCCCTGGGCCCTACGAACTCAAGATGGCCGGCGGCGTCGTCGTCGAACAGGTGATTCGTCCAACCGGCCTGATGGATCCACCGGTGGAGGTGAGACCGGTGAAAGGCCAGGTCGACGACCTCCTCATGGAGATTCGCGACCGTGCATCGCGGAAGGAGCGGGTGCTCGTCACGACGCTGACCAAGCGCATGGCCGAGGACCTCACGACCTATTACCAGGAACTGGGCGTGAAGGTGCGGTACCTCCACTCCGACATCGAGACGCTGGAGCGGGTCGAGATTCTGCGCGACCTGCGCCGCGGCGTGTTCGACGTGCTGGTGGGGATCAACCTGCTGCGCGAAGGCCTCGACCTGCCCGAAGTATCGCTGGTGGCCATTCTGGACGCCGACAAGGAGGGGTTCCTGCGCTCGGCCGGGGCCTTGATCCAGACCTCGGGGCGCGCGGCGCGAAACCTCAACGGCCGTGTGATCATGTACGCGGACCGTCACACCGACTCCATGCGCGCCGCCCTCGGCGAGACCGAGCGCCGCCGGGCGCGGCAGGCGGCGTATAACGAGGAGCACGGAATTACGCCCACCAGTATCGTCAAGGCGATCGACGACGGCTTGTCCAGCGTGTACGACCGTGACTATTCCTCGATTGTCGACCCGCGCGAGAAGCAGGTCTTCAGGACGCAGGCCGAACTCGATGCCCATCTCACGACCCTCGAGGCGCAGATGAAAGGCGCCGCGGCGAATCTGGATTTCGAAAAGGCGGCGTCATTGCGCGATCAGATTCGCGGGTTGAAGACCAGGGAGCTCGGCCTCGGGCCGGTCCGATGAGCAGCGCCCGCCAGACCTGGTTCATCGAGTGGCTGAAGAAGGCGCTGCTCGAGGTCCAGGAATACAGCAAGCTGTGCGTGGCAGCCGCCAGGGGCACCGTCACGCGCCCGTTCTATGCCCGCGACGTCATGGAGCAGATCGACGTCATCGGCCTGGGCTCTCTCACGGTCGTGCTGCTCACCGGCTTCTTCACCGGCGCCGTGCTGGCCCTCCAGTCGGGCATGACGCTCGACCAGTTCGGCGCGCGGCCATTTGTGGGCCGCCTGGTCAGCGCGTCCATGATCAAGGAGCTGGGCCCGGTGCTCACCGCGCTGATGCTGGCCGGGCGCGTCGGGTCGGGCATTGCCGCGGAACTCGGGTCGATGGTCGTCACCGAACAGATCAGCGCGTTGCGCGCGCTCGGTACGGACCCGATCCGCAAACTGGTGGTGCCGCGCGTGCTCGCGGGGTTCATCATGTGTCCCATCCTGACCGCGGTGGCCAACGCGGTGGGCCTGACGGGCGGGTGGCTGATCGCCCTCACCCAGCTCCGGGTGCCATCCGGCGTGTATTGGAACTCGGTGGTGGCGGGCTTGTACATTCAGGACGTCTGGATGGGCCTGATTAAGCCGTTCTTTTTCGGCCTGGTGATTGTCACCATCGGCTGCCACGTCGGCCTCCGCACCAGCGGCGGCACGCAGGGCGTCGGCCGCTCGACCACCAACGCGGTGGTGGCGGCGTCGGTGGTGGTACTGGTCGTGGACTTCTTCCTGACGCGGTTGCTGATTTCGATCTTCTTCTAATGCGACACAAGAGCCTTGCCGAATTCGGCCTGCCCGTGGAACTGGCTGAACCGCCCGCCCCCGTGGTGCTGTTCGACAAGGTGAACCTCGCCTTCGACGATAAGGTAGTCCTCAGGAACGTCACCTTCGAAGTGCGCGCCGGGCATACCAAGATCTTCCTGGGGGAGAGCGGCGCCGGCAAGTCGACCATCCTCAAGCTGATGCTGGGGCTGCTTCGGCCTGACTCCGGCACGGTGTGGGTGCTCGGCCACCGGGTGGACGAGATGACCGAAACGCAACTGATGGGCGTGCGCCATCATATGGGCATGGTCTTCCAGGAGGGCGCGTTGTTCGACTCGTTCACAGTGGGCGAGAACGTCGGCTACAAGTTCTACGAAGAGACCACGCTGCCGCTGCCCGAAGTGCGCCAGCGCGTGGAAGAAGTGCTCGGGTTCGTGGGCCTGAGTGAGCACATCGACAAGAAGCCGTCGGAGCTGTCGGGTGGCCAGCGCCGGCGCGTCGCGATCGCGCGCGCTATGGCGGCCAAGCCGACCCTGCTGCTCTACGACGAACCGACCACCGGACTCGATCCCATCACCGCACTCACCATCAACGCCGAGATCATCAAGCTCCGCGACCTCGAGGCCGTCACGTCGGTGATCGTGACGCATCAACTGCGCGACGCGTTCTACGTCGCCACCCACTCTGCGTCCAGGGACGCGGCAGGTGAGGCGCGGATCGCGGCGGCCACCGCGGCCAAGATCAATGAGGCCGACTTCGTCATGCTGAAGGACGGCACCATCCACTTCGAGGGTTCGGCCGACGAAGTGCGAGGCTCAACCGACCCGTACATGCAAACCTTTCTTTCGTAAGAGGACTCCCGGACCATGCCCCGCACACAATCACTCGCCTGGGCCGAACTCAAGTTCGGCATCATCGCCGTCATCGCGCTGGTCATGGCGGCCATGCTGATCTTCGCCGTGGGCGGCGGCGGCGGCATGCCGTGGCAGAACTACCCGCTCAAGGCGCGGTTCGACAACGTCGCCGGGCTGATGGCGGGCTCGCCGGTGCGGGTGGCCGGCGTCCAGGTCGGCACCGTCGACCAGGTCATCCTGATGGGCACCAACGTGGAAGTGTGGTTCGACGTCAAAGACGAGTTTCGGCCCCTGGTGACGGACCGGTCTAACGCCGTGTTGGGCACGATCTCGCTGCTGGGAGAGGGAGCCGTCGACATCACCGCTGGTCCCGGTGGCACGCCGATTCCCGAATGGGGGTACATCCGCACCGGCCCGGCCGAAGGAAGCATCGCCCAGCTCACGACGCAAGCCACGGCCGGCCTCACCGAGGCCCGGTTGCTGGTGCAGGACATCCGGGCGGGGAAGGGCACGGTCGGCAAGCTGTTCACCGACGAGTCCGTCTATCGGGAGTTCGACAGCTTCGTGAAGGCGGCGGAGCGGGTGGCGCGATCGGTGTCGGAGGGCAAGGGCACGGTCGGCAAGCTCGCCAACGACCCCAAGATATATAACCAGTTGGAAGCGTCGCTCGCCGACCTCCACGCCATCACCTCTGGCTTGCGTAAGGGCGAGGGCAGCCTGGGCCAGTTGTTGAACGACCCGGCGTTCGCGAAGAACCTGAACCAGACCACGTCGAACCTCGAGACCATGACGGGGCGGCTGAACCGGGGCGAAGGCACGGCCGGCAAGCTGCTGACCGACGACGCGCTCTATAAGCGCATCGATGGGATGACTGCCCGCCTCGACACGGTTCTGCAACAGCTCAACGACGGCCAGGGCACCGCCGGGCAGCTGCTGCACGACAAACAGTTATATGAGAACATGAATCAAGCGGTGTCCGAAGTGAAGGCATTAATTGTCGAGATCAAGAAGGATCCGAAGAAGTACTTGAACGTGAAGGTCAGCATTTTCTGAGGCACACCATGTCGAAGGACAGTAGCGGCAGCAGCGTGATGATTGCTTTCGTGGTCGGCGCCCTCACGGGCGCGGCCGTGGCGTTCTTGTTCGCGCCCGCCTCCGGGGACGAGACGCGGGAGTTCCTGGGCAAGAAGGCGCGCGAGGGCAAGGATCGCGCGCGCGATGCCATGGACCAGGGCCGCGAATACTACGAACGCCAGCGCGAGAACCTGGTGACCGCCGTCGACCGCGGCCGCGAGGCATTCCAACAGGCGCGTGAGCGAGGCGACCAGACGTGAGCGGCACCGGCGAGCTGTTTCTCGGCATCATCGCGTTTGCGGTGCTCCTGATGGCCCTGATCCAGTTGGGCGCCATCTATGCCGGAATCCGCCTGGCCCGGCGGGTGGACCAGATCGCCACCCAGCTCGACCAGGACATCAAGCCGCTGCTGGCAAACCTCACCGCGCTCACCAACGAGGCCGCCCGCACCGCCGCCCTGGCCGCCAAGCAGGTGGAGCGCTTTGACCAGGTGTTTACCGAACTGACCCAGCGGGTGGATCGGACCCTGGCCGCCGCCCAGTCGTTTGTGACGGGACCGGCCAAGCAGGGCCTGGCCATCTTCGCCGGCGTCTCGGCGCTGATCGATTCCTTCCGCGGCCTGCGCGAAGCCTCGCGCCGCCGTCAGGCCAGCCGGCCAGTGGTGGACGAGGAAGAATCGCTTTTCATCGGCTGAACGTGTTAAATGGGGACATGAAATTCTTGTCCCCAGCGTCTGTCACCCACATCCTGGTCCCAGTTCTCCTCGCCACCACGTTCTCGTCGGTCGCGGTCGCACAGGAACCCAAGTCCGCCGCACCCGCCAAGGAGCTGGCGCAGTTGTTGACGAGCAAGAAGCTCGACAGCATTGCCGCGCGGATGCCTGATAACAGGGAAGAGTTCGTCGGCGCGCTCAACTTTCCAGGACAGTTGTTGGTGGTCTGGGCCCGCACGACAGCGCCAGCAGTGGTCAACGAGAAGTTGATTCGCAAGGATTACCGCGAGGTCTACATGGACCTGAACAGCGCGTCGGTGGTGGAGTCGCGCCACTTCGTCACCGACCTCGGCGCCGATGGCCTCAGGGCGAAGCCGGCCACGAAGGCCGGACCGTCCGATTCGCACGACCTCGGCGCCAAGAGCATACGCTTCGACGGCAACTGGCGTGAAGACAAGATGTCGGAGGCCGATTACATGAAGGCCCACGCCGAGGCCGACGCGGCCTATGCCCGCGCCATCCAGGCCCTGATCGACGAGGTCAAGAAGGTCGGCTAGGCGGCGTCACGAGCACAGCCGTTCCCTACTGGCGGACCGCTTCGACACCCATGCAATCGGACATCGACGGTCCTCATCTTCCCTTGCTGCTCCTCGTGGACGACGATCCGCAGATCCGCCAGTTGCTGAGCGAAGTCGGCAGGCGCGAGGGGTTGATCGACAAGTACGCGGTCAGTCCTGGCGTCGGGTAGATGCCGCGACGTACGCTGTTGCTGATTGCCGCGTTGACGATGGCGTCGGCAATTCTGTACGCGACCCGGCTCGGCTACGCGCCCGTGTATCTGATGCACGACGAGTCGCAGTTTGCGTTGCAGGCCGCGTCGATCGCATCATCGGGCCGCGATCTGGCTGGGCATTTGCTTCCGGTGTTTTTCACCGAACCAGAGTTTCCGGCGGGTCGTGATCCTGCCGTCATCTATCTCACCGCGGCGGCCCTGACATGGTTGCCGGTTTCAGAAGCGAACGTCCGGCTGCCGACCGCACTGCTCGGAGTGCTGAATGTCGTCCTGATGTTTCTGCTGGCACGCCGGCTGTTCGGCCGTGACTGGATGGCGCTGGTCGCCGCCGGCTTTCTGGTGCTGACGCCCGCGCATTTCATTCGCAGCCGGTTGATTCTCAGCCCACAGAGTTCGCTGCCCATCATCATGGCCTGGCTGCTGTGCCTGGCCGTGTTTTCCGAGCGGCCAGGCACGCGTCGGCTCGCGGCCGGGGCGGCGTGGTTGGGCGTGGGCGCCTACACCTACCTGGCCTGGGTCGTGATCATGCCGGTGTATCTGGTCCTGACCGGCGTCCTGGGTTACCGGTTGTCAGGACGGCGGTCTCTGCTGGTGGCTGCGGCCGCGTTCGCAGTGCCGCTACTGCCGATGGGATGGTGGTATCTCACGCATCCGGAGCGAGTCACACAGGTCGTGGATGCGTATCAACTGGCGGGTGGTGTGGCCGCTGGCAGACCTTCACTGGACGCCGGCCTGGCGGCACTGCGCGCGAAGGCCGGCCTGTTCTGGTCGTTCTTCGGTCCCGAATATCTCTTCATATCGGGCGACTCGAGCATGATCAACTCGACGCGGATGGCCGGTCTGTTTCCCATGAGTTTCGCGGTGCTGATCCCCCTCGGGATCGTGCATCTGGCGCAACTGCGTCGCGGCATTCACATGGTGATCCTCGCCGGTCTGCTGACGGCGCCGATCCCAGCGATCATCTCGGGCGCGCTCGAGATGAACCGCATCCTGTTCGTGATTCCCTTCGGCGTGCTGGCGGCGGCGTACGGTGTGGACTGGCTGATCGCCAGCCAGACGCGGTGGGCGCAAGTGGCTGCGATCGCTCTGGTGGCGGCGGTGCCTCTGCAGTTTGCCGGGTTCTACGGCGACTACATGGGCCGTTATCGGATCGAGTCGGCATCGTGGTTCGGCGGCAACACCCGTGACGCCCTGATTGCCGCACTCGAGCGGACCAGTCCCGATTCGAACCAGCATGTCTACCTCAGTCCGGCCATTCCGTTTGCCGCGCGCTACTGGAGGTTCTACGCGCTGGCGAATGGCCGCGCGGACATGTTGGATCGCGCGGTGCACTACACCACGCGTGTCCCGGAGGGGGAGACGGCCGGCGATCAACTCGTGTGTCCGGTCGAGACAGCCGAGTGCCAGTCGCTGATGGACGGCCAGGCCGGGTGGCACCTCGTTCGCACGATCACCGAGCCGAACGGTGCGCCCTCGTTCGCCCTGCTCGAAAAGACCGGATCCTAGCTCAGCCGGCAAAGCCGCCGCTATAGAAGCGGCCGAACTCGATCGCCATGGCGACGATGCCGGCCCATCCCAGTAATCGGCGGTAGCTGCTCTGGCTGTCGATCAGGCTCGCGTAGCCGGTGGTCGCCATCCAGACCACGAACACTGTAACGGGCAAAGCGGCGTCGATTGCGTGAAGGCGGCCGAAAGTTGACGCGGCGAGCGGTGTCGCGGCAAGCCCGGCCAGCACCGTCAGCGTCATCGCCCGTGGGCCGGCGTGAAGCTGCCGGGCAACGCCTACGGCGAATCCCAAGACCGTGAACATCAGAAACGGCGCCGCCCCGTTGAGGGGAGTGCCAGGCGCCGATGGCCCATCCAGAAAGAGCCACGACGGATCGAAGAACCCCCAATAGTTTGTCACCCGCGCTCCCAGCGTCGTCCAGTTGACGAACGCGCGGACGCCGTCCAGGGGGAAGCGGAGATGCGCGGCGTGGATGGCCCATCGGCCAAACGTATCCTGATAGCTTTGCGGATTGACGGCGAACCACATCGCGAGCGGCACGAGCGGCGCGGCAAACGCCAACGGCAGCGCCGCGAGATCGCGGACGCGCGGACGGCCCGTGGCCCAGGTTGCGGCTAACGTGACCGCCAGGAGGAACCCCATGGTTAGCGGGGCCGCCGGCTGGGAGTAGACGCCGAGACCCAGGACCAACCCGCCGACGGCGGCGGAACGCAAGCGGCCGCCGTTCAGATAAGTGACGAGCGCGATGAGCCACAAGAGCACGAACGGCACGGCGTAGATCGCCTCGGTGCCGCTGCGCGCATGCGCGAAGTGCGCCGGCGTCACCAGCAGAAGGAGGGCTCCGGCAACCGCGACGTGCGTGCCGGAAAAGAGGAGTCGTCCGAGAATGAACATCAGCGCGATATCGATTGCGCCGATGACGGCAGCCGCGTATCGGCCCGCCATGTCGGACGGCACGAAGACCGCAACCACGGCAGTGAAATACACGGGCAACGGCTGAAGCCAGTGCTCCTCCGTGACGCGAAACAGCAGCGGCGCGGTCCGGCCGTCGCTTCCGCGGCCGGTGGCAGTGACGGCGCGAGCTTCCTGTGCGAGTGCGGCTTCGTCGGCTGAGAGGCCGACGGGACCATGGGGTGCGCTGACGATCAGAACAGCAATGCCGGCGAGAAGAGCTGCGACGGCAATTGACCGAAGGCGTGGGCTCAAGATCGGGGAGGGGAAGTGGTGCGCGCTGGAGGATTCGAACCTCCGACCCCCGCCGTGTGAAGGCGGCAACGCCGTCTACCGCCATAAACAGCCCTGCCACAGTAGATACCGATTGACCCCATAGATTCAACCACTTACAATGATCCTATCCGGTTACCGCTGTTCACGGCGGTTGCTGATTGTAGACCCGCGGTACACCCCTAAACCTATAAACGGCAGTTGAACCGTGATGCTGCTAACGTAGAGCCTTACTGGGCGCGGGTTTCCGGGGTATTTTCAGTCATGGGAGGACTCGCCCAATGGGTGAAGCAAAACGCAAGGCATTGGTGAGTCGACAAGAGCCGATTGCGCTCGATACGTTTGGCGGTCGCATCCACGTCGAGTAGGATCCCGCAGCAGCGGTGACGCCGCTCGGGCAGTTGCCCTTCTTCGTCGAGTTTCTTAACGTCAGCGGTGTCTTCGATACCTGGGTGTCGGACTGCCCGCTGTTCTACACCAGCAACAACGCCTCCGACAAGCGAGAGGTGTTGGCCACCTTGCTGTTATCGATCCTGGCCGGGCACCACCGTGATGCCCATATCACCGCGATGCGCAACGACGGCATCCACCCAGCATTGATGGGCGTGGCGAAGTTTGTGTCGGAGGACGCGGCGCGCACTGGCGCGGATGGACGAATCATCGGCCGTGGCCTGGCTCGACCGGCACCTGGCGAAGACGACGCAGCCCTTCCTGGCCACCCCCTGGGTACTCGATCTGGATGCGACCGTGAAGTGCCTGTACGGTAAGCAGGAGGGGGCGTTGGTGGGCGACAACCCGAAGAAGCCGGGGCGTCCCTCGCACAGTTATCACAGCGCGTTGATGGCCAACACGCGGCTGGCGTTGGCCGTGGAAGTGATGCCCGGCAATGAGACCGCGCCGCTGCACAGCATGCCGGGCATATGGCCGTGGCTGGACTCGCTGCCGAAGGCTGAGCGCCCCGCATTGTTGCGTGGTGATATCGCCTATGGCAACGAGTCGGTGATGCAGGAGGCCGAGGCGCGCGACCAGCCGTATCTGACCAAGCTGCGCGTGACCAAGAACGTGAAGGGCCTCATCAAGACACTGTTCTACACCAACGACTGGATCGATGCTGGACAAGGAGGGGAGGGGCAAGAGGACACGCTGACGCTCTCGGGTTGGAGCCGGGCGCGGCGGGGGGTGGTGCTGCGCCGGACACTCACCGGCGCGATGCTGGTCGCCGGCCAAGATGATCGCCAGGACGCGTTCGCCTTCATCGTGGGCGAGCCGCCGATCGCGCGCTACGCGTACGCCGTGCTGGTGACCTCGACGGCGTACCCGATCCTCACCTTGGCCCAGCTCTATCGTGACCGGGCCGACGCGGAGAACAACTTCGACGAGCTGAAGAATCAATGGGGGTGGGGAGGCTTCACCACCCAGGATTTGGCGCGCTGCCGACTCATGGCGTGCATGGTGGCCTTGGTCGACAACTGGTGGACGCTGTTCGTCAGGCTCGCGCAACCGCACAAGCACTTCGAGGCGATTTCCAGCCGGCCGCTGTTGCTGCATGGCGTGGCGACCCAAACGAAGCATGCCGGACAGACGCGCCTGACGATCACCAGATACCCACGCCAAGCAGGCGACCAGACAAGCCGTCCTGACCAATTTGGCGGCCTTCCTGAGTCAATTGAAAGCGACTGCGGAGCAGTTGACGGACGTTCAGCGCTTACGCGCCATCCTCATGCGTGCGTTCGCCAAGTTCATGCTCGCCACCACTGATCCACCCGCCTTGTTGACCGTTTAATTTGACGCCAGTTAACGAGCCAACTGCTTTTTTTAGGTTAAACGCCTAGTCCAGCCGCGTCCGGCGGCCCGATCAATGACCGCATGAGCACGTTCGGTCAGTCCCCCGTCGTTGCCGGGTTGGCCCGCAGGGTCCGCGGACGACTCGAGCAGAGGGGTCTTTGACCAAGGACCTGGCCGCGCGGAACCAGTAGGCCACCGAAGATACGCGCGTCGGGACTCATGCTCGCCGATCAGGCCGTTGCCGATCCGATCGTCCGCCTGCTCCTGGCCGGTGAGGCATCGAGCGCGGATGCCGCGGAAGAGATTTATCTGGATCGACACCTTGATGACGTCGTCATGCTCGTGAACAGCGCGCTCTCAGAGAACGAGTTTCGTAGGCATCCGCTCATTGCGCTGCTGCTTGCGAGGGGAAGCCGAGGCTGGGAAGACTCGTTGACGTGACCACCGAGGCGCGCGCGGCGGCGCTGGCTGAGGCACTGTCGGCGCTCGGCCTGCGAGCGCTGCTGATGGGCGGTCACGCCGTCCGGTTCTACGGCGTCGACCGAAGCACGCTCGATTACGACTTCTGCCTGGCGCTCGACCGGTCCGAATGGGACGTGCTCCCTTCCGTGCTCCGCCGCTCCCTCGTCATCGCGGGTGAGTCGTTCCGCGAGGGACCGAGTTGGCGGCCCACGGCCTTTCGTCGCTTCGTCGTGGGTAGATTCGCGGACGGGCGCGAGGAGCGACTCGAGTTCTGGCGAGAGAATCACCTGCTCGCACCGTTCGACGAGTTGCACGCCCGCCGGACCGAGGGGCTCTACGGCGGCCATCGCATCAGCGTTCTCGGTCTCGACGACCTCATTCACAGCAAAGAGACCGAACGAGAAGATGACTGGCGCGATGTGGGCCTGCTTCATCCTCTTCCGGCCGGTTCCAGTCCTCGGAAAGCGAACGTTCACTGAGCAGGGCAGACTCGGACAAGGTGGACGCCGGAGCCTCATCGAGGACAGTAACCAGCACCCGCCGCACGGCGCCGGGCATGAACGGCTCGAGCAGCCGCACGTTTCCCTTCTCGTCAATAACCGCCTCAATGGTTCGGATCACCGTTCCCTCCCAATTCCTATTTTACTCCCTCAATGGGTGTCATTCTCCAGTAGCAATTGGTCCAAAGAATGGCGGCAAGCCACTCCGCTGGGGCATCGCGAACTGCAATCGATAAAGACAGCAGCAAGAAGCCGAAGCCTCCGAGAAATGCCAGACCGAGCTGCGTGCGCGACGGTTCGATCGAGAGCGGATGGGCCGTCGTTTGGCGACAATGCCGCCCACGGTTCCCACGACGAGGAAGACAAACTTGGGCCTGTTCGCACGAAACCGGTAGTTCACCGCCGCCCGATCGCGCAGGTCCGGTTGGTCGCGCGTGGCGGTGAGGACGTTCTTGTGGCTGTGGGTTTTCCACGGTGCTCTACAAGGCGGCGCGCGCGAACGGCGTCCGCGTGCTGCTGGACGGGATCGACGGCGACCACGCCATCAGCCACGGCATGGCGCGCATCACGGAGCGCTCCTGCGTGGTCAGCGATAAACTTCGCGGCGATGACGCGGTCGGTAGTGGAGCACCTTGCCACGGGCGCGCTTGAGCCAAGCCACGTCGTCAGTGTCCTCCACGCGCTCCAGGAGTTCGTCGCGCGCCATATCAACCACCCTCATCTGCTCGCCGAGGAACGGCGGCTCAGATCGCGATCGTGGTGTCGATGGCGTCGTATTCCGCGCGAAGTTGGCCATCCACCACGTCAAGCAGGCCGGCGGATGTCAATGCCTGCACGTCGGCGTGGACGTTGCTGTAGTCGCGGCCAAGCGACTTGGCCAGTGCGTCCCAGCTCTCGAACGCCTGGGCGGCCATAGAACAGGGAATACTTCAGTCCGTGCAACGAGGGCGGAACTGGCGACGGCACTTTCCAGATCACCATCTCTACGATGCCACCGTCGTCGTCGAGAATTCGCTGGTGGAATACCAGCCCGGCGTCCATGCCGGACTATGGCATACACGGCCGCAATGGCCATCGGGCGGGTGCATCACTCGACGTCATCTAGGCGCCAACCCCGCGGGCCTCGGCGTGATGTTCTGAACTTTCGCATTGACATTCTGTAGCCGTGCGGCTACAGTTGCGCCGTGATCGAGATTCGCAAAACCGAGAAGTACGCTCGGTGGCTCGATGAACTTCGCGACATTCACGCACGGGCGCGCATTCAAGTCCGGGTCGAGCGTTTGGCGGCGGGGAACGCCGGCGATGTCAAGCCCGTGGGCGAAGGTGTCTCGGAGTTGCGGATCGATTATGGCCAGGGCTACCGGGTGTATTTCACAAAGCGCGGACGCGAGTTGGTGATCCTGCTGGCTGGTGGTGACAAGAGCACTCAAGCCACCGACATCAAAGCTGCCTTGCGGCTCGCACACAACCTGTAGGAGCACATGATGACCAAAACCATTACTACTCGTTACGATGTTGCCGAACATCTTCGCACTCCCGAAGAAATGGCGGCCTACCTGGAGGCTTGCCTTCAAGAAGCCGATGGCGATGCGGCATTCATTGCCAGGGCGCTAGGCGATATTGCTCGCGCCAAGGGCATGGCGCAGGTGGCGCGTGATGCGGGCTTATCTCGCGAAAGCCTTTACAAAGCACTCTCCGGAGAGCGCAGCCCAGATTTCGACACCATCCTCAAAGTCGTAGGTGCGCTGGGCTTGAAGTTGCATGCCGAAGCGGCTCATGGCTGATTCCAGCCTAACCCAACGTCCAATGTCCGTCACCGTCTCTCCTGTGTTTTCGCGGGGTTCGCGTCGGTTTCAGTGACTATCGCTCGCACACAGCTCCTGCGGCTCCTCAACGGCCACGTGGTCGGTGGACCGCGACCAGATCAGATTTCCCTGTAGTAGATCCTGTCGTTGACGCCCTTGTGGTGCGCTTGATTAACATCGTGCCTATTGAGACTCATCATGAAGAACCGGCGCATCTCGGGGTGCGTCACCGTAACCGGACCACCGTTTGCGATCTGGGCGAGGAATGTCGGCACCACGCTGCCGTTGCTCGCCAGGACGTTGCCGAACCGGACGGCCGCGAAGCGCGTGGTGTGCGATCCGCTGAGACCCTCCACGATCAGTTCCGCCACCCGCTTGGTCGCGCCCATCACGCTCGGTCGGGTTCACCGCCTTATCCGTGGAGATCAGCACGAACCGCTCGACGCCCCATCGCTGCACAGCCTCGAACACCTGGTCGATTCGCCTGGCGTCCGTGATATCGGCCACCACTGGATGGAGTTCCACCTCTCCCAGGCCCTTGGCGAGTTCGTTGTGGATATGGAACTGGCTGAACTGGACCGCAAGAGCCTCTACCGAACGCTCTCGGAGGTTGGAAACCCGCGCTTGTCGAGCCTGACCGCAATCCTGCGGGCGCTCGGCTTGAAGCTGAGGGTTGAACAAGGAGAAGCCGCATAGTACACGCGATTCATCGCGCCGCTAAAGTGCTGCTGCCCGATGAGCAGTAATAGCGTCTCGCCGTCTCTACGGAAAATACAGAACCCGTGTGCCCTGCGAATGTGCCGTGCCGCTCTGGGCGGCGAGCCGGCCCGATCCGGACGTCCCGCATTCGAGTTCACGGCGCGGCCGCTGGGATTGCGCGCGGGCATTGATCCGACGAGTTTCAACAAGCTGGCCGACGAGCTGGAGGCCGACGCCTTCCGGGAGCAGGACGCGCGCGTGGCGGGTCACGATCGTCCCTGAGGCTGCCGGTCACGTCCGCGCCTGGCTGGCGCAGCCGGTCGTGCAGGTCCTGGAACCTCGTGTGCGCAGTCTGGGCGCCGAACCGCAGGCGGCGACTCAGGCTCTGAGGTCAGGTAGACGGTGCGCACCGGTACCTGCGTTGTGAGACCCAGGAGATGTGCGGCCGTCGCGCCGCTGGGGGCTAGCGTTTCACCGGTTTCCGCCTGGAGTGCGTTGAGCACACCCTCTACGCTGGGCGTCCTCCGACCGAATCGGGTCTCAACCGGACGTACGTAACAGTCCTCGGCGCGCCCGAAGCAACTGTCCCCGGCGTGCGAGCCGAGCCAACGCCTGGTCGACGGCGGGACGAGTGCCCAGATGAAGGAGCCCTTTGGCGTAGATCAGGGCGGCCTCTGGTAACGCGGCCACCTCGGCCAGGATACGAGCTGAGAGACGTTCCGCCATAGTGTCAGAAGTATGGCACACTTTCTGACATAGGGTTGAGTTGGACCGATTTTCTCGAGCGCAGCCCCGGCAGCAGCAGGGTGCGCCCGGGGCTGAATCTCTTGTCGACCGCTACTTTTCGTGGGATTGCGAGGAGAACGGGGGGAGATTACGCTGGCGGACGTGAAGCGGGTGGCGGCGG
This sequence comes from Vicinamibacterales bacterium, assembly GCA_038919385.1. Taxonomy (GTDB): domain Bacteria; phylum Acidobacteriota; class Vicinamibacteria; order Vicinamibacterales; family UBA2999; genus 12-FULL-67-14b. The sequence goes on along the minus strand of JBCKZH010000005.1, from coordinate 566 downwards.
CGAGAGAAGACGATGGAAGGAGAGTATTGGAGCGGTCCGCCGGGCCACCGCCACAACTTCCGGTCAGCCCGAACATCACCAACAGGAACATCGCGAGCGCCGACATGGTGCGTGCGCCACGCGATCGTGGACGGCGACACCGCGCTTCTGTTCCTGCGCGACATCCGCGAACACCTGACGCTCGTTTCCCTCGACGAAGGCGAGTATTTCCAGACGATAGAGCAGGCCGCTCAGGCGAAGCTCACCAGCGGCGCCCTTGACGATGCCCTGCTCGGGCAGTGCGCGCTCAAAGCCAATGCCGCGACCCTCTACACTTGGAACACGCAGGACTTCCTGCGCCTGCCCCAGCCCATCGCCGGCCGCGTCCGGCGGCCCGATCGATGACCGCATGAGCCTGCGTACGCGGCATGCGCATCCGCGTCACCGAGGTGCTCCGGCGACGGGGATGAGGGACGTCGCGATCAACGGCGCAACGAACGGCGAAAGGCGGTGAGCACCGCTTGTTGCCTTTCGGTCTTGATTCGATGGAGGAGGCCGGTCAGCGCTTCGGCCGTGAACGACGGAAA